>NZ_RQII01000018.1 GCF_004761975.1 Planococcus koreensis | reverse complement strand
TGTCTCTGTCTCTGTCTCTGCATCGATGCGCTAGCTTCGAGACATGAAAAAACGTTGCATCGATGCGCTAGCTTCGAGACATGAAAAAACGTTGCATCGATGCGCTAGCTTCGAGACATTAAAGTGTGTTGCAGTGCTCCGCACTTCGTCGCAAAGAATTGCCCTCGCAGGCTTCGGTCAACTCTTGCCTGCGGGGCAGCGAAGCGACGAGACAGCCGAGACCCCGGAAGCAGCGATAGCGGCCTGAGGAGGGTTGGCGGAATATCAGTTACTACTACTAAAATGAACAGTATTTGATAAAAAACAGTATTTTTATGTAACTTACTGATATTCTTTTTGAATCATCAACAACTTTTTTACTAAGGATTGTATTGTTTAATATTTTTAATCGTGTTAATATTCAATTAATTAAGGTAAATATTTATTAAGTTTCATTGATTCTTATTGAAAATAATGTAAGGAGGATGGTGAAATGAAAAAGTATGGGCTTCTGTTCGCTGCTATAATATTGCTGCTGGGAGGTTATCTGGCCTATTTGTTTGAGTTTAAGGAATATAATACATCAGATGCAGAAGTCGACATCCTGACGAAAGAAGAATACGTCATTGAGCTTGCGGATGGTTCGAAAATCGTGTTGGATAAAAACGGCAACTTGATCCGACACATTACAGGTGCAGACGGCAAAGTCACCACAGTCGACGTTGCCGGCAGCTTGCCCATCTCACAAGTCAGTGATGGAGCGGTTGCTTCTGCCACTAGCGAAAACGCTAAGTCATCCGCAAAAAAAGGAGAGTCCGGGAATTCCGGCAAAGCTGCTGAATCTAAAGCAGCCAAAGGAAAAGCGCCAAAAGCTTCAGTGAAGGATATTAAAAACCAGTACGAGCCTGCTTTAGCGAATATCGAAGAACAAGCCTATGATAATTTGGACAACCTGATCAATCTCGCAAAAAGCGAATACTTGGAAATGGAAGCCAATGACCAGAAAATCAGCTACCCATATTTTTACAATAAATACACTGGCGCGGCCGCTAAACTTGAAGAACGGACCGACAAAGTGTTCAATGCGGTCATGCAAATCATGGAACATGATTTAAAAGTGAACGGGCATTCTACGGAAATAGTTGAGTCTATGCATAAGGAATACAAAAACAAGAAGAACAAACTTCGCCGTGATATCTTGAAAGAAACGGCTGGTTTGTAAATGTACCCATTTAATTGAAATTCCCTTTAATGTATATTGAATAAGAATCCGCCGCGCCGAATCTCCATGCGCCGGCGGTTTTAAGGTTTTTCCTCACCTAAAACCGATGTATAAGATCTTGAATAAACTTAATTTTACAAATTCTTTGAATAGTATCGCTTAATTCAAAATTATTGGTTAGAATAGAAGTATTATTATAAATTAAGAGCTGGTGGTAGATGCAGGCATTATGCCCACAGCTCTGAGAGCCAGGAAATTGATATGGCTTTTGAACGCAGGATAACGTGAGGAGGAAATGCTGATGAGAGAAAAAATCAATGATTTATTGTCCAAAGAGAATTACGCTTTCGATAAAGACAAATGGAAGTCGATTGAAAATGTGCCTTTCTCGTATAATGCGGGAACTATCCAACTTCTCAACAAGATCAAAAAAAATATGGGAATGGCCAAGGGCATCTATATTTTCAGTGATTCCAATGAACGGATTTTATACATTGGAAAAGGTGCTCCAATCTACAACCGGATCCGCCGCCATTTCGCTAAACTCAAAAAGACCTCCCCTGAAGAGGAAGCCGCATTTCCTGCAAACGATGCCCCGCGCTCAATTTCAATTTACTGGGTTGAAATAGAACAGCCTGAAACCCGGGAAGTTGTAGAGCATATGCTGTGCTATACTTTGAACCCGGAATACAAGAAATGGTATGCAACATAATGGTGATATGGCTGGCAGAACCGGCCATTTCGGTTCTCACCTCCAACTGATATCCCTTTTACTTCATCAAGCATCTTGGGTGCATTGATGATTTTTTCTTTTAGGGCAAAGGCAAAAAACTCTCCAGAAGCAGATGCGCTCCGAGAGAGTTGAGTTTAAACAATGGAGATTTGAAAGACATCTTCTTGCTCCATTTCCTGAACAAGCGTTTTAGCGTAATGCGTAGGATTGGCTTTTTTCAGGGAAAAAACTTTCTCGCTTTTCCGGCTGAGCCCAGACAATATTTCGAGTTCTACCCGAGTTGCATCATCAATCATCAGGCCCGGATTAAAAAATTCGTATGCTGTCAATAACGGCGCTCTGAGGAAATTGAATTCGTATCTGTTCAAGTTCATCAATTTGCTGACAGCAACGCTTTCCGGCAGCTGCAATACTTCATCCGCCCCTTTTTCCAGAATGGCAATATGGGTCACTTCAGCAGTCATCAAGCCTTTCTTTTTCACATTTTTCGATGACGCTTCCCCGCCCTTTTTATCGTTGTTTTTTGAGTAATGGCAAAACGAATTGGTCCACGGAACCGCATAAATTTTGTGGCCATCCGTTATCGCCATATCTTCCGCTATGAACTGTGCACCGTATTCCATACAGGCAGTTGTTGCGCTCAATGTTTTTCCGGTGTCTGGCGGCGCGAATATCGCAATAGTTTTTCCATCTTTTTCAAATGCCGAACAATGGATCGGAGCGTAACCCTTTTTCAGCAGCAACAGCGCTGCAAGATCAGTGACGATGTAATGGACCGAATGGAGATTCATGATTCTGTGAGTGATGAATTTATAATAGGCTTTGTTGACAGTGATTTTCGCTTCATCCGACAGCAGGTTTTCCGCTTTCACCCTCATTTTTTGATTTAATGCGAGTTTGCGTGTGTAATAGATCTTGTCTTCCCCTGGGTTGCCGTTGAAATAATGGTAGCGCCCCATCCCCTTGAGTTGCTCGTCATCATTGAAATTCTCCAATACGACATTGATTCTGACCGCGCATTTGTCGTATTCTTCCTTTGTGGCTTGCGGCATTTCCGTACCAAAACTCCAAGTGAAATTTTTGATATTCGTCTTTACCCCGAGAATGCCTTTTGATGCGATGAAATAATAAATCATCAAATGTCCTCCCCTTCTACAATATCCGCATGATCGTTGGCACCTCCTGCTTGTCAGAGTGCCGGGCATATCCGGACCCCTTTCACCCCCTAAAAAATTTCATTTGAAGCCATTTTAGCGATGAAACGTTAAGGAGAGGTTAAATTGAACCATATCAATTTACATACACGTAATATTATTTACGTTTAAATGCGTAAAAAAGCCGCCATTCTGCCATGGCGGCTTTTATACGGCGTTTATTTTCGGAGGAAAGCCCGGACTGCCCGATCAGCAGCGCGGCCATCCTCTAAAGAATTGAATTTTTCCTTGAAAGCGATTGCTGCTGCATTCATTTCCGCAGGCGATGCTGCAATTCTGTCAAGCGCATCGAATAATTGCTGTTCATTTTGGACGATTGGCCCCGGAGCTTCCTTTTCGATATCGAAATAGAACCCTCTCAACTGATCTCGGTATGTTTCCAAATCATACATGAAGAAAATGATCGGCCGATCCAGTATGGCGTAATCAAAGAAAACAGAAGAGTAATCCGTGACGAGCAAATCTGAAATCAGGTACAAATCGCGGATGTCCGGATAATTCGAAACGTTATAGACGATTCCTTCGTGCGCTGAAAAATCGAAGTTTTCGGCGACAAGGTAATGCATTCTTGATAATAAAACCCATTCAGAGCCATATTTCTCTTTCCAGGCTTCCAGGTCAAATTTGAAGTCGAATTTATACTGCCCTTTTTTATAGAATTCGTTGTCCCTCCACGTCGGGGCGTATAGCATGACTTTCTTATCCCCTGGAATGCCAAGGTTTTTCTTAATCGTACTGCTCAAAGTTTCGGAGGGATTTGCGAGCACATCGTTTCTGGGGTACCCTGACTCGATGACATTGCCCTTATAAGCGAATGCCCGCTTGAAAATGCTTGTTGAATAGGTATTTGGCGAAATCAAATAATCCCATTTCTCAGATTCTGCAACAAAATTACGCTTATAAGCGTCTGTATCAGTACCAGGCATATGGACTTCTTCGATATCGAGACCCAATTTCTTCAACGGCGTACCATGCCAAGTCTGCACGTAGACCGTCTTTGATGGCTTCGGCATCCAAAGCGGCAAACGCACATTATTGACCCAATAGCCGGCACGAGGGAATGTCAGGAACCATTGAGGTGTAAAGCGCCGGATATAAGGCACTTTGAATTCGTCGAATAACGGCGTTGCACTCTTGTCAACGCTCCACAAAAGATGATATTCCGGAAAATGCTCTTTCATGTATTCGTAAAGTGCTCTCGGATTATCACTATATTGTTTCGCATGGAAGCTTTCAAAAATCACCAAATTCTTTTTTCGCGGGAGTTTTCCCAGAACTACGAAGGCCGTGCGGAAAAGCTTTAATAAAAATCGATTGTTTTTGATAGACTTTAATGTTGTCGCTAGCATTTAGTTACCTCGCTATTTCCTGTTTCTCATTCTCTTAGCAGTGCCCTTGGCGAATTCATTTCATCGCAAACGCAGACACGTTCTTTGTATCAATGTCCGCCACTTGAAAGTTAAACTATTTCCATGTCAATTCGCATGAAAATTCCTTATAAATACCATATTTTAAATAGCTATTCTAGATGATAACATATAATATGGTAACATAGCATATTGTACAAAATAAGAAAATAAGCAATTCTGGAGTGAATAAATAGATGAAAAAAGTAATTACTTACGGAACGTTCGATTTAATACACCATGGCCATATCAATATCTTAAAAAGAGCGAAAGATTTAGGCGATTATTTGGTTGTCGGGCTATCTTCCGACGAATTCAATGCCCTAAAAGGCAAAGCTGCGTACCATTCGTTTGAGGAACGGAAAATGATTCTTGAAGCGATTAAATACGTGGATGAAGTCATACCCGAACATAATTGGGGCCAGAAAGTATCCGATATCAAATCGAATAACATCGATTTATTTGTCATGGGTTCAGATTGGGAAGGGAAATTCGACGAACTCAAAGAACATTGTGATGTGGTTTACTTGCCTCGTACTGAAGGCATTTCCACCTCCAAAATCAAAACTGACCTTCTGAACCAACAATGATCAAAGAAGCCGGAATTTCCATTTACCTTATCTTATTTAAAATCTGCTTTGCTTTTTTTAAAATTTTCCCTTTAAAAAACAAAACAGTTTTTCTATCTTCGTTTGGAGATAATGCATACTTTCTGGCAAAAGAATTGGCGCGCGACAATGGACACCCAATCGTCTTTGTCAACCAGACCCGCTGCAAAATCGACTTCTCTGCGATTCCAGCGGAAAATAAGAAAATTTATGCATTTGAATCCATTAACATCGTGGATACACTTTTTTCCATCTACCACCTGGCTACGGCAAAGTATGTCTTCGTCGATAATTACGCAGGCGTCCTTTCCGCTGTCACTTTCCGCAAAGAAGTGAAATGCGTGCAATTATGGCACGCAGCAGGAGCAATCAAGAAGTTCGGCTGGAGCGATCCTGAGACCAATGCAAGAAGCGCCAGAGCCAAAGCCCGATTTCAGCAAGTCTATGACCGCTTTCAATTCATTCCAGTCGGTTCGCAGCAAATGGCGGATATCTTTTCAGCTTCTTTTCACGTCGACCAAAGCCATTTTCTCTATACAGGTGTGCCGCAGACCGACTTCTATTTTGATGAAGAAGCTAAAGCCCGGGGTTTGGAACGGGTGAAAAAAGCCTTTCCTTCGGTTATCGGGAAAAAGGTGGTCCTTTACGCACCAACATTCCGCAAAGATGCGCTTCAGAAAATGGAATTGAAGCTTGATATCGCTAAAATGCTGGAAGAATTGCCGGACGATGTGCTGATTATTGTGCGTCTCCACCCTTCTGTGCATGAAGCGGCGAAGCTGCCGGACCATCCACGCGTCCTGCTCGCGAGCGATTATCCTCATCTCAACGAGCTATTGCTGGTAAGCGATATCCTAGTAACCGACTATTCTTCGATTCCTGTGGAATTTTCGCTGCTGGGCAAAAAAATGATTTTCTATACATACGATTCTGAATCATATGGCCGCACCCAAGGAATATGGGCAGAAAACAGCCACTACTTCCCTGGCCCCATCGCCAAGACCACTTCCGAAGTGATCCAGCATATAGCTGACCCCGAAATCGATTACGCCCAGATTGAGGATTTTCGAAACCATTGGAATACCTATTCCAATGGCCATTCCACCAAACATTTGATCATGTCGATTTACGAAGAGGAAAGCCGCGGCCGTTCCAGCCATAACGAAACACACCATGCATAAGCTGGTGTGTTTTTTGATGCTAAAAAACACGGTACAGGGACATTCCCTGTACCGTGCGCTTTGTTACTCGTGGTTAATGATATCCGATACATAATAGAAGCCATTCTCGTCCATCACGATTGTATAGGATTTGAGCCGTTCTTCAACCGATAATTCGCCTTCGGCGTTTTTGAAATCGAACGATTCTTCGGTCTGCACGACAGCATAATCATCTTTGATTTCAATATCCGTTATCTCTAATTTCCTGAAATTGAACTCCATGCCCTGCCCGGCAATTTCATTGATGTATTCAAGGATGCTGTTGTAGATATCGCTCTCATAAACCAGCACATTCTGTACATAAAAGAAATCTTCGTTCTGCAATGCGAGTTCATAGTAATAACGGAAATCGCCGATAAACTGGCTTAAGTTCGTTTCGTTGAACTCCATTTCCAAATCGTAATCGTACTCATAATCTTCGTCTTCGTATGTGGTGAAATCATCGTAGACCTGCAGGTTTTCTGTTACTTCTTCAGGAGCCATCGGGTTTTCAGCCCATTGTGTAAGTTCCGCGTGCATGGAATACAGCGGAATAGAAAAGCCGATGGAATCGCCTTCTGTCATAACGAGTGAATTGATGCCGATCACTTTCCCCGTACTGGCATCCAGCAATGGGCCCCCACTGCTGCCTGGCGCAATCGGCGCATCAATCTGATAAATGTCCTCATACAGGAACCCCTGTTCAAAATCACGGTCAATGCCGGTCAGGTAGCCAATTGTTGCCGTGTTCTCAAAACCGGACGGACTGCCGAGCGCGATAATTTCCGTGCCGATATCCGTCGGCTCCATTTCGCTTTCAAGCGGTGCAATCCCTTCGAATGCTTCCACTTTGATCAAGGCGATATCCGATTCATCTGATATGCCAATTACTTCTCCAGGAACATCCTGGCCGTTGATGTTCCGTACAATAACATCCGTATAGCCGGCTACGACATGCGCATTTGTCACTACCATGCCTTGGTCGGTGAACAGGAATCCGGATCCTTGTCCGCCTTCTGTCAAGATTGTATATGTTTTTTGCTGAGATTCCTTGATCACTTCCGTTTTACCGATTTTTTTCGGTTCCACCTTTTCCGGCTGTTCAGATGGCGGCACAATATCTTGCGCTTGGATGACAGCCCCTTCAACAGGTTCTTCCGTCTTTACGAGCTGCTCCGGCTCTTCAATCTCACCCGCTGATGAGCCTGTCCCATCCGGCATAAGCCAGGCGGCACCAAAACCGATTCCTCCTACTGCCAAAATCGACAAGAGAATTACCGCCGTTTTGTTTCTCGGCTTGCCGGCTGCAGGATTATTTGTTAACGCATTTCCGCAATTTCCGCAAAAATTATCTTGCTGGCCATTTTCATGTCCGCATTTTCCACAAGTCATGTCAGTACCCCCTAGTTGCAGAATTCTCAATAGATGTAATAGCCCTCATTATAAACTCATTGACGAAGGCGAACTACGAATGGTTGCTATTTGTAATAAAATAATTTCATTTGTAATAAAACTATATTTTACATAAATTTAACAATTATACTTCACATTACCTTGTAAATATGTAAAAATAGGAAAATGCATAGTTTTTTTAAACCTAAATTTATTGTTTTTTTGATTCTATTAGGAGGAATTCATCGTGAAATTTAAAGTTGGACTCGTTGGAGCAGCCCTTGTAGCCATCATTTTTGGTATCGCTTGGCTTTTCGAGACCTCTTCTGCCAGCAAGGCACCGCTAAGCAAGGAAAGTTATGACGTTATTGTAATAGGCGGAGAACCTGAAGGGGTGGCCGCAGCCGTTTCAGCTGCACGCAACGGCGCTGAAGTTCTGCTGGTGGAAGAACGGAGCGGGCTTGGCGGGCTTATGACATTCGGCAAACTCAACTTCATCGATATGGTCCAAGGTATCGGAGGCCATAATGCTTTCGGCGGTATTTTCAAAGAATGGCATGAAATGGTCGGTGCTGATAGTGCTTTTGAAATTGAAAGAGCCAAAAGTGCTTTTTTGGAACTCGCGGAAAAAGAACCCACGCTGACCTTATCGTTCAATACTGAGCTCAAAAACGCAGTGAAAGACGGCAATTCCACTGTCATTGGTGCGGTGCTGACAACACAAGGCAAAGAATTCACTGTTTACGGCAGCCGTTTTATCGACGCAACCCAAGACGCCACCTTTGCTACCGATGCCGGTGCCCCCTATTTTTTAGGAGGCGAGGACATCAACCTCAAAGACCGCTTGATGGCTGTAACTCCGGTCATCCATTTAACAGGCGTTGATTGGGAAGGTGTAAAAAGAGCGGCCAAAGAAGAAACCTTCGGCCCTGCTGAAGTGACCCCTTCCGTTGGCTGGGGCTTCAGTGAATTGCATTACGATTACAAACCCAAAGAAGGGAACACGCGCCTGCGCGGCTTGAATATCGTCCGCACAACACCAGAAGGCGGCGAGGAACAATTTTATATCAATGCCCTTCAGATCTTCGGCGTTGATGGCCTCGACAAAAAATCAAAAACGGAAGCACTGGAAAAAGGCAATCGGGAAGCAGAACATATCCTGTCCTATCTCCGTGCCAATTTCCCAGGCTTTGAAAACGCAGTTATCGCGGAACCCCCTTCCGAGCTATACGTCCGGGAAACGCGCCATATAAAATCCGAATATATGCTGCCCATGTCGGACATCTGGAAAAACGCTGACCAATGGGACAGCATCGGATTCGGCGGCTACCCTGTCGATGTTCAAGCAACTTCATTAGGGGATTATGGCTATGTTCTCTCGAGCCCGGTGCAATACGCTATTCCTTTCCGCTCATTGGTGCCGCTCGAAATTGAAAACCTGTTGGTCGTCAGCCGCTCAGCCGGTTATTCTTCACTCGCTGCCGGCAGCGCCCGTATTATTCCGACTGGCATGGCGGCTGGTGAAGCGGGAGGTGCCGCAGCGGCATTGTCGCTCGAAAAAAACATCACCTTCCGCCAATTGGCAAATAACGAAAAAGCGATACAGGAACTGCGCATCGGTTTGAAGAACCAGGGCGCGATGCTGGATCATTTTGACCTAACCTACCCTTATGAAGGCGAGTGGTTTGACGGCGCGGTACAATTTCTCATGGATTATGGCTTAGCCGTGGGGGGCTATACGAATGACTTGGGGGTTGAAGAACCGCTCAACACCCTTAGCTTCTCGAATATGCTGTCAATGGGCCTTCTGCGCATAGACCAGGAATTGCATAGTCTCCACAAGTCTCGCCTCGACGCTATTTATGCCCTTGAAGGCGTCGAGCAGCAAATCCTGACGCGGAATGGCGCTGCCTCTTTCATGATTTCCGTATTCACAGATGAACAGCTTGAAAGCGATCCTTGGAACCAGGTGCTGGAATTGGGGTTGATCGACAGTTTCATCCATGCGAAAATCCCGGAAGAGCGCGAATTGGTCCGTGCGGAGGGATTCTATCTCAACTACTGGCTGTTGGCTGAGCTGAAAAAGAAAGCCGAAGCTGGCGATAATTAGAAGCCAGAAAATTTTTCATCAATTAAATGACTCAAGCCGTCTTTGCATTTTAGCAAAAGACGGCTTTTTTTGTATTTTTTTCTCTCTATTTATCAATAATTGAAAATAATCAGTATATTTGGTTAAAACTATCTATACAGCATTTAGGTAGATTGGTATAATCATGTTAATTAAGCATTACTACCTAGGAGGTTTGTTTATGCAGGATTTTGTAAATGCCGTCAAAAAGTCATTCGATTTCAAAGGGAGATCCAGAAGAAGAGAATTTTGGATGTTCATGTTGATCGCTTCAGTGCTTGCTGCAGGCCTAATCATTATCGAAACACTGCTTGGGCTGCAACTGGCTCAGGATATCGGCATCTTATCTACAATCTACGCGCTCGCCATTGCCGCTCCAACTGCCTCTGTGACGATACGCCGCCTTCATGACACCGGACGCAGCGGATGGTGGTCCCTGCTGTATCTCGTTCCTGTCATCGGATGGGTTGCGCTCATCGCTTTCACCTTATTCAATAGCGACCTGGGGGCAAATGCATATGGCAAAAGCCCGAAAGCTTGGAACTCCGTTTATACGCCGATCAACTATTATTAATGCCAACCGCCCTTCCGCACTTCGGAAGAGCGGTTTTTTTCATTGTCGTCACCGCCCGGATTGCCGGTACACATCGATTAGGCCCATTCGTTCTAAATCCAACGCTGATTTTTTTGGCAGCTTGGCGTTGAACAGGAAAAGCGACAATGCAAAAAGCCAAAGCTGCAATGTGAAGATATTGATGCGTTCCACTAGGCCGGCAATTGCCATGCCATTATTGAGCACAACGGGTGTGGCGATTCCTGAAATGGTCACCACCACAGCGCAAAACAGCGACAGCATTCCGATTGACCGGAAATACTCTGTCTTCAGCAGGCCGAAGCTAATCGCAAAAATCGCACCGATTGCCGACAATGCGACAATTGCTGTTACTGCCAAATGCATGAGGTTGCCGGCCGTCAGGACAGCACCTCCGTCTTCGAGCGGAAAAAGGTTGTAGCCGACAAGCGATGTGAATTCCATGAGGATCAGCAGCGCCGCTCCCGTCAATGCCCATTTATGGACCTTGTATTTCAAAAAAAGCATGTACACCGACACGGAAAAAACCAAAGCCAAAATGCCGTAAATAACGGTGAAGATTTTCAGCATGCCCGCATCCGGAGCGCCGTTGCCGGTCAATTCGCTGATGGTCTGCCTGACATGGCTGTAGCCATCCCATAAAGCGCCGCCAATGATGACATGCAGCGAATAGACGATAGCTGCAGCTGCGCCGCTTAGGGCCATTTTTTGCCACAAGCCCTTGCCTTTCCTTTTCTCCATGTTTCCACCCCGTTTCAAAGAATGAAAGCTGATTTACTGAATAACATACGACGGCAGACGCAATAACCCTTTATTTCAATAAAAAAAGCCTGTGGCTATTAACAATCCACAGGCTCTGCATTCAATTTTCGGCCGCCACAAATATGGTTCAGCTGCCATTCTTGGTTTTAAAAGTTCGGGTTGCCGCGACTGCTTGCTGCCAGCCGCTGTACAGTTCATCTCGCTGACCATCTTCCATCGACGGATCAAATGTCTTATCAAGCTTCCATTGATGTGCGATTTCTTCTTTGTCTTTCCAGTAGCCGACAGCGAGACCGGCTAAATAAGCAGAGCCGAGCGCAGTGGTTTCCTGGACTTCCGGCCGTTCCACAGGAACTCCGAGTATATCGCTCTGGAATTGCATCAGCAAGTCATTGGCTACTGCTCCGCCGTCAACGCGCAATGTTTTCAGCTCGATGCCGGAATCTTCGACCATGACATCGACGACATCCTTCGTCTGATACGCGAGGGATTCAAGTGTGGCACGGATCAGATGGGACTTAGTGGTGCCGCGCGTCAAGCCGAAAATCGCCCCTCGTGCATCCGTATCCCAATAAGGCGTCCCGAGCCCCACAAAAGCCGGCACCATGTATACTCCATCAGCGGTTTCCACTTGCCTTGCGAACTGTTCGCTGTCGGAAGCCTTGTCCAACAGCTGCAGCCCGTCACGCAGCCATTGAATAGCGGATCCCGCTACGAATATGCTGCCTTCCAGCGCATACTCCACTTTGCCGCCGACTCCCCAAGCAATCGTCGTCAGCAAGCCGTGTTCGGATTTCATGCCTTGCTCACCCGTATTCATCAACATGAAACAGCCGGTGCCATAGGTGTTTTTTGCCATGCCCTTTTCAAAGCACGCTTGGCCGAACAATGCTGCCTGCTGGTCTCCCGCAATTCCCGCAATCGGCACTTCACAGCCGAAGAAATGATAGTCGATTGTATGGGCATAGATTTCAGACGATGGCCGCACTTCCGGCAGCATGCTTTCCGGCACCGTTAAAATAGCCAATAATTCCTTATCCCATTGGAGTTCGTAAATATTGTACATTAAGGTACGGGACGCATTGCTGTAATCCGTCACATGCCGTTTGCCGCCTGACAGCTTGTAGACCAGCCATGAATCGATCGTTCCGAACATCAGGTCGCCGCGATCCGCTTTTTCCCTGGCGCCTTCCACATGGTCAAGGATCCATTTGACTTTCGTCCCTGAGAAATAAGCGTCGAGCAGCAAGCCTGTTTTCTCCCGGAATTTGCCTTCAAGGCCCTGCTCCTTTAAATCCTTGCAGATTGCATCTGTCTGGCGAGATTGCCAAACGATTGCTTTGTACACAGGTCGGCCAGTATGGCGGTCCCAGACAACTGTTGTTTCACGCTGATTCGTAATGCCAATCCCTGCCACCTGATTCGGATTGATGTCTGCGATACGGAGCACTTGCGCTATGCAAGCCAGTACGGAAGTCCATATTTCACTGGCATCATGTTCCACCCAGCCAGGCTTCTGGAAAAACTGTTCGAATTCCTGTTGCCCGACCGCGACGATTTCCCCTTCGTGATTAAACAGAATCGCACGTGAACTGGTGGTCCCTTGGTCGATTGACAATATATAATCTTTAGCCATTATGCTTCCCCCTCTTAAATACGAGCTCCCATTGATGGTTTCGGCCAAAGGCCTTTTCCCCATTTTACCCTTCGCGGCTCCCTTAAAACCAGCTTTAACTGTTAAATGCCAATGCATGTTGAAAATCAAATATGCAGTAAAATATTCCTGTTTCCGCGTGCCTAACCGCTCTTATTTTCTATCAATTCTGATAATAAAGGTTTATAATACAGGTAAAGATTAGGGAGGTGCTTGTATGGAAACCGAACGGAAATTGGTGCAGTGGCGCAACGAAGGATTGCTGGACCAAGCGGCTTTCGACCGCATTTTAGCATTTGAAAAACGCCAGCCGCAAAAGAGAAAAGTGCCGTTGCTTTTGGTCATCGGACTTATTTTCTTCGCTCTGGCCGTCTTCAGTTTTATCGCCGCCAACTGGCAGCTGATCCCGGATTTGCTGAAAGTGGCTATGGTCGTTTTGCTGATGTGGATTTTTTATATCTTAGCTTATTTTTCAGAGAAAAAGCATTTTGGACGTCCGATCATTTTCAGGCTGCTCGGTTTGGCAATGTTCGCAGCGAGTATCCTGGTAACTGCGCAGACATTCCATTTTTCTACATCCAACTCGGTGTTGCCGTGGGCTATCTACATTGCTGCACTAGCCCATTACTTCTACTGGCGCCATTTTGCTTACGCTGTTGTCGCATTCATATTCGGCATCTCAACATTGATGTCGTTCCTGCCGCAAGCCGGCTGGCTTGAATGGGGAATCTTCATTGCCGTGGCTTTGGCATGGTTCTTCTTCAGCAAAGACAATGCGCCGATGATTTTCAGCTGGATGCTGCTGTTCTTCTCAGGGCTGATGCTGTGGAATCTGGTCGAGTATAACAGTCCGTTTTGGCCAGTCTGGACTTTATTCGCCCTCGTATTGCTGCTAATCATCATACCGGCCGACAAGCAGCGCTTGCTGTCGCCGCTGTACCTGGTTTTTGGCGCAATCATGCTCGTGGTCTATTTAGCAGTGCGCGGCGAAACCGAAATGTCGCTTGTTGACTTGAATTGGCCGGAATCGATTGCGTTAGCAGTAACTGGGCTCGTTGTCCTAGTAGTGGCGTATATCAAATTCAGACCTGTCATGTGGATTGCCCTGCTTGGCGCGATGGGCTTCCTGTTATTTGATGAAACAGCCATCGCCTTGGCGATCGTCGCCGAACTGTCAGCTCTCGCCTATTTGATTATTGCCCAACGGCAAGATAAACCATTGGCACTCGGCTTCATTTATTTCATCGTCGTACAATTCGTCATTTATGTCATCTATGCGTGGGAACGCCTGGATATGTCGCTGTTCTTCCTGATCGGTGCGCTTCTGCTGTTCGCCCTTTCCGGCATCGCCTGGTGGCTCAACCGTAAGAGAGAAGGTGTTTCACCATGAAAACATGGCTCCTGCCGATACTCATGACCGTATTCGTGGCAATCCTTGTCACCAGCTTCTATGCGGCTTCCTGGTTCGGTGACCAATACATGCTCCGTGCCGAACCTTACGATCCGTTCGATCCTTTCTACGGCGAATATGTCATGCTGCAATACCCTGATCTTGAAGCACCTTCCGGCATCAAAGACGGACCCATCTATTTCACCTTGAAAGAAGAAGCAGATGGCTACGCGGTCATTGACCGGATGGAAAACGAACCGTTTTTCGGTGCCATCAGCGGCACCACTTACGATAACCGTGTGGTTGCACCACAGCTAGAACAATATTACGTTGAACAAGGCCTTGGACCTGATTTGGAAGATGCAGTCGATTTGCAAGTGACCATCGATGTCTCTCCATGGGGAACAATACGCCCGATCAATTTGGAAGTACGGGATGAATAGCAAAAAGCCGCAGCGCCTGCTGCGGCTTTTGATTTGGTTTTCATTCCATTGTGTCGAATGCCGGCACGCCGATCAATGGCAGCGACAGGCTGGATGGATGGTTTTGATCCTGGTAGATTGTCACCGCTGATGGACTTTGGTTTTTGCCAGGGCCTTGCGGTGATTTCTGTTCCGGCTGCATTTCTGCACCCCCTGCAATGCTCAGGCGCAGCCGATGATTTTTTTGAAAAACATAGGATGTAGGCTGGAATTCAATTGTATACTCGTTGATTTCCCCAGGAATGAGGGGCTCGGGTTCCGTTCTCGATTCGGCGCGGCTCGCATTCAAATACCCGGCGGCCACCTGCTTCGAACTGCCATCAGGGGCGACATCGGTGAGCTGCAGGACGAAATCTGCATCTTCCGCATTCACTTCCGCCCAAAATTTGGCCTTTACAACGCCAGTCACTTCGGTCGGCGCCGATAGCCTGCCCGTCGTCCAGGTCGCTGTTTTCGTTTCGTATTTATGCTGATTAGCCAAAGAACGCCCCGATGCACTCAATAATGTCGGCAAAAAAGGCCCCTTGATCGGCGAATAGCCATAACTCGTGAAAGCTAGCGGCTTTCTCGGTGCTTGCTCTGTCAATGACCCATCATTAACGCTGAAGATGGATCCGCTTTTTTGATCGCTGAAAAACAATTCCTCAAGCTGTGCATCAGGGATCGGCCATGCGCTTTCGTAGCGCCATTGCTCGGCTCCCTGTACATATATCAAAACCGGCGGCGATGAACTCACGCTGTTCTGCTCTCCATTCAATTGATGGTCGAGCCACAGCGCCTGGTAATCCTCAAATTCATACGGCATAACCGCAGATAAACGCGAATGCCCTCCTGCGGACATGATCAAATGGCCGCTTCCTTCTGCTGAACGGATGTGTTCATAGGCATCCACATTGCCCGGGCTGATGTAATCGTTCCAGCCGCCGGAAACGAGCACCGCTATGCCTGCCTCCGCAATTTCCTTCAGCTGATTTTCTGCAACAGTGCGATCCTGCCACCAGCTGTCGTAATCCCGGTGGATTTTCGCAGCCAGGAATTCCTCGGTCCGTTCAATCCTGCCTGTCCCCGCTTCCATCCGACCAGGATGCCATAGGAATTCATAGCAATCGGCGCAGGCAATGACCGGGCTGATTGCTTTCAAGCTCGGCGGCAGCTCTTTTGCTGCAAGCCATTGTGTAATGCCTTGCAGCGAGGCGCCAACCGTTGCGACTTCACCGCTGCTCCATTGCTGGGAAGCTGCCCATTCGATCACGTCATAGCCGTCTGCGGCATAAGATTCATAAAGTCCGATTTCGCCTTCGGATGCCCCCGTTCCCCTCATGCTGACATGGAGCACTGCGTAGCCCCGTTCCGCCAAATTCATCAGCGGTTCTTCAGACGGCCCTCCCGCTTTTCCATTCCCATAGCCATTCAATTGGACAATCGTGGCATACGGGCCTACCAGTCCTTGCGGAAGCAACAAACGGCCCTCAAGCTTTATGCCATCCCTCATTGTTATTTTAATTGTTTCATCAGTCTTTACTGTATAAACACCGGGAGGCATACTTTTCCGGTCCCCGACCCATTGCCGTTCTTCTGTGCCCTTTCCTTTGTCAGTATAAGCGGCTGATGGCGAAAAAGCCTCGCCTGTTGCATCATCTTTCGAGAATCCAATTAGAAGCAGTACGATGCCTAACGCCAAAAACACCGAAACCGCAATAATGTAACGCCTCGCCATGAGCCTCCCCCTCTTTCTGATCTGCTGATTTTCAAAAAGACGAAATTTATTTCACTCATTCCTATATAGGCATGAGGTCCATATTTCGGGATAAAAAACCTGTCGTTTGATTCCATTTGTCCTATTATCTCATGTTGTTAAAGGAAAATGGAATTCTTTTCCTAAATACAGGAATTCGGTAAGGGAAATATATTGCTTGTGGCCGATTGACCTAAGCCGATAATCGTATAATAATTAAGTTCGTTCGTATTTTAAAACATATTCAAAAACTTATTCGTTTTATGAAAGCAGGTAGATTTTGTTGAAGCACTTTTTATTTTTGGATTGGTTAAGGATTCTAGCGACCATCGCTGTTGTAACTGTCCATATTTGCGCAGGTTTTGTCTTGACCAATTACAATGACTCGCCTGCTCGTTGGTTAGCAGGCAATTTCTATGAATCGATTTCCCGTTGGTGTGTCCCGATTTTCATCATGATCAGCGGCGCCTTAATGTTAAGTGATTCCCGTGAATCCACTTATCGCACTTTCTTCGCCAAAAGGGCTAGTAAGGTCTTTGTCCCTTTGTTAGGCTGGAGTGCAATCTATTATTTGTATTACGTGTTCCAGGACCGCTATCCTGCAGACATGCTGGATTTTATCACGCGTTTTTCCGCCAATGATATTTCCATTCATCTATGGTTCATTTACATGTTATTGGGGATGTACATGATCACGCCTTTATTGAAATTGCTTCTGAAAAACGCACAGAAAAAAGATGTCACCTACTTCTTAGCTTTATGGCTGTACATTTCGGTGGCAGTGCGCCTGCTGAAGCATTATGTGGGATTCAGCTTTGAAATCGAATTGTATTTCGCCACCAGCTATATCGGCTATTATGTACTTGGCTATTACTTGATCACTTACGAAATCAGCTCGTTGATGAGAAAGCTAGCGTATGCCGGAATATTTGTGGGAATTGCAGGCACTTTTTTCCTTACCTATTCATTCACCATGCAGGCAAACGGAGAATTTCGTGCCTTCTGGTATGATTACCATTCCCCGACAGTCTTATTGTCGAGCATTGGCATATTCGTCTTCCTAAAGCACTTGCCCATCAGTGAGGGGTCCATCAAGCACTTCATACCTGCCATCATCAACAAAACCAATTTTGGCATCTATTTAGTCCATTACCTCGTCATCCGAATACTTTCAACATTCACACCGTTCCTTTGGCTCGACATGAATGCTTATCTGGAAATACCTTATAAAGTGCTTTTAACACTCATTATCAGCATCATCACCGTGTTGGTGATGCGAAAAATCCCGCTTGTAAAAAAACTCGTGCCCTAGGGACAATAAAAAACAGCCGCCTCTCAACTCGAGAAGCGGCTGTTTTGCTCTTCAGGCTTAGATAAACCCGGAGTATTTCATGCTATTTGAAGAATTTTTCGATAACACGTTTGGAAGCTTGGCCATCGTCCAAATACGTGAACTTCTGCTTCGCCTCGCTGTACTTGCCTTGGTAGACCGCTTTTACAGCGTCAAGGTCTGCCATCGAATCGTAAAGGGCATCTTCAGTCAGGCACAGCGGCCCCGGTGCGTCTTTTTCGAAATCGATGTAAAAGCCGCGCAATTTGTCACGGTATTCTTCCAAGTCATACGTATAAAACAGAATCGGTTTATCCGTATTCAGAAAATCGAAGAACACAGAAGAATAGTCTGTCACCAAAGCATCGGAAATCAGCATCAATTCCTGAATATCCGGATATGAGGAGACATTGATGATCGACTCCTTGTACTCGGCAGGTATTTTCAACTTATTGCTGATGACTACGTGAAGACGGATCAACAGCACGTACTCATCGCCCAGGCGTTCATGGAATTTTTCAAAGTCGATTGGCAAATCGATCGTGAATTTATTGCCTGCGGTTTGGTTATCCCGGAATGTCATGGCGTACAAAATCACTTTCTTATCCGGGTCGATTTTAAGGCGTTCCTTTAATTCCTGGGCTTGGGATTCGCTGTTTTCCCGGTAAAAAATGTCGTTTCGCGGATAGCCTTCTTCAATCACCGGACCTGTATAGCGGAAAGCGCTTTTGAAGCTTTCAGTGGCATAACGGGACGGCGATATCAGGTAATCCCAGCTTTTCACAGCTGATGATACGCGTTCAAGATAGGTTTCATCGCGACCTTGAATTTCCTCGATGTCATGGAGCATCCGTTTGAGCGGCGTGCCATGCCATGTCTGGAGATACGAAGTGCCTCTGCGTTTTTTGATGTAGGTCGGGAAATTCTGGTTATTGATCCAATAGCGCGATGTCGCCAAGTGGTAATAATAGGCTGGGCTAAGGCGTTCGATAATCCGCGTATTGTCGTAGCTTTGATTCACTTTGCGGTTATAGGACCAGATGTATTCCAAATCCCGTTTCTCTGCTTGCAGCACGTCAAAAATCTCTTTCGGGCTATCACTGAAGTTTTTGCCGATCCCACTTTCGAAAAAGGCTTTGTTTTTATTGACGGGCAGCACTGTTCTCATGATGGTGTACACTTTCTTCATCACCGGGAAGTAGATTTTCGATCTGCGGAACTTCTTATACACGTCCATAGCGAATTCACTTTCTTTAAGTGATGAAAGAAATTCCTTTTTCTTTTCATAAACAAGAGCGGCTTCATAAATGCGCTGTGAGGACAATTCGTCGCGATAAGCGATAAACCGGTTCGCTTTCTCCTTGTACAATTCTTCCATCACAAAACCATTGTCCACGTTTTTTTTAAGTTCCTCCACCAGCTCGGATTCTTCTTCCGTAATTTTACCCGGCAAATCATTGAGCAGATCCAAGTGGGAGCCTTTAGGGCCGATGAACTTCGTCCGATCGAATTGGTAATAAATGACCGGTTTATGGAGAAAACTGAAGTCGAATGCGACACTTGAGTAATCGGTGACGAGCAAAGCGCTTTCCTTGATCAGCTGCTGCACATCGACATCCCCCTGGTAAATCACATTTACCGGAGAATTTTCAAAGTACGAGGAGAATGCTTGCATATTGGGATGCAGGCAAAAAACCAGTTCATACCCTTGATCCTGAGCGTGGCGTTGAAGTTCGGCGTTATTGATCAAGCTATTGTAGCGGAAATAATACTCGCTTTCCAGGAAGCTTTCAATATTTTGGATCCAATCTCTCCACGTTGGAATGATAAGAACCTGCTTTTTGACCGCTGTATCTTGTTTGAACAACGCATCATAACGCGCTAAGCCGGTTACCGCAATGTCTTCTTTTTTATAGCCGAAATCGCTGGAAATGTATTCTTTCTCGTATTCGGAACTGACGATGAACAAATCCGCCTTGAATGAAGATGAAGTGACGCCGTAAAGATTCGTCATGTTTTTGACACCCATGACGCCATGCTGCAAGAAAATACGCGTCGCTTTGACCAGTTTATCAAAGGATTTCGTGCGCAGCGGGAACAGGTAATTGCCATGGTGTGAAGAAAAGATCTTCGTTGCGATAACGGCGTTTTTAATGTGCTCTTTTGAACCGAATTCAAGCACATTTCCTAAAGAAGCGACGTTTTCGTATTCCGGAGAATCTTTCGAAATGACATAATAGACATTTTTCTCCGGATGCTGCTGCCGCATGTATTTGAAGAAGTGATAGCCAGTATCCTGAGCCTTATACGGTCTTTCACCAACCAGCCAGACATCTTTCCCGCGATTCATCAGCTGGCGCAGACGTGGGAATCTGCGCATTTTTTTCAGGTATTTATAATTCTCTTCTTTAAAAGGGAATACTTCGAACGAAAGGTTGGATTTATACAGTGTGTAATAGGGATTGATGAGCAAAATTTCCTGTTCACTTTCTCCTGAAAGCTCGTTGAACATGTATTTCGCGCGCATCGTCGGCCTGCCGACACGCATTCTGACAGGCTCCATGGAAAATGCCATATTCCCTTCCAGGAACAAATCATAGACGTCTTCTTTATAAGGCAGCAAATGATCGAATGGAATCTCCAATTCGAATAAATAAATATTCTTGCCATATTTCGTTGTGAACTTCTCCTCGTCGCGATTGAGCCGGATGTCAAAAAAGTACTCGTTGACTGTAGTCCGCGATTTCAGCACGGCTTTGCAATTCGTCAATGGGAAAAAGCCCGTATTGATGCGGCCTTCTACATTTACCGTATTTTTGCCTGTTTTCAGCTTTTCAATCTGCAGCTTTACTTTAATAGATGTTTTTTCATCCACTGCTGTCACTACATATCCAAACTTATTGAGATATGTCAGTATTGTATGGCCTGACTCAGCAACAATGCCAAGTCCGTCCACAGCTGTTCGCTTAAACTTTCCGATGCGGAGATTGCGGATGATTCTGGAATCTTCTTCTCTCCACTGCGTCATGCTTTCTGGGTCACGCGCTGCTGCACTGTTTCTGCCTTTCTCGATCAATTCAGCAGAGGCTTTGGACTGGTCAAGCTCAACTGCCGCATACCAATACCAGAGGCCGGTTTTGGCCCTAGGCGCATCCTCCTGTTCGAGTGCATTTTCAGCAGCACTTTCAGCCAACATCTCTTCTGCTGTTTTTTCTTTCTTCAGCTCGTTAAGAAATGATTCGATAGGCATGTCAAAATGGTACTCGGGGCCAGGGTTTGTAGAAGCGTATACTTTCATCTCTTCGGTCTGGGGATTCAACAGAAAAATGCTGTGGATGATGTATTCATCCGCCATTTTCAAATCCATGCTTATATTTTGTAGTGTTTGTTTGATATGCAAGGCATCTTTCATTTATACATTTCCTTTCAACTGCGTCTATTCTTTTGGCCAATCATATATGGAAAAATTAATCTCCCCATTATAGCATAAATTCCATTTTTTCCTGAAACGATTTCCGGACTGAGTCATTTATGCATCAAAAAAACCGCCTCTGGACTGCAGAGGCGATTTTGGGTTATTGATTAATCTTCAGATCACATTTTCATCTCACTCATGAATTCAAGAACTATTTATCAAGAATCCATTTCGAAACGAGATAGGTGAATGGGATTGGCAAAATTGCCGCGATAATTGGTGCAACAAAAAGGTGCATGTCCAGCAAGTCGACAAGCACGAACAGTGATAATGTTGTGACGCTGTAGTTGACGATATAGGTCATCGGGAACTGCAGGAACTTTTTCAAAGTCGGCTTAGTTTTATAAGTGAAATAGCAATTCAGGTAAAACGAGCCGATCATGCTTATGCCGAATGCGAGGGAATGGCTTAAGATATAAGGCAAGCCTGCCGCCAACAACAAAAGATAAAGGATGTAATAATTAGCTGTGTTGATAAAACCCACAATTACAAACCTTAAAAACGACTGGTGTTTTTTAATAAGAGCCATAAGCCCGCTGGCCTTGCCTTTATCTTGATTTAACGATTCGTTATTATTCATGTCGTGCTCCTGACTCGATATTTGATTTATCGATGATGAAATTCGGGCGCCGTTTGACTTCGTAGAAAATCCGTCCCACGTACTCTCCGACTACACCAATGGAAATCAACTGGATACCGCTCAATAGCAGGATTGCAGAGATCAATGTGAAGTACCCTGCATTTCAATGCCGAAGAGCAGGATGTTGACGAATGAAAAACCGATGTAGAGAAAGTTCAAAAATGTAATGGCCATCCCCAGATAGATGAAAAAGCGAAGCGGCTTGCTGTTAAACGAAATCAGCCCGTCAATGGCATAGTTCAGCAAGCTGAAAAACCCCCATTTGCTTTCTCCTGCAGCCCGCTCCTGGTTTTCGTATTCAATGATTTTTTTCTCGAAGCCGATCCATGAAAACAAGCCTTTTGAAAAACGGTTGTATTCAGGCATCGACAGCAAAGCATCGACAGCTCTGTGGCTCAAGAGGCGGAAGTCGCCAATGCCGTCGCCAAGCTCCACTTCCATCACTTTGTTGATGATACCGTAATAAAATTTAGCAGCCAACTTGCGCGCAAACTTTTCTCCTTTTCGAGAACGCCGTGCAATGACCTGGTCATAGCCCTCTTCTTCGTAATAGCGGACCATTTCCAGAATCAGGTGCGGCGGATGCTGGAGATCGGCATCGATGATGATGACTACGTCGCCTTGTGCATGGGACAGCCCGGCAAGCATTCCGGCCTCTTTTCCGAAATTACGGGTGAATGATATGTACTTCACATGGCTATCATGGGATGCCAGCTCCTTGATGATCTGGAATGTATCATCTGAACTGCCATCGTCGACAAAAATCATTTCGTAATCGTATATTTTCCGCAGCTCGTAATTTTCGAGTACGGTTTTCACTTCCCTATGGGTATTGATTAAAGGAGCACTTTCGTTATAGCAAGGGATAATCACCGATAGCTTTTTCATAAAACCCTCCATTTATCATTCATTTTCATTTATTCGCGGTAAGGGACAATTTTCAGTTCCGTGTCTTCGGGAACATCGTAAAACATTTTAAATGTTTTGGTATGGTACATGTCCGGTTTTGGAGAAGGCATCCAATGGAATTGAGAAAATGGCAATTCTTTCATCTCAATCACTTGTGCCCCTGCATTCACTTCTTGTTCTAGATGTTCAAGGCGGTCACGGCTAGCAGCACCGTTCATACCGAAAATATAGGCATAGATTAACACGGTTGAAAGAGCAACAGCCATAAGCGGTTTCGCCACCTTCATCGATATTGCTTCTTTGCCCTTCAGCGAGAAAGCCAGCATTTCAAGAGCAACGAGGACCATGAAGATGTAGGACGCCAATACGCCCCGCGGTCCGAATGGCGTAATGAAGACAAACGGCGCAACCATAAACGCCACTCCGAAAAGGTAATAGAGGATGCGTGTTTTGTACATCTTATCGCTGACGAACACGATGACCGAAATCACGATGCTGCCGAAAAACAGCGCGTACAGGATCGCTTCGAAATCATTGGTGAGTTCACCCAAGAAATTCGGTCTTAATATATCGCGGAAAGCCAGTAGGAACAACATCGAAAACGTGATGATACTGACCAAGACCGGCTTCACTCCGAACGCAATCCACTTGGCGGCTGTTTTGAAACGCATAATGATGACCAATGCCAAAATGCCGAGAATCACATTCAACAAGACATTCTGGGTGAATAGGAATTGATACATATTGCCGGAGAAAATATAATAAGTTCTTTCAAAAATACCCATTCCAGCAGTAATATCATTTTCCATCGTGCGGTAGGAATCTTCACCCGACAACACTTTCAAGTAAGCGGTATTCGTGAACATAACCGCTGCCCCGATTGTTGCGGATACCAGGTACGCAATATGGACAGCGTAAAATTTCTTATGCTTCCAATAAGTATAAGCGATGACCCAGGCACTCGTTACAGCTGCGAATAAGGTTACGTGCTCAACGATCAGCTGAGTTGCCAGCCCTAAAGGAATTACATATAGCCATGCATATTTATGGTATTCCGGCGGCTCTTCCCGGTATATGTTGCGGATGATGTATAGATACACGAGCAATAGCATCACTGAAGGCACATAATTCAAAAATCCAGCTGACCATGCCATAGTTTGCGAGAAAACCCGGATCGGCATTGCCATAACTAATATGAAAGCAAGCGTAATCGCGATGGGATTGTTATTGTAATTGGTGAGCTTGCCCATGATGTAAACGAGCAAAGCGGAGAATAATGCCAGTATGAGGTAGCGCAGAAGATCGACGCGCACCACCAGAAGTTCAATCATATTGCTTAAATACCGCCCGTTATAGTCGTAGAACATGCGCTCGAAACGGTTCAAGCCGATTTCAGTTCCCCATGTCCAATCGTCTCCCGTCAACGGTGTATTGTAATAAACGAACAGAAAAAACAAATAAAGAACGATCAAATATAAACTACTCATGCCTTTTTTAATTTCCCCTATAATTTCGTCCATAAAACACCTCAATTTATCAATGAAATCCGTGGGCTATTTTACGTAAATTGATTAGTTGGAAATTTAAAGAAACCTTATAGAACCTTAGCAATGACTCAGCTAATTTTATCACAATATTCAGTTAATAATAAGTATAAGTGTATAAATTTTAATTTACTCATTTATTTAATATATTAAAGTTTTTCTATCTCCTTTTTGGTATTTCACTAACAATATACAGGGATTGCCCGTTCGATTATACTTACCCTATACGCACATGAACATTAGGAGGAAAAGATTTGGATTTATCACATCAGCAAAAAGCCTTGGAAAAGATCCGCGACAATAAGACGGAGATTATCAATAAGCCCGACTCGTTCCTGAACAAATTATTCAAAGCGCAAAAACTGGTCACAGTGGTGACGGCTGCTTACAATGCAGAAAGTTTCATCGAAAAGACCATCGATTCGGTACTCGCCCAGACCATCGGCGTGGCGAATATCCAATACATCATTGTCGACGACTGTTCGACGGACAGAACGCCCGAAATCATCCGCGGCTATGCAGCCAAGCACAAAAACATCATTTTTGTGTCGTTAAAAGAGAATACCGGTTCGCCCGGCCTGCCGCGCAATATCGGAATCGAGCTTGCCACTTCGCCTTACATTACGTTCCTGGACGCTGATGACTGGTTGGCAAAAGACGGCCTTGAGCACTTGTACAAGATTTTGAAAGAGACCGGCGACGATTACGCCGTCGGAAAAACAATCAAAATCGAAGACAAAGGCAATAGCGTCATCGGGGAGTTCGCTTCGGTAAAAGAACGCAGAAGCATTTCGCCTTTTAGCATCCCGCATTTCTTTTACCATATGGGACCGACTGCACGCATGATGAGCCTGCCGCTATTGAAGCAGCACAATATCCGCTTTCCTGAAATGCGCTTCGGCGAAGACAAATTCTTCTTCATCAATGTGTTTCTTTACGCCAATGCAGTCTCCACGACGACTGCGCCAATCTATTACGTGAACCGCACTGGCGAAAACGCCAGTTCACTGACGCGCGTTACGCACGTTCTTGACAAACGGCGTGCAGATTTAAAAATAGTGGATTATATCAAATCATTGTCGCTCGATGTGGAAAAAGAGAAAGTCATTCTAAACCGGATTTACGAGTACGACATTTTAAAAACCTTTGACAGCATGCTCTTCGTGCGTTCTGCCAAGCAGCAGGATTTTTTCGATGTCCTCCAGGACGCGGTCGATACCACAAAAGATTTGCGCTATGATTTCAAAGAAGAGATTCAGTCCCCGCTCCTGCGCGCTGCACTCGACCTGTTTTTAGAAGGCCGCCAACAAGATGTCTCTGCATTGTTTCATTGGTTTAAAAACCATAAAGGCAAAAAGCATGTTATCCGCGGCGGCATGGCTTATTACGAAGTGCCATTCCTGGAAGAAGAACGCCGGTACATCCGCATGCCGATGCTTGCCAATGCGTTGGATTCCTACATCATCAACGGACAATACGTCCAGACCTTTGAAGTTTACGGCGATGCACTGGACAATATCAACGCAGTGCTGATCCGCGACCGCAGCGAATTTTCAAATGAAATCGAATGCAGCTTCCATATTGAAGGCAATTTCGGCCAATTCCAAGTCCGCTACGATGAGCTTGAAAAACTGGACAATGCTTTGTTCACGGTGTTTATCCGCTTTAACGACTACCAGCTGATCAACATCAAGCGCATCACGACCATTCCACACACTGAAAATGGCCGGACGTTCGAGTTCTATACTTCAAAAGCCAATAACTTGAGTTTATCGATCAAAAAAGCGAAATAGAAAATCCTGCAGGCATCAAGCCTGCAGGATTTTTTCTTTTACAATGACCGCTTGGCGGGCAAGTGCCTCGTCGCGGTATTTTTTCTTGTCTGCTTTCGACATTTTCTTATAGTCATCCAAGAACTTCTCGTAATCCTTCAATACCACGTCAGCTTTGCCGTATTCTTTCACGGTCCCGAATTCAAGCCATAGAATATGGTCACAGAATTTTTTCATCTGTGAAATCGAATGGCTGACAAAAAACATTGTCTTGCCTTTTTCCTTGAACTCCATCATCTTCTCCAGGCTCTTTTCTGCAAAAGAGCTGTCGCCGACTGATAAAGCTTCATCGATGATCAAGATATCAGGGTTGACTCGCACCGAAATTGAAAAGCCTAAGCGCGACTTCATGCCGCTTGAATACGTCTTTACGGGCTGATCGATGAACTTCTCGATTTCTGCAAACTCGATGATTTCGTGCTCCATCTCTTTGATCTGCTTTCTCGTGAAGCCGAGCATCAACAGCTTTAATTCGATATTTTCACGTCCCGTGAGTTTCGCGTCCAGCCCGGCATTGACAGCGATCAAAGCGACATTGCCGTCGCTCTTCACTTCACCTTCAGTTGCTGGGATGATGCCCGCAATGATATTCGCCAATGTCGACTTTCCGGAACCGTTAATCCCGACAAGCCCGACGATCGACCCTTCGTCAACGGACAGCGATACATTCTGCAACGCGTAGAAATCCTCGCCGTAGCCTTTGAAAGGCAGCAGCATATCAAGCAGGCGGTCGGACTGCTTTTTGTATAATTTATATTTTTTCGCAACGTTCTTAAGTTCCACTTTAGCTGACATTCATTTCACTTCCAGTTTATAGATAATCAATAAAATGACTTCTGAATTTCAAATGCAGATATGAACCGACCATCAAGGTCAGCGCTGTAATTCCTACGAAATAAGCGGTATAAATTGGATTTTCGAGGAAATACCAGCCTTCACCCAACAAGGAGTAGCGATAGCCTTCAATTATATAATAGAACGGATTCAGCATCATGAATGGCTGCACAGATTCAGGCAGCGACGTCGGCGGCCATAAAATCGGTGATAGGTACAACAGCATCCGCATTACCGACTGAAGCGCCATTTGGACATCGCGTATAATCGTCGTCAACGTCGACATGATCAGCGACAAGCTGAAAAGGAACGCCAGCAAACCAATCATATAAATCGGCAGCTGCAAATAATAAATCGAAATCGGGAATCCCATGAATTGGAGGATGATGACGCCAATTGCCAATAAGACCAAATGCGGGTATAACTGGGCAAAAATCACATAACTCGGTATGACGCTCATTGGAAAATTCATCTTCGCGAGCATCTTGATTTTCGTATGAATCGATTTCGCTGATTTCATCACTGCTTGGTTGATAAAGAACCAAGCAAGAATGCCGGCAAACATCCAGGCCAGATACGGGATATCCCCCACCGGCTCGCGCTGGCGGATACCGAATCCGAAGACGAACCAGTAAATCATAATCTGTATTGCCGGATTGATGATTTCCCATGCCATGCCGAGGTAATTTCCACTGGTCAAACTTCTTAACTCGTAAACCGATAACCTTCTAACTAAGTAAAAATATGAAAACTGTTCTTTTAATATAGTTAATGCTGATTTCATCCGTAATCCTCACCTACTCAAATTTTATCACATCGCCAGCAAAAGCCTAAGCAGCCAGCAATACGACCTTCCATGCCATGGCAAGAATACCGCTTTCCTTATTGCCATGATATTTAAATTCCTGATGTTTTATTGACGAAGCATAGACTGTGGTGGTTCCTTTTGGCCTAAAAACACAAGGCATGCGCGTACACATTACTAGTAGATAATATCACACAATATAGTATCATAGCATTTTTATCTTCTATAATGAATAACCAGTTTTTGCCGCAAAAAAAGGCGGTTCTCCGTCAAATGTTGGGGTGAGGCGATATCGCCTTCACCC
>NZ_RQII01000017.1 GCF_004761975.1 Planococcus koreensis | reverse complement strand
GCAGTTTCCGGATGATGGATGGCTTCGGCGTCCATGCGTTCCGCTTTGTCAACGCGGAAGGGAAATCCCATTTTGTGAAATTCAACTGGAAATCGACCCTCGGTGTGCATTCCCTCGTATGGGACGAAGCACAGAAGATTTCAGGCAAAGACCCTGATTTTAACCGCCGAGATTTATATGAAGCAATCGAGAACGGAGATTATCCTGAATTCGAATTAGGGGTTCAAATTATTCCGGAAGAAGATGAACATAAATTCGACTTTGATTTGCTGGATGCTACCAAACTGTGGCCGCAGGAAGAAATCCCGATTCAAATTGTCGGCAAGATGACCCTGAACCGCAATGTCGACAATGTTTTCGCAGAAACGGAGCAAGTAGCATTCCATGCGGGGCATGTTGTTCCTGGAATCGATTTTTCCAACGATCCACTGTTGCAGGGGCGCTTGTTCTCCTATACAGACACGCAATTGATCCGCCTTGGCGGCCCGAATTTCCATGAACTGCCGATTAACCGCCCAGTGTGCCCATTCCACAACAACCAGCGCGACGGCTACGGGCGCCAGACAATCAACCGCGGGCAAGTATCCTACCATAAAAATGGCTTAGCCAATAACACGCCTGCACCAGCAAGCCCGGCGGATGGCGGCTTCGAACATTATCAGGAAAAAATGGAAGGGCGCAAAGTTCGTGCGCGCAGCGAAAGCTTCAAAGACCATTTTTCACAGGCTGCGATGTTCTGGAACAGTATGTCTGCGCCAGAAAAAGAGCATATCATCGAGGCTTTCAGTTTCGAACTTGGAAAATGCAAAGAGAAAGTGGTGCGCCAAAATGCGGTAGACATGTTCGCAAACGTAAACCTTGAAATGGCTCAAACCGTAGCAAAAAATGTCGGGGCAGTGCCGCCGGAAAGCGGCAACACTGAGATTGGCAAAACTTCTCCGGCCTTAAGCCAGGAAAATACGATCAAAACGCCAGCGACCCGTAAAGTCGGCGTCCTGCTTGGAGACGGCTTTGAAGATAAAGAAGTATCGAAAGTATTCGACGCATTGAAAGCTAAAGGGCTTCAAGTGGAGATTGTCAGTGAAATGCAAGGGATGGTCACAGGCAAGAACGGCGGCGAGTTTGAAGTGGACCATACGTTTACGACAGCGGATCCGGTGCTGTATGACGCAATTTATGCGGTCGGCAGTGCATCAGTGAGCCGGAAGTTTGCCAAAGAAGCAGCGCGTTACGTAGGTGAAGCCTTCGACCATTACAAACCTGTCGGTGCGACGCATGATGGCATGAAATGGATCGAAGCCGCCCACATGCAAGGCCAGCCAGGCGTTATAACCGGCTCTGCAGACGGCAGCTTTGCAGCTGATTTTATTGCTGCGATCACCAAGCATCGCCATTGGGACCGCCAAGTAGAATAAGATTTCTCATTATAATCCTTTAGTCCTTAAAATGCAATAAAATGTTTGAGTGATTTTGAGGTGGGTATTCCAAGACTAGGCAAGATTTTTCGCAATACAAAAATTTAGGTACACATAAAAAAATTGGAGGAATAGAAAATGGCCAACAATAAATTTATGGGAACTTTCGACACTGAATCAGAGGTATTAAGAAAAATCGAAGAATTGAGAGAGCAAGGCATTTCTGAAGATCATATGTACGTCATGGCGCATGATAAAGAACAGCTGTCCATGGTAAGAGGGCGCACGGACGTGGATTACAAATCTGCAGAAGGCGGCTGGATGGATAAATTCATGGGCTTCCTTTCAGGCAATGAACCGGTTCGTGAAGCATTCTCAGGCATGGGTGTAGATGATCAGGAAGCAGACCGTTATTACCAGGATGTCCAGAATGGCAAGATTTTGCTGTTTGTCGATCAGGAGATCGGTACGAATTACGACTCAAAAGATAGTGATATCGACCGCAATGTGTACGGCGATCCAGGGAATAATACAACAGGTGCCGCAGGCTATGTCGGCGCAACCGGTGGAACTGCCGGCTATGGCGACTCAGGAATGGTCGGGCGCGACGGCTTGACAGTGGATACAAACGAATCGAACGACGTCAACTACCACCGGGAACGCGGTGAGCGCGGCCTGACAGATGACGATGATTTGGCCGCTTCAGAGCGTCAAAATACTAACGAAACCGCTGGAGTCGGCGAAGACAGAGGCACAGGCTTCGGTTTAGGGCCAGGTGTTTCAGTAGATGGCGAAACTAGCAAAGACCGTGATACAGACCGGTTTGACACTACAAATGGAATGGAGCGCGATACCTTGAATAGAGACAACGAACGCTATACAGATACAGATCGAACAGCAGCTGATTTCTCTGGCACGGAAGAAGAACGCCTTCGCCTTCACGAAGAACGTTTGCATGTGAACAAAGACCGTGTACAGACCGGAGAAGTTAATGTCGGCAAACACACAGTGGAAAACGAACAGACGATTGACGTACCGGTAGAACGCGAAGAGATATATGTTGAACGGCGTCCGGTAAACGAAGAAGTTAATGGCGCTACAGCAGATGCTTACCAAGAAGGCGATAACATTCACATTCCATTGACAGAAGAACGCGTCAATGTTTCAAAAACTGATGTGGTCAGTGAAGAAATCGTAGTCGGTAAAAAGAAAGTCCAAGACACGGAAACAGTTCGTGAAACTGTCCGCAAAGAAGAAGCTGATATTGACGAAGGTGCTTCTTTTACCAATAAAAACAAAAAAGATACAACTTTGTCCGATCTTGATGATGACGATTTAGACGGCAACCGCAAAGAACATTTTTAAGCAGAGCATGCAAAGAGAGGCGGGGGGAATCCCCGCCTTTTTGCATGCAAACATGTATACTGGAAGAAAGGCAGGAGGGATTTTGAATGGATGGCAAGAAAAGAAGTGACGTAAAACCTGGGCTGGAAGTCAATGTAATTTTAAAACAAGACCAGCGAAGCGGCAAAAAAACGCAAGGCATCGTTAAAGATTTATTGACCAATTCCGCGACACATCCACATGGCATCAAGGTGAGGCTTCAAGACGGCCAAGTTGGCAGGGTCTGTGAAATCATCAGTCCGAAATAAACCGCGTACAGGCAGTGCTTGCTGTATTGCGGAAAAGGGTTCATTCACATGAACCCTTTTTTACGTCAGAAAATTATTTGCCGGCGGACTTCAAGTTTTCCCTGCATCTTAAAAAACAGCAAATAAATATCGCGCAGCCATGGTAAAATAGAAGGAATGAAAGTGCGAAGGAGTATCTGCCGTATGAGCGATTTTTTTGAACGCAAACAACAACAGCTCGGCGTCGAGCTGAACAAAATACAGCGCAAAGCAGTGGAGCGGACTGAAGGCCCTTTGCTTCTTCTGGCATGCCCGGGATCTGGCAAGACCACAACAATGATCATGCGCATCGGTTACTTGATCGAAGAGAAAAAGGTGCCGGCGCATCGCATCAAAGCGATAACATTCAGCAAAGCCTCAGCTGTTGATATGCAGGAACGCTATATACGTTTTTTCCCTGCGCTTGCACCTGTGGATTTTTCGACCATCCATAGCCTGGCTTTCCAAATCACCCGCGAGTATTTGTCGGAACTGCGCTATGTCATGATTGAAGGCAGCGAAAGCAACGGACTCCATAAAAAACGGCTGCTGCGGGAAATGTTTGAAACCGAAGTCGGAGAGCCTATAACAGAAGACCAATTGGACGAATTGACTTCATTCATCAGCTTTGTGAAAAACAAAATGACACCGCGCAGCGAGTGGAAAAAGTTGAAGGCACCTTTTGAAGGCGCCATTGAAATACTAAAGACTTATGAAGCATTCAAAGAAAACTATGACGTTAGGTTAGTGGACTTTGACGATATGTTGTCGCTCGCGAACGAAGCGTTGGAAAAAGACAAAGCGCTCCTGAAAAAATACCAGCAGCGATGGGATTACGTGATGACCGATGAAAGCCAGGACACATCGATGATCCAGCACGCCATCGTCGAAAAGCTGGTGGCGCGCCATCAAAACCTCTGCGTTGTCGCTGATGACGATCAATCGATTTATACGTGGCGCGCGGCAGAGCCCACTTATTTATTGAAGTTCAAAACGGTTTATCCGAACGCTTACGTAATGAAGATGGAACGCAATTACCGGTCCACGAAAAATATTGTCGATGCCGCGAATTTATTCATCAAGACGAATAAGAAGCGCCATGACAAGAATATGTTCACCAAACAGCCGGAAGGCCAGCCAATCGTCATCAAACGGCTGGTTTCAGAAGATGCACAATTCAAATACCTGATGAAGGAATTGAAAGAACTGGACAATTTCGGCGAAGTAGCGATTTTGTACCGCAATAATTCATCATCCACGTTATTGATGAGCGAACTCGACCGGATGGGCATCCCGTTCTATATGAAAGACGGGGACAACCGGTTCTTCTCCCATTGGATTGTTGAAGACATGCTGAATTTTATGCGTTTCAGCTTAAAGCCGGAGCGCATCGATATATATTCGAAAATCGCTTCTAAAACCAATGCCTATTGGTCAGGAAGCCAATTGAAGTTCATGGCGAAGATGAAGCCGTCGGTAACCAATGCCTTTGATGAAATCAACCGCCACATCACTTTGAAGGATTACCAAATCCGGATATTGGGCGAGCAGAAGAAGTGGTTCGAAGCGCTGAAAGGCATGCAGCCGCTGAAAGTCATCCGCACCATACGGGCAGATCTGGGCTATGACCAGATGCTCGCAAGCCGCGCGGAAAAATTCGGGATGCGGCTGCAATACCTGGAGCAAATCCTGGTAACACTGGAGCAGATAGCAGCCCCGCTTGGCAGCATGATGGAATTTGCGAAGCGCCTGAAGGAATTGGAGCAAGTGACACAGGCAGCTAAAGCCGAAAAAACCGATGACATGCTGACACTTTCGACATTTCACAGCTCCAAAGGTTTGGAATTTGATCGGGTGTACATGATCGACCTGGTGGAAGGGATCATCCCGACAGAAGAAGACACAGAGCAGGCGGATCTTCTTGAAGAGGCGCGGCGGCTGTTTTATGTCGGGATGACCCGCGCGAGAAATCACCTGGAATTGATCAGCTACGACAGTGAATCCCGTTTTGTCGATGAAGTGCGGGATGTGGCGATTGCAGCAAAACCAGCTCTTAAGAAGGCTGCCGCAAAAGTGCAGCAGGCTGTCAAAGTGAAAGTGCCTGACAATCCGAATGCTGTAAAGGATGGCGGTGAACTAGTGGCGGGAGCGACTGTACGGCATCGTGTGTTCGGGGCAGGTGAAATCGTCGAACGTGACCATGAACGCCTGGTCATCCAATTTGCCAAAGAACGGAAAGAGCTGTTAATCGATATTTGCGTGAGCTACAAGCTGCTTGAAGTCATCGGGTAATTAGCCAGGCTCATAGAAGAGATCAGAGAACGCGGGGAACTGAAAAATGAAGATTAGAGATTGGAATAGGAATTTGAAAGTTCGCCTCGTCGGCGAATTTTTCATGAATACAAGTTACTGGATGGTCTTCCCGTTTCTCGCTATTTACTTTGCGGAAGAATTCGGGAAAAGTACGGCCGGCTTGCTGCTTGTCGTGTCGCAAGTTTTTTCAGTAGCTGCTAATTTAGTCGGCGGATATTGCGCAGACAGGTTCGGGCGGCGCACAATGCTCGTCGTAGCATCGATCGGCCAAGGCTTTGCGTTTTTGCTGTTCGCTTATGCCAATTCGCCTTGGCTCGAATCACCCATTCTCGGGTTTATCGCCTTTACGATAGCAGGCATGGGCGGTTCGCTCTATTGGCCGGCCAGCCAGGCGATGATTGCGGACGTCATTCCGGAGAAATACAGAAGCGATGTCTTTGCGATTTTCTATACTACCTTGAATATTGCAGTCGTGGTCGGGCCATTGTTCGGGGCGGTACTGTTCTTCTCGTACCGTTTTGAATTGCTGCTGATTGTTGCGGTCATTTCGATGATCCTCGGCACTGTCTTAAGGCTTTATACCAATGAAACCTTGCCGCAAAGCGTCATAGACAAATGGCAACGGGAAGAATCAGTCGGCGTGCTCGGAGCAGTAGGGAAGCAAGTGAAGGAATACGGCGTCATTTTCAAGGACAAGCTTTTCCTGTTATTCGTCATTGCCGGCATTCTGGGTGCCCAGACGTTCATGCAGCTGGACTTGTTGATTCCTGTCTTCTTGAAGGAAACAATCGATGAACAGACCGTTGCTGCATTCATGGGCCGTGAACTGACAGTGACGGGTGAAACATCATTCGGTGTCCTATTGTCTGAGAACGGGTTGCTGGTTGCGCTGTTTACAGTCATCATCACCAGATGGATGACCAGATTCCGAGAAAAATGGGTTTTCTTCATGTCAGCGATTCTCTATGGCGTCTCGATGCTTATTTTCCCGATTACGTCATGGTTTTGGATGTTCGTGTTGGCGATGGCGGTCTTCACTTTTGCGGAATTGATGGTTGTCGGCGTCCAGCAGAGCTTTATCTCGAAGCTGGCGCCGGAAGAAATGCGCGGCCAGTATTTTGCGGCAGCGAGTCTGCGGTACACGATCGGGCGCATGATTGCGCCGTTATCGATTCCGATGACAGCATGGTTCGGCTTCGGCTGGACGTTTACCATTTTGGCGCTGTTGGCATTCGCAAGCGGCGTCATCTATTACTGGATGTTCCAGCTATTTGAAAAACAGCCTTCCCATTTATAAGGAAAGGCTGTTTTTTATGCGTATTTTTAACTTTAAGAGTCTTTTTTAACCATGCGCAGAAGCATGTGAGCCAGCATATGCTGCTCTTCTTTTGAGCCGACTTTCCATAATTCCTGAAGCAGATATTCTTCACGGTTTTTAGGGTCTTCGTTTTTCGCTAGGTAGCCCGCGACTTTTTCAGTGATTTGAGCCAGGCGTTCTTCGCTCAATCCCATTTTTTCGCCCAGTTCAACTTTTGATCCGAGGTAATTCTTAAAGTGATCAAAATTGGCTAAGATTTCTTCTTTCTTTTCGTCATCAAAATGCTTTAACTTATCTTCAACTTGTTTGTCTACATTTTCCAATTTTTACACGCTCCTTTAATTTTCATTGCACTCTTTATTTACCTCATTGGACAGAATTTAAACGTCTGAATAATGAAAAAAAGAAGGTGAACGACAGTTTAATATAGAACTCATAGGGTAAGGAGTTAAATAGCACGGATTTTAAGGAGGATGAGGATTATATGACATTATATGATGAAATTCAGGAGTTGAAAGCGTTCCGTTGTGATGATCGCTGTGTACTGAGTATCTATCTAAATACCAATCCTGCAGATTCAGAAGCCCAGAACGGCGCTTGGAAAATCCATTTGAAAAACGGCCTGAAAAAGCTTGATGAATACCTTTCCGCTTCGCGCGATGAAAAAGAGATAAATGCTTATCGGGAATTGAAGAAAAAAGTCGAACGTGAAATTACCGATCATCAAGGAGAATTATTGAAAGGGGTCGTCATTTTCGCTTCGCCTCATGAGAATTTATGGTGGGTGCGTTATGTCCAGATTCCGGTGAAAAATAATTTCCATTGGGAAGAAACTCCGCAATTGGACCAATTGCGCTATATGTATAAAGCGTATCCTTATGCAGGAGTCGTCATGCCGAGCTTGCGCGGGATCCGGGTACTGGATACGTCGATGGGCATTATCAACGAAGAGTTCTTTTATGAATTCGATTCGGGCCTTGAGGTCTGGACGGAGCAGAGAGGCGTCCGAAGTTCTGGGCGGGTTTCTGGTGTAGGGTCTTCCGGAGGCGGCGCATCCGGCGGCAGCACGCCGGTCAGCGGAGGCGGGAGCCCGGTGGATGAGCTGGACCACCGTTTGAAAGAAAATCTTGACCGCTTTTATAAAGACATGGGCGGCAAAATCGAAAAGTTGAAAAAAGAGCGCAGATGGGAAGAAGTGCATGTCGTCGGAGACGCCGAACATGCTAAATCCTTTGCCAAATCGCTTCAAGACAAGCCGAAAAGCTGTGTCTATAAAAATCTGATGAACAACGATCCAGGGAAAATCCTGCACGAAGTATTTGAAGTCTAAGCTGAAAGCTCCGGGGCAATAATGCGCCGGAGCTTTTAATTTGGCTGAGGGCAGTATGTGCAGGGTCCGAATTCAGGAAGTTCCTTATAAAGGCAACACGTCTTGCGAAGCGGACCAGAAACGGCGCGGCCGAGTGGAACATCTCCCAGCAGCTTGTTCAAATAAGATGTTTTGATAGGCTGCCAATTAGAGGGTTCCAACAGCCATTCCATATCTTCTGCGGCTTTTCTGGGATTTGAGCGTTCAATTCCGGCATAAAGCCAGATGATGGATCCCAAGATGTTCTCCCATAAGATGATGGGTGAAATTTTGGCGTGTTGCCGAAACTCTTGTATCAATGAATCGACTTGCTCGACCAATACATCATGCATCGCTTCAAAGCGTTGAGCGGGTTGAACGTGCGTGTAGAAAAGGGAAGAGGCATGGGTCTGCAGCAAGTGAAAGCCGTAGTTGAAGCTGCGGTCAAATTTCAACTCACGCCAGGAACAAGCGAAATAAGCATTCTGATGTGCCAGCAGATCGAACTGGGCAGAGATGAAAAGTGCGTATTGGCGGAAGAAATACGAAATTGCCACACCGTCGTTGTCTGTCTGGGCCCATTCTTTCAATTCCATGATTAAACTTGGAAAATCGCCTGATAGCGCTTGCTGCGGTTCACGGTCGATCGAAACCGATTGGGCGGCGAGTGTGTATTTAAGCTGTTGCGGAAAAGCCATCTGTGGTCACTCCTTTTTTTATATGCTACGGGATGCGGGAAGGATTTGCAAAACAGAAAGGCGAAAGAATAATAAAGAGCTTCGAGAAGTATAGAGAAGCTGGAGGAGGAAATGGAATGGCATTCAATATTACAAAAATTGATCACGTGCAAGTAGCCGCGCCCAAAGGCTGCGAGGAACAAGCACGCAATTTTTATAGCGGAATCTTAGGGATGAAGGAATTGGAAAAGCCCGAACCGCTGCAGGCAAGAGGCGGGGCGTGGTTTGAAATTCCGGGATTTCAGCTTCATGTCGGTGTCGAAGAACCGTTCGAACCGGCGAAAAAAGCACATCCTGCGTTCGTTGTAGAAGGGTTTGATGAGTTGAAAGCTCATCTGCTGGAAAAAGGGATAGCGGTGAAGGATGACACAAGCATTCCGGGGAGCATCCGATTTTTCGCAGCGGACCCATTCGGCAATCGCCTGGAATTTCTGAAACAAGCGATGGCTTCCCAGTAAAGGGAAAAAGCTTGCCTCACCGCCGATTAACAGGCGGGAAGGCAAGCTTTTATTCGTTTTCAGCTAGATATTAAACAGTCTGCAATGCTACAGCAGGGCCGAAGAATTCAAAGTGGATCTGATCTTCGTTCATGCCAAGTGCGCGCAGTTCCTGAATCATGGCTTCCATGAATGGTACAGGTCCGCAAACATACACTTCGCCTGAAACATCGACGTATTCCGCAAGAAGCTCACGTGTGATGTAGCCTGAAGGCTCATCAGAGTAGAGCGTTTTATAAGTTGCGTTGTCCATGGACGCTGTGTATTTCCGGATGTCCTGGTCGAATGCATGGAATGATTCATTGCGTGCAGCGTGCAAGAAAGCAGTTGGGCGTTCCGGTGTCATTGTAGCAACCGTTTCGAACATGCTCATCATGGGTGTGATGCCAACGCCGCCGCTGACGAATGCCACCGGAGATTTTTTCTCCGTATCGAGAACGAACTCTCCTGCTGGCGCGCTGACTTCGAGGCGGTCGCCGACATTTACTTCTTCGTGAAGGTACACGGAAACGCGCCCGTTTGGATCGTTATCCGCTTCGCGTTTGACGGAAATGCGGAACTCGTCTTCCTTGGAAGCCTGTGACAAGCTGTATTGGCGGATCATCGTGTATTTTTCACCTGGAATCGACATGCGCACTGAAATATATTGGCCTGGCTGATAAGCAGGGACATTCGAACCTTCAGCCGGTTTCAAGTAGAACGAAGTAATATTGCCGCTTTCTTTCTCTTTGCGTGCAACAATAAAGTCTTTGAAGAATTTCCAGCCATTTTCCTGGCTTTCCACTTTTTCATACATATCTTTTTCAACGCCGATGAATGCGTCAGCAATCACGCCATATGCTTCTGCCCAAGCATTGATGATGTCGTCAGTCGCAGCATCGCCCAATACTTCTTTGATCGCTTTCAATAGATACTCGCCGACAATCGGATAATGTTCGGGTTTGATGCCAAGGCTCACGTGTTTATTGGCGATTTGCACGACTGCTGGAAGAATGGCTTCTAAATTATCAATATGCACCGCTGCCGCGTATACGGTATTTGCCAAAGCGGCCTGCTGGCGCCCTTTTGCTTGGTTTGCATGATTGAAGATATTTAAAAGTTCCGGATGTGCTTCGAACATATTTTTGTAAAAGACCGTTGTAATCGCTGTGCCGTGTTCTTCTAATACAGGTACTGTCGCTTTGATAATTGATTTTGTCTCTGCTGATAACATTGTCAATCGCTCCTTTTGTTTTCTATATCTTGACTATATACCTCATGGAGAATTAAAGATATATTTAAAATACATCTTTAAAATTTAGACACATTTGCATTCACAAAAAAGCCACATAAAAACAGCCTGCTGAATACAGACTGCTTATATGTGGATCATCTCAAATTCGTATTTATCATTTTGGCATGTCCATCGCGGGTCCGAAGAACTCATAATGGATATGGTCTTCCGGCATGCCGATATTGCGCAGTTCCCGGATCATGCTGACCATGAATGGAACGGGCCCGCAGACGTAGGCTTCACCTGTGGGATCAACCGTTTCTTCAAGCAAAGCGTGCGTGATAAAGCCATCCGGTTCATCCGAATAGACGGTTTTATAAGTAACATCCTGCATTCCTTCGGCATATTTGCGGATATCTTCATCAAATGCATGCTGGCTTCGGTTTCTTGCGCCGTGAAGAAAAGTGGTTTTTCTTTCCGGAGAAGAATCGGCGACACTTTCGAACATGCTCATCATCGGTGTGATGCCGACGCCGCCGCTGATAAATGCAACAGGGCTTGTCTTTGTCTCATCGAGGACAAAGACGCCTGCAGGGGCGCTGGCTTCAAGCTGCCCGCCCGCTTCAATTTCTTTGTGCAGGTAATTCGACACGACGCCGTTTGGATCGTTATCGGCTTCACGCTTGACGGAAATGCGGAATTCATCCGGCTTTGAAGCCTGTGACAAACTATACTGGCGGATCATCGTATATTTTTCACCGGGAATCAGGACGCGTACCGAGATGTATTGCCCCGACGTGTATTTCGGCACGTTCGATCCATCGGCAGGCTTTAAATAGAATGAAGTGATCACTTCACTTTCTTTCACTTTCCGGGCAACCGTAAAGTCCTTAAAATAAATCCAGCCATTTTCCTGCGCCGCTGTTTTCTGGTACATGCTTTTCTCGACGCTGATAAAGGCATCTGCAATAACGCCGTAAGCATCCGACCAGGCTTGGATGATTTCATCTGTCGCGGCATCGCCAAGCACTTCTTTCATAGCGAGCAAAAGATGGGCACCGACAATGGGATAATGTTCCGCTTTAACACCCAGGCTGACATGCTTGTGGCCGATCTGGATAACAGCTGGCATGATTTCTGCCAGGTCATCAATATGAATTGCCGCGGCGTAAACTGTTTTCGCAAGCGCTGTCTGCTGGCGTCCTTGCGCTTGGTTCGCATGATTGAAAATGTTCAGCAATTCGGGATGTTCTTCAAATAAGCGTTGATAAAAACGGGTTGTAATCGTAACACCATGATCTTCTAAAACAGGGGCAGTCGATTTGATGATTGTTCTGGTTTCCTCAGATAACATGAAATCCGCTCCTTCATATATGATGCGCCAATCCGGATTTCTTTTCCGCCGATCCCTAAATGCGTATAATGAAGAAGCAGGGAAGGTGAAAAGATGAGACTGACAATGTACACCGATTACTCGTTGCGTGTATTGCTGTATTTGGGCTCGAAACAAGATGGGAAATTATCGACGATACAAGAAATTTCCGATGCTTATAATATATCGAAAAATCATTTGATGAAAGTGACGTTCGAACTCGGCAAAGCCGGCTTTATCCATACCGTGCGCGGCCGCGGCGGCGGAATCCGCTTGGCGGATCTGCCGCAGAACATCAATGTCGGCACAGTCGTCCGCAGGATGGAAGATGACTTCCATTTGGTCGAATGCTTCGACCGCGAGCATAACCGCTGCCCGATTGCGCCGGTATGCGGACTGCGGGGCGTGCTTGGAAAAGCGCTGCACGCCTATCTGGCAGTTCTTGATGAATACACATTAGAAGATCTGCTGTTCAACCGCGAAGGGCTGCGCCAGATTTTGAATACATAAAAACGGCTCGATTATTCGAGCGTTTTTGTGTTTTACAAGTCGATTGACTGCGGCTCTTCGCCTTTTTTATTGATCAGGCGGACGCGTGTCGGCTTGATCGCCAGTATCAGCAGGTTCGGATCATCCGGACCTGTAAACCAGCCTTTTAGATGGTCGTTCCAGACTTTATCAATCATGCCGGCATCGTCGTGCATGCCCATCTGGCCTTCGATTTCCAGGAAAGCATCCCCGACGCCTTCGCCTTCATAGCCAAGAAGGATGTGGGCATTCGGGTTATTTTCCAATTCATCGACTTTCTGTGTCTTTTTGCTGGTTGGCGTATATAAAGTGAATTCGTCATTAAAGAATGTCATATAGCGTGAATGCGGTTTGCTGTCCTTCACCGTCGACAGGACACCTACGCGGCTAGCATCCAAAATATCGAGCGCTTGCTTTTTTAATTCAGATTGATTCATTTTTTCCACTCCTTTGATTTTATGTGATATTCCTGTTATTCCTGTTTAACTCAATGCTAAACATAAAAAGCCCGCAGAGCGCGGGCTTAATGAATAGTTTCGACTATTTTTGGTGTTCGGTTGAATGCGCTTGGCAGCACCATGCCGACCAAAATGACGCCAATGCCGACTACTTGGAGAAGGGTAAGCGTCTCACTTAAAATCAGTACGGATGCGACAATAGCCACTGGCAATTCCATGGCGCTTAAAATAGAAGCTAAGCCGGAACCGGTATGAGGGACCGCGATGGAAAAGAAATAGATCGGCATGATAATGCCGAAAAATCCTAGAAGCAATCCGTAAATCCATAAGCCTTCAGAAAAGAGTTGTCCGTTCCAGACGATTTCCGGCGTCTGGAACATGCCGACGACGATTGCCGCAAACAGCGAAACATAGAAAAGCCGCGCGGAGGTATCCATTCCTTCGACCTTTTTTCCATTGAAAAACATGAATGCCGAGAAGCAGAAAGCCGCGCCAATTCCCCACGCCCATCCTTGCCATGCGATTCCGCTAAGATCGGCATCGATGACACCGGCTGCGAGCAGTGTTCCCCCGAATAATAAGATAAGGGAAAGCGTTTCAGTGCGTTTCAGCCGTCTCCGTTTTACGATGCAGTCCAAAAACATGCCGATCCAAGTGAATTGGAAAAGCAGGACGACCGCAAGGGAAGCTGGCAGGTACTCCAGTGATTGGCCATAGACCATTCCTGTCGCCGCTGTGCAGGATCCGGATAATACGAGTATTTTCCATCCGCGCAAGCGCGGGAATTTGCGTTGTGTAACTGCAAATAAGAGGGCTGCTAAAAAGAAGCCCACAAAATATTGGCTGGTAACCGCTTCGGCAGCAGTAAAACCGTTCTGCATCGCCACTTTAATAATGGTGGAAAGAACGCCATAACAACTTGCCGCAACAACGACCATGACCGGGTAAATCCAGTTTTTCATGATAAGCCACTCCTGTTCATCAGGATATCATATCACAAAAAAACAGCCCAGCGTCAGCCGGACTGTTCTTCAGAAAAGTGGGTCTATTCTGCCGCTTTATCCAGGGAATTTTTCTTCGCTGGAGGAATTGTCCTTCGTTGAGCGAGGGTTTCCTTCATCTTCCATATCCTGCTTCAAATCTTCAAGCGGGATGGAATCCACAGTTTCTTCTTCCTTAAACATTTCATGCATGGTTTTCTTATCAGTCTTGACTTGCTCTGGGTTATCCATCGGCGTGCCTGGCTGTTTTTCGCGTTCTTCTTCAAATGGCTTTTTATCTGGCAAAGAAAGCACCTCTTCCTTTTAATGTGTTATCTCTTTATTCCTTTAAATGGCGGATTTAAAACATATCCATCATAAAATTCAAGTTTATAGCAGACGAAAGGGTGGTTGAGGAACAGGCTTTATCGCTTGTTTAATAATATGGTAAAATAGAATCAAGTACGAGAGGAGTTTTCAAATGGCTACACAACCTTCATTGATTGTCGGTGGATTAAGCTTCGAATGGAATCTGGAAGAAGGCCGGTTTTTGTTCGAAGGGCAGGATTCAGTCTTATTTTGGACTTCCACCGCTTTAAAAATGTTTTTTGATACGATTGAAGAGATTTCAGGGAAAGATGCGGCCAATATCGTTATGGAATCGACGGGATTCCGCCAAGGGCAATTGGTAGGCCAATACTTTTCCGGGATGGAAAATGTGACGGTTTCGGGCGCAGCTGGACTCATTACCAATACATATGCCTCCGCCGGTTGGGGGCTTGCGGAAATCAGCGAAATGGACGAACAGCAGAAAACGCTGAAAGTGAGTTTGAAAAATAGCTGGGAACATAAAATCAATGTAGCGCAAGGGAAGAAAACAGGTGGGTGTTTCCTGCCTGCCCATTATGCTGGGATTTTCACCGAGTTGTTCGGAGAAAACATTTGGTACCGGGTGCTGCACCACCAGATAGAGGGTTTTAACGAAACGCTGATTGAATATTACCCTTCCGAAGAAAACATCGAGAAGAATATCCATCGCTTGGCACGTGAAAAGGAAGCCGAGGAAATTCAGCGTCTGGAACTCCAAGTGGAGGAAAAGACCGCGGAACTTAACACGCTCATTAGGGAAATTTCATCGCCGATCATTCCGGTGCTTGATGATATTGTCGTCGTGCCGCTGCTTGGCACTTATGATGAAGCGCGCGCGGAAGAACTGCTTGTGAAAACATTGCAGAACCTGCCAAGATACAAAGCGAAATACCTCGTACTGGATTTGACAGGGCTGAATGCAGAATTCACGCATCAAGCGGCTGGCCTAATCGACAAATTGGGCACCACAGCCTCATTGATCGGCAGCCAAGCCATCCTGGTCGGAATATCCCCACATATGAGCATGATCATTACGGAAACCGGTTTGAATTTATCGAAATTTCAATGCTTCCATACTTTGCAGCATGGCATCCATTACGCCTTAGCACAAAACGGGAGAACCATTATTTGAAATGCGGAAACGGCCGCTAAGATTTGACAGGCATAAAACGGACCAGCGAAGTGGCGCTCTTTGCCACACAGCTGGGCTGGTTTATGACCCGAGAATCTGGCCGTTGCAGCTGGACAATAAAAAAAGCGCCCGCGGGCGCTTTTTTATTTTGCCGATTGAACGATTTCGATGATGACTTGTGTCGCTTTTTCCATGTTTTCAGCTGAGATGAACTCGTATTTCCCGTGGTAGTTTTCGCCGCCGGTGAAGACATTCGGTGTCGGCAAGCCCATATACGATAATTGCGAGCCATCTGTGCCGCCGCGCACGGGCACGATGTTCGGCGTGATGCCGAGTTTCTTCATCGCAGCTTCTGCAGCGTCGACGATTTCCATCGACGGTTCGATTTTTTCGCGCATATTGTAATACTGGTCTTCAAGCTCCAACGTGATTGCATCGGCACCGAATTGTTCTTGCAGCTTCGCTGCAACAGCTTTCATATGCGCTTTCTTCGCTTCAAACTTCTCTTTATCGAAATCACGGATGATATACGAAAGCACCGCTTTTTCGACATCGCCCTTGAAACTATTCAAGTGAATAAAACCTTCATAGCCCTCTGTCCGTTCAGGCACTTCGTTTTTCGGCATTTCTTCCTGGAATAGAATCGCCACTGTCTGGGCATTGACCATCTTGTCTTTGGCAGATCCCGGATGGACGCTTTTCCCTTGGACGGTTAATTTTCCGCCAGCGGCATTGAAGCTTTCGTACTGCAATTCGCCAAGCGGGCCGCCGTCCATCGTATACGCGTAATCTGCTCCGAAACGGGCAACATCGAATTTATGCGGGCCGCGTCCGATTTCTTCATCCGGTGTGAATGCCACACGGATTTTGCCATGCTCGATTTCAGGATGCTGCAGCAAGTATTCCATTGCTGTCATGATTTCAGCGACGCCGGCTTTATTGTCAGCACCGAGCAATGTCGTGCCGTCAGTCGTGATCAAGGTATGGCCGACGTAGTTTTTCAAGTCAGGGAAGTCGGCGACGGTCATTGCCACGGTGTCGCTGAGCTGAATGTCGTTGCCGTCGTAATTTTCAATGCGCTGCGGATTGACGTTTTTGCCGGTGAAATCCGTCGCCGTGTCGACATGCGCCAGGAAGCCGATGACCGGCAGCTGCTTATCGGTAGTGGCAGGCAATGTGCCGAAAAGATAGCCATGTTCGTCCATGCCAACTTCTTGGAGGCCGATGCGGTTCATCTCATTTTCAAGTTCGCGCAGCAAATTCCATTGGCCAGGAGTCGACGGCGTTTCGTTGTTCTCAAAATCGGATTGCGTATCAATTTTTGCATAGCGCACAAGGCGCTCGATCAAAGTTTCAATCATCAAATGTTCCCCCTAGATATGTATTGCTTTAAGTTTAGCATGATAAGAGAGAATTTTGGGAATACGGCGATGGAAAATGGAAATACGCTCTATTGCGGTTGAAATACGCTCTGCAAATCGAGAAATACGCCCCATAAACAGCAGAATACGCTCTGCAACGAGGAAAATACGCTTCTAGCCAATAAAAAAAGACAGCGTCGCCGCTGCCTTCCGTTGAAAATATTTAGTTTTTTGCTGCTAATGCTTGGGCGTGCGCTTGTTTGATTTCACTTAACAGAGAAGCGTCTGTCAACAAACGGTAGCCGGTGTTCGCCAGCGCTTTGGCACCGCGGATCAACGCTTCATTGCCTAAATCCGACTTTGCGGCTTCCCGGAACTCCGGCGTGTGGCCAATCAAGTCATCGGGACCGATTTTGATGTAAGGATGCGCCGTTGGGACGACATGGCTGATGTTGCCGGCGTCCGTGGAACCGAGCCCGTAATTGCGCGACTCCGCTACATGTTCGCCGACCGCTTCCAATTCATCGCGTAAAATCGAATCCAGGAGGGGAGTGGGAACCAAGTCTTTCACTTCGTTTTGGAAACGGACGATTTTCACGCTGGCGCCCGTTGCAAGTGCGGCGCCTTCAGCAATCGCGCGGATCTTCGTCGCGGTATCCGCCGTTTTTTTCCATGAATCGCCGCGGATGTAAAATCTCGCCGCGGCGTATTCCGGAATGATGTTCGGTGCATCGCCGCCGTGGGTGATGATACCGTGGACGCGGGCGTCGGACGGCAATTGCTGGCGCAGCGCATTGATGCTGTTGAAAAGCTGCAAGACTGCATCAAGCGCGTTAATGCCTTGTTCCGGAGAGCCGGCAGCGTGTGCCGGCTTGCCATAGAAATGGAATTCCAACGGATCCACTGCCAGCGAATTGCCGGTCAATGCCGTTTTCCCTGAAGGGTGGATCATCAGCGCCGCATCGATGCCTTCGAGCAGCCCGTGTTTCACAAAGCTGCCTTTCGCGCTGCCGTGGGGTCCGCCTTCTTCAGCAGGGGTGCCGAGCACAACGACGCGTCCGCCGGTTGAAGCGAGCGTTTCCGACAACGCAATAGCAGCTGCAACGCTTGTCGTGCCGATGATATTATGGCCGCAGGCATGGCCAAGGCCGGGCAATGCATCGTATTCCGCAAGAAAAGCGATGGACGGGCCGGGAAGCTCGCCGCCGAAGCTTGCGTAAAAGGCGGTTTCGTGGCCGGCAACGCCCGTTTCGACAGTGAAGCCGGCCTCTTCAAGCAGCTCCACTAAGGTCTTGCTGGCAAAAAACTCTTCATTGCCGATTTCAGGTTTGGCGTGTATCGCTTGGCTGGCGCGGATGTACGCCTCTTGCTTGGAATCGATCGACTGGGAAATGGCCTGGACGTTTTCTTTGGCAATGGTCATTGGAATTCCTCCTCAAGAATTATTGATAATCAACAAGTTCTTCAACTGAAACGAATGTCGGGATTTGCGCGCCTTTCGTGTGCTCGATGATGAATTCTTTCGTGTCTTCCTGCTGATAAAGTTCAACTATTTTCAGGAAATCCGGATCTTCTGCATTTTCTTCACTCGCTGCGATCAAGTTGATGTACGGTGTCGCTGTTTCACTTTCGCGGGCAATCGGGTCTTCGGTAGGGTTCAATCCGGCATCGACTGCAATGCCGTTATTGATGATGGAAGCGGCAACGTCACCCATAGCACGCGGTGTTTGGCCGGAAATCATCGGCACGATTTCAAGTTTTTTCGGGTTATCTGTAATGTCATCAGCTGTGCCTGTCAAACCGGCTTCATCTGCAAGTTCGATCAAGCCAGCTTCTTCAAGAAGCAGCAAGGCGCGGCCCATGTTCGTCGCTTCATTCGGTACGGCAATCTGTGAACCTTCAGGCAGTTCGTCGATCGATTCGTGCTTTTCAGAGTAAAGGCCCATCGGCGCAATAACGGTCGAGCCGATCGGAACGATATCAAGTTTATGTTCTGCAACGAATTCATCGAAATAAGAAATCGTTTGGAAAGCATTCAAATCAAGTTCGCCTTCTGCCAAAGCGATGTTCGGCGCTACGTAATCAGAGAACGTCACGATTTCTAGGTCGATTCCTTCTTTTTCAGCTTTCTCAGCGATGTGGTCCCAAATAGTCGTATCCGAGCCGCTGATGCCCAATGTGACTTTCCGGTTGCCGTCTGCGCCTTCTTCGTCATTGCCGCAAGCTGCGAGCAACAAGGCAAGGATTGTTATCAATAAAAGAGCTGTCGTTTTTTTCATTTGAGATTCCTCCAATAGTGGGTTTGAGTTGTATCGAATTTTATCTTCTTCGAACTTGTTTAGACAATAAGTTGCCGGCGGATTGGACGCCTTGCACCAGGACGACGAGAATCGCTACGGTGATGACCATGACCATCGTGTCGAAACGCTGATAGCCGTAAGTGATGGCGAGGTCGCCGAGTCCGCCGCCTCCGATCGCGCCTGCCATTGCAGATGCGCCGATCAAGCCGACAATGGCGATTGTCAGGGCGAGCACGAGTGAGCTCAATGCTTCCGGAATCAAAAAGCGGAAGATGATCTGGGCCGGTGAGGCGCCCATCGCTTGCGCCGCTTCAATGACGCCTTTATCGACTTCAAGCAGCGAGTTTTCGATCAAGCGGGCGATGTACGGACCGGCGTAGAAGACCAGCGGGACAATTGCTGCTGCTGTACCGATCGATGTGCCGACAATCAGCCGCGTCAGCGGGATGATGGCGACCATCAAGATGATGAATGGCACGGAACGGAAAATATTGATGATGATGTTCAATACTTTGGATACGGGTTCGTTGGCCAGCAAATGACCTTTGCGGGTGACGACCAGCAAGATGCCGAGAGGGAAGCCGATCAACAGGGAGAAGAAGAATGACGCACTGGTCATATAAACGGTTTCCCACAGCGCTTCCAAGATTTGTTCGTTATCAACTAGCATAATGCTGCACCTCCTCGACCTTTACGGTGTCACTGCGGATTGCCGTCAGCGCGTTTTGGATCTCGGCAGCTGGACCGGTGAATTCGACAATCAGGTTGCCGTACGGTTCGCCTTGCAGTTCAGTAATGTTGCCGAATAAAACATTCAAGTCCAAATTGAAATCACGTGAAATGCGGGACATCAGCGGCTGCCGACCGATGAGCCAGTGAATTGGATGCGGTAAATGGAATGGCTGCGCGATGGATCCTGCAATTGCTCCAGCAGCGACGGCGGCAGCTCATCGTTCATGACGGAGCGGACGAAACGCTGGGTGGTCGGCTGCTGCGGATTGGTGAAGACATCGAACACGGTTCCTTTTTCGATGACTTTTCCGGCTTCCAGCACCGCGACTTTGTCGCAGATTTCACGGATAACGCCCATTTCATGCGTGATGAGCAGGATCGTGATGTTGTATTCCCGGTTGATGCGGCGCAGCAATTCCAGAATCGACTGGGTCGTCTGCGGATCAAGAGCGGAAGTCGCTTCATCGCATAGCAGTACGGAAGGATTGGTGGCCAGCGCCCGGGCGATGCCGATGCGCTGTTTTTGGCCGCCCGATAATTGATCCGGGTATTTTTCTGCTTGGTCAGCCAAGCCGACAAACTCAAGCAAGTTTTTCACTTGCTCCTTGATCTTGTTCTTCGGCGTATTTGCCAGCAGCAGCGGCATGGCGACGTTGTGGTAAACCGTTTTCGAATTCAGCAGATTGAAATGCTGGAAA
>NZ_RQII01000016.1 GCF_004761975.1 Planococcus koreensis | reverse complement strand
TTTTTTCCATAAAATTAATGCATTGTTTCTACATCTTCTTGCTATAATGAAGGAGAGGGGGAACGAATTTATGCGTAAAAAAGTCAAAGGGTGGAGCAAGCGCAGAAGAATTGTCTACGCGACTGCAGGGATATTGGCATTAATGTATATAAGCGTCATCATTTGGCATACATATAAGCCTTTGCCTGAAGGGATTTCGTATGAAGGCGAATTGCGCAATCTAGAGAACGTGGAAATGCTGTATGACCTATCGTTTGCACAAGATAAAGAAGGCACCCAAACCGAATATCATTTGGAGATATTCGATGAAATTTTTACGATGATTGATGAAGCGGAAGAATTTATCGTAATCGACCTTTTTTTGTTTGATAATTACAACGACCAGAAAATAGAGTTTCCGGCCGTATCGGAATTGCTGACAGAGCATTTATTGAAAAAGAAAGAAGAAAATCCGGATATGCCGATTTATTTTATCAGCGATCCATTGAACATAGGATACGGCTCTTATCAAAACCAGTTTTTTGATACGATGGGCAAGGCGGGAATCGAAATCATCATCACGGATTTGGATAAGCTGCGCGACTCGATGCCGCTGTATTCAGGCTTTTACCGTGTCATTTTTCAGTGGTTCGATACGGGCGGCCGCGGCTGGGTTCCGAATGGCATGTCCAGTGACGCACCGGATTTATCCATTGCCTCTTATTTAACGATGCTGAACATCAAAGCCAATCACCGGAAAGTGGTCATTACGGAAAAAGAAGCCATCGTCAGCTCGGCAAATCCCCATAACGCCAGCGGCCTCCATGGCAATATGGCGTTTAAAGTAAGCGGAGAAATCATCAATGACCTGCTTGAAGCGGAAGAAGCCGTTTCGAAGTTTTCCGGTGGTCCGGAGTTTCCAAGAATCGATGCGGACGAACAAACAGGGGAGTACCAGGCGCAGTATTTGACGGAAAAGAAAATCCAGAATGGCCTTCTCGCGGATATCGAAAAAGCACAGGACGGGGATGCCATCTGGCTTGGCATGTTCTATATCGCACAAGCGGAAGTGGTTGATGCTTTGGAAGCAGCTGCGAAGAGAGGCGTCGAGGTCAGAATGATCCTTGACCCGAACGAAAATGCCTTCGGCACGGAAAAAACCGGTCTTCCAAACCGGCCTGTGGTCAATGAGATTCTGGAGAATTCCGGCAATAAAGTGAAAGTGCGCTGGTATAACGCAGTTGTCGGCCAATATCACACAAAAACTTTGATGGTCAAAACAGCGGAAGAAACCTATATCTACGGCGGTTCGGCCAATTATACCGAACGGACATTGGATAATTACAATTTGGAAAACGATATCCGCATCATCGCTCCGAACGACAGCGAGCTGACAGAAAATGTGGACAGCTATTTCAATATGCTATGGGACAATGAAGGCGCGATGTACACCCTCGAAGTTGAAGAATTCCAGGATGACTTCACTTTCTGGCAGCGCGGCATCTACGCTTTCCAGAAAATATTCAAACTGACGACTTATTGAGTTCGGCACGCAGAAGCATTCTGCGAATAAAACAAAAAGAAGCTCCGAGAAAAAATCTCGGGGCTTCTTTATATTTTGGAGCTTAAATTGATTGTTTTCCTGCTTCGATCCATTCTTCGACGTTCCAGACTTTCGTCGCCAATCCTTCGTAGAATTCAGGTTCGTGGCTGACCAGGACGATCGTGCCTTTATAAGCCTGCATAGCGCGCTTCAATTCCGCTTTGGCGTCGATGTCCAAGTGATTTGTCGGTTCATCGAAAATGAGCCAATTGCTTTCTTCCATCATCAATTTGCACAAACGGACTTTTGCTTGTTCGCCACCGCTCAATTGGGTCATCGAACGGGAGATGTGCTCGTTTTTCAAACCGGTGCGGGCTAAAGCTCCGCGCACTTGGCCTTGTTCCATGCTCGGGTAAGCAGACCAGATTTCATCAAGCGGCGTATGGCTTGGCGCTTTGACTTCCTGCTCGAAATAGCTTGGCGTCAAGTATTCGCCGCGGATGACGTCGCCGTCAAGCGGTTTGATCTTGCCGAGCATCGTTTTCAGCAGCGTCGATTTCCCGACGCCGTTCATGCCGACCAAAGCGATTTTCTCGCCGCGTTCAATCATGAATGTCAACGGCGGCAATAGCGCTTTGTCGTAGCCGATCGTCAAAGCTTCCGCTTCGACGACGTAGCGGCTTGGGCTGCGTGTTTCTTTAAACGAAAATTGCGGTTTTGCCGCAACTTCCGGCTTGTCGATGCGATCGATGCGGTCCAATTGCTTCTGGCGGGATTTTGCACGCCCGGCAGATGACGCACGCGCTTTATTCTTAGCTATGAACGTCTCGGTTTTCTTGATCATGTCGGCTTGTTTTTCATAAGCGTCCATATGCTGCTTTTTCGCAAGTTCCGCAAGTTCGATGAATTTCTCGTAAGTCGCTGTATAGCGCGACAGGCGCGAGAATTCCAAGTGGAAAATGACGTCTGTGACGCTGCTCATGAATTCCGTATCATGCGAGATCAACAAGAACGCGTGCGGATAGTTTTTCAAATAATTGACGAGCCATTGAATATGCTCTTCGTCCAAATAGTTGGTAGGCTCATCCAGCAGCAATACTTTCGGCTTTTCCAACAACAATTTCGCCAGCAGCAATTTCGTACGCTGCCCACCTGAAAGAGCTTCGACAGGGCGTTCCAGTCCGATAGCGTCGAGGCCAAGGCCGCGTGCAATTTCTTCGATTTTCACGTCAAGCGTGTAAAAATCGCCGGCATCCAAAGCATCCTGCACTTCCGCCATCTCTTCCAATAATTCTTCAAGGTTCGCATCAGGGTCGCCCATTTGCATGGCGATGTCGTTCAATTCCGCTTCTTTAATGTACAAAGGCTTGAATGCATCCTGCATCGTTTCGCGGATTGTGCGCCCCGGCGTCAATTGTGTATGCTGATCCAAATAGCCGTAATGCGTTCTCGGCTGCCATTCGACACGGCCTTCATCGTGGATGATCTTGCCCGTCAAAATATTCATCATTGTCGATTTGCCGACGCCATTCGCGCCGACCAGGCCGACGTGTTCGCCTTCAACCAAGCGGAACGACACTTCGTTGAACAAGGTGCGGTCACCGAATGTGTGACTAAGGTTTTCTACTGTTAATAAAGCCATTTAATAAATTCCTCCATTTTTTAACGCTATTAAGGTGTTTCTATATTCTTTGAATGCGGATGTGCCGAAAAAATCCAGTTGCGCCGAATCCGGCACAGGCGCTTGGCAAAGGCACCGGCATAAAAGATGTCAAAAAAAAATCGCGGTCTACAATTCCGCGAGTTGTTTGTTCAATTCCGCAAGGTTTTGTTCCATTTTCGCTAAACGCTGTTCCGCTTTTTCCACCATTTGATGATGTCCGGTCGTCTCCAGCTTCTCTATGTCGCCTTGGTGGCGCACATAATCCATCTTCAGTTCAGCGATTGCATATTCCAATTCTTCTCTAGTCAAAGAAATCCACCCTTAGTTTTTCCTTATTGTATCACAAATCCACAAAATTTAAATCCTTAAGCATCGGGCTTGTGCTTTCAAAAATTGGGGTATAACCGATATAATAGGCAATACTTCAGAAAGGGGGCCGCATGACATTAATAGTTTATTGTTCGATTTAATGCTGATCATTTTTCTGGGAGTGATTTCCCAATGGATTGCCTGGCGTTTGCAGCTGCCGGCAATTGTCCTAATGTCGATCGCTGGCCTCTTAGCAGGGCCGCTGCTCGGCATCATCAGCCCGGCCACAAGCTTTGGCGACTTATTCAATCCATTTATTTCATTGGCGGTAGCCATTATCCTGTTTGAAGGCAGTTTGAACCTGAACTTCAAAGAAATAAGGGGATTCAGTAAGCCGGTAGGGCGGATTGTATCCATCGGCGCGTTGATCGCCTGGATTGCAGGATCGCTTGCCGCCCATTATATGGCGGGCTTGTCGTGGGCGGTGGCGTTTGTCATCGGCGGATTGTTCATTGTCACAGGCCCGACAGTGATTTTGCCGATGCTCCGGCAGGCGAAGCTGAACGCACGGCCAGCTGCCATCCTGAAATGGGAAGGCATTGTCGTCGATCCGTTCGGCGCCTTGCTGGCATTATTCGCTTTCCAATTCGTGTTGTTCGCAATCGGCGACGAAACCGCTGCGGCATTCGGCCTATTTTTCCTGGCCTCGTTGTTTGCGGTCATTCTTGGGGTCGGCGCCGGATTCGGCATGGGCAGGATGTTCGAAAAAGGGCAAGTGCCCGAATTTCTCAAATCGCCAATGGTCTTTGGCGTCGTGCTGCTGACATTTGTCGTCTCGGATATGATTATGCACGAAACCGGATTGCTCGCTGTCACCGCAATGGGCATGACGATGGCCAATATGAATATCACATCCATCAATGACATGCGCCATTTCAAAGAAAACATCTCCGTGCTGCTCATCTCGAGCATCTTCGTCATGCTAACGGCGTCGCTCAGCCTCGACGTGCTGCTGGAAATCTTTAATTGGCGCATCATCGCATTCGTCTTGACGACGCTGTTCATCGTGCGGCCGCTGTCGATTTGGCTGTCGACGATCGGCACCGATCTGAGCTGGCAGGAGAAAACCTTGATCGGCTGGATTGCACCCCGCGGCATTGTCGCGTTGACGGTGTCGGGCTATTTCGCCAGCACCTTATTGGATGCGGGGTTCGAAGATGCGGAACTATTGACCGCGTTGACATTTGCGCTGGTGTTTTCGACCGTTGTCGCGCACGGCTTCACGATTGGCTGGCTCGGGCGCAAACTGGGGCTCGCTTCATCTGAAGCGCCAGGCGTGCTCATCGTCGGAGGCAGCCGCTTCACCATTAGCCTCGGCAAGGTACTGAAGGAAATGAATCAAAAAGTGCTCATCATGGATCCATCATGGGGCCGGCTGCAGCAGGCGCGCCAAGCGGAATTGCCGAATTTCACCGGCGAAATCCTGTCTGAACACACTGATTACGAAGTCGATTTGACGCCATACGAAATGATGGTCGTCGCGACCGAGACGGATTCGTATAACGCGCTGGTCGTCAATAATTACGTTCCGGAGATGGGCCGTTTGAACCTTTACCAAACCGCTATCCACACGGGCGACCCGGCTGATTTCCATGCATCGTTGAGCGGCCGGACACTGTTCGGCAACGACTGGAATATCCATGAACTCGACTGGAAAGCTGAACAGGGATATGCGATGCGCAAGACGCAAATCACCGGCCAGTTCACGTACGAAGAATTCAAGGAACGGTCGATCGAAGGCACGATTCCGTTGTTCATCAAGCGCGCGCAAGGCAAACTTGAATTCATTACCGCGGATTCTGAAATTGAGCCGAAAGAAGGCGACACCCTCGTCAGCTTTTCACCGCCAGAGCATCAGGAAATCCGTGTCCAAGGCAAACTGGAATCGAATCGCAACCGCATCGAATCTCAGTCTAAAGAATGAAATCTTCTAAGGGGAAGTTTTCAGGTGCGTATAATGAAACCGGGTTTGCTATCATGAAGTGAGGGTTACGAGAAGGGCGGCGCGGCCGCCTGTCATATACGTATTTGAGGAGGATTCAACGATGAAAATTTTATTGGTGGACGGAACGATTATTGGAAGAAAAACAGGGGCAATCCTGGAACAGGTGAAATTGTATATCGAGGAGACCAATCCCGAATTGACGTTGGAAATCATGAATCTCAGTGATTTCGAGCATCAATTCGTCGATGGCCGCCCGCTTGGCGATTACAACGAAGACATGCGCGAAATGGTGCGCCGTTTCACGGAAGCGGACGGCTACATCATCGCGACGCCGATTTTCCAGGGCTCGATTCCAGGCGTCTTGAAAAACGCATTCGATATGCTGCATCCGCGCACAATGCGCTACAAGCCGGTATCGATTGTCGCAAACGGCGGCACATACCAACACCACCTGGTCATCGAGAACCAGCTGAAGCCGATACTCGATTATTTCCGCTGCCTCGTGACGCCGAACTACGTCTACACGCACACGAGCCATTTCGACGAAACCAACTCCATCATCAATGAAGACGTGCATGACCGTCTGCGCGAGTTGGCGCGTGTATTCGCAGAATACGCGAAGATGAGCACTCATTTATCAAAGGAAACGATCGATAATCCATAAGCAAATTGAAAAAACTCCTGTGGGAGGTTTTTTTTTGTTGGATACGCTCTATAAGGGGAGAAATACGCTCTATAACTGACAAAATACGCTCTATAAGCAAAGAAATACGCCCCATTACTTCGAAAATACGCTTCTAGCCTTTATTTCATGCTTCTTCGGAGATCCATTTCAGGAATTACGTAGCGCAGACTTTTTTTATTGCCAATCGTTTGGAAATTGCAGCTTTGCAGAACAATCCACGCGTTCGTGCGCGACTGCATGCCGGTGAATTTGCGGAATTCGCGATTGGAAATGGTCGGGCCGATGAGCAGGCGGTAATCTTGCAGCGCTAGCAAATGGGCATCTGCCAGTTTGGCGGCACATCCAGGGCAGCGCCAATAATTGCGGGAGTAATTCATTTTAATGGAAGGGCAGTGGGGGCAGAAGACACCTTCGAGAAGAGGATAAAGGATAGTTGGTGGAATAGAGAGCTGCAATGGGGGTTGCATGGAAATGAGCTGTTCGGTGTAGTGTTCACTATCGATTTTCGGCGCTGTCCGGTAGCGGGAAACTAATTCATCCAATACAAAGGGAAGCCCCGAGAGATGAATCACATGCCGCTTGATATTCTTGATTTCCAATACGGCTGAAGGATTTGTGAAGACGGCGATGCCGATGATCGGTGTATTGCCGCCAATCAAGCTCCGAATCAGCTTTTCATGCCGGTAAAGCTGGTCATCCGGGTTATTCATGCCTGTGATGATGCCGTTCAAGGTTCGTGTAAACTGCCTTTTGTCGCCGTCCATATGGATGAGACCGCTGATGTTTTTTACTTCCACAATGAGAATGAAAGATGGGAAGATGCATATTGCATCAATTTGATAATTGGGTATTTTGAAAGCAGGGATGATGTTGAAAGGCATGCCAGCATGATATTCCGCGCAAACCCTGTCAAATTGAAGCTCGCCAGCAAATCCCGCAGAGCGCCTGCGGATTTTTTCTTTCAAAAGCGGGTAGTTTTTATGCGCGGGTGAAGTGCGCGCAAGCAACGCTTCCTGATAGATGAGCCTGTAAGGGCGATGCCGTTCGATTAGAAGCAAATACATCATTCCTTTCGTCTGAATTTAACATACTATACCTTTTCCGGAAGGCGATATCAACAGGATTTGAGCGGATTTAATAATACGCTCTGCAAAGGGAGAAATACGCTCTATAAAGGGAGAAATACGCCCCATTACAACGAAAATACGCTTCTAGCCGCCCATAACCCCCGCGACAACCCAGCAAAACCGGAAGATGTTATAATAGACGCTATAGAAATGAGGGTGAAGGAAATATGAAATCAGTCATACTTGCAGAAAAGCCATCGGTGGCGCGCGATATTGCACGCGTGCTGGGATGCGCTCAAAAAGGCAACGGTTATTTGGAAGGCAAACAGTATATTGTGACGTGGGCGCTCGGCCATTTAGTGACGCAAGCGCAGCCGGAACAATACGACAACGACTTCAAGGAATGGAAGATGGAGAATCTGCCGATCATTCCGCAGCCATTCAAACTGGTGCCGATCAAGCAATCGATGAAGCAATACAACGCAGTGAAAGCGCAATTGGCGCGGGGCGATGTCAATGAAGTCATCATTGCGACCGACGCGGGGCGCGAAGGCGAGCTCGTGGCACGCTGGATTTTGGAGAAGACGAAAACGAACAAGCCAGTCAAGCGTTTGTGGATTTCGTCGGTCACCGACAAAGCGATTACCGACGGCTTCAACAACCTGAAAGACGGCAAAGCGTATGAGAATTTATTCCAGGCGGCAGTGGCCCGAGCGGAAGCGGACTGGGTCGTCGGCATAAACGCGACGCGCGCATTGACGGTGAAGTACAATGCCCAATTATCGACGGGACGCGTGCAGACGCCGACGCTTGCGATGATTGCCGAACGCGAACGGCAAATCCGCAGCTTCCAGCCGAAGCCGTATTATGGGCTGCAGGCAGTCGCTGAACAAGCGGCGTTTACGTGGACGGACGGCAAGTCGCCGCAATCGTTCGACAAAGATAAAATCGATAAGCTGTTCAATAAACTCGAAAACACACACGAAGGCATCGTCACGGACATCAAAGTGACGCCGAAGAAACAGCCGGCGCCGCCTTTATTCGACTTGACGGAATTGCAGAAAGAAGCCTATAAGCGCTATGGCTGGTCGGCGAAAGAGACGCTGAACACGCTGCAGAATTTATACGAGCGCTACAAAATCGTCACGTACCCGCGGACGGATTCGAAGCATTTGACATCCGACATGCGCGACACATTGAAAGACCGCGTCAAAGCTGTGCAGACCGGGCCTTACCGTGCGCTTGCGGCAACGATCCTGAAATCGCCGGTCGCTCCGCAAAAAGGCGTCATCGATGACAGCAAAGTGAGCGATCACCACGCCATCATCCCGACCGAGGAAACGCCGCAGATGCACAACCTTTCCGACAAAGAGCATAAATTATACGACATGATCGCCAAGCGCTTTCTTGCCGTCTTTTACCCGATGTACGAATACGACCAGACGACCGTGACCATCGAAGCGGGCGGCGAGACGTTCCAGACGAAAGGCAATACAATCCGCAATGAAGGCTGGAAACGCGTGTATTCCGATGATGAGGAAAACGGCGATACGACTTTGCCGCCGTTTGAAAAAGGGCAGAAGCTCCACATTAAAGGCGTTGCGCTGACAGAAGGCAAAACGAAGCCGCCGGCATTTTTCAATGAAGGGACGCTGCTCGGTGCGATGGAAAACCCTGCGCAGTTCATGGCAGGCGAATCGAAAGAGCTGATCCAGACGCTGGGCGAAACCGGCGGGCTTGGAACCGTGGCGACGCGTGCGGACGTCATCGATAAATTATTCAATACGTTCTTGATTGAAAAGAAAGGCAAGGATTTGACGATCACCTCGAAAGGGCGCCAATTGCTGGAGCTCGTGCCGGAAGATCTGAAGTCGCCGAAACTGACGGCGAACTGGGAGCAGCAGCTGACGAAAATCGCGAAAGGCGAGCTGAAGAAGGAAGAATTCATGAAAGAAATGATCCAATTCGCTGAGAAATCGGTATCGGACATCAAGAAAAGCGACCAGAAATTCAAGCACGACAACATCACCGGCAAGACATGCCCGGATTGCGGCAAGCCGCTGCTTGAAGTCAACGGCAAGCGCGGCAAGATGAATGTCTGCCAGGACCGCGAATGCGGCTACAAAAAACAAGTGGCGATGCAGACGAATGCACGCTGCCCGAATTGCCATAAAAAGTTGGAAATGCAAGGTGAAGGCGACGGCAAGATTTTCGTCTGCAAATGCGGGCACCGGGAAAAGCTGTCGGCATTCGAAAAGCGCCGCAACAGCAACCAGTCCAAAGCAAACAAAAAAGATGTCAATAAATTCATGAATCAGCAAGACGAAGCGCCGGCCAATACAGCGATGGCGGACGCATTGAAGAAATTATTGGGGCAGAACGATTAAATTCCGCCCATATAAATGATATGCTAAAGACAAAAGAAGCATGCGAGGTGCAGTTCATGGCGAAGAAAGTCGCGAAGACCAACGCGGCGCGCATTCTCGATAAAGAGGACGTGGCGCATGAAGTTCTCCAATACGATCCGCAGGACGGCAAGATTGACGGCGTCTCGGTAGCGGCGAAAATCGGCTATCCGGCAGAAACCGTCTATAAAACGCTTGTCGCTGCCGGGAGTTCGAAGCAGCATTACGTCTTTATCATCCCGGTAGCGGAAGAACTCGATCTGAAAGCCGCAGCGAAAGCCGCCGGCGAAAAGAAAATCGAGATGGTGCCGGTGAAGGAAATCCTCAATTTGACGGGCTATATCCGCGGCGGCTGTTCACCGCTCGGCATGAAAAAGCCATTTCCGTCATTTCTTGCGCGGCAAGCCGAAAGCTTGGACGAAATCATCGTCTCCGCCGGCAAGATCGGCATGCAGCTGAAGCTGGCTCCGGAAGATTTGATCAAAACCATGAACGGCCAATATGCCGACGTAACTGCGGCGGGCTGATAAGAAGCCCATCCATTCGTTTGAATGGGTGGGCTCTCACTATGCAATAGAAAGAAGGATCTTAATGGGACGTGCATTATTTTACCGCTGGCTGTTTTTTATTAGCGGACTGATTGTTTTGGCGCTGGGATTTACGATGATTATCAAGGCGGACCGGCTGGGCATCGGGCCATGGGATGTTTTGAATGTCGGTCTATTTAAGAATTTCGGACTGACAATCGGCACGTGGGCGATTTTGGTCGGCTTGGCCGTCATCGTTTCAACAATGGTGTTCACCCGCAAGATCCCGCAAATCGGCACATTCCTGAACATGTTGCTGATCGGTATCTTTATCGACATCTTCAACTGGATGATTCCGGATATCGAAACACTGGGCGCTCAAATCGCGATGTTCCTGGTAGGCTTGTTCATCGGCGGTTATGGCGTAGGCCTATACGTAGCGCCGCGGATTGGAGCGGGACCGCGCGACAGCCTCATGCTGCTGTTGGTTGAAAAAACCGGGCTCAGCATCAGCGTCATCCGGACATCGATGGAAGTCTCAGTGGCATTCATCGGCTGGCTGCTCGGTGGGCCCGTCGGAATCGGAACGATTGCCGTCGCGTTGTTCACCGGCAAAATCGTCCAGATCTCATTGCCGCAATTCGAAAGGCTATTAAAACGAATTATCGAAAAAGGTACGGATGTCCCACCCATTTTAAAAATCTAAAACCAGGTGCAGGGAAGTTGAATCCCTGCACTTTTTATGTTATAAATAAAACCAAGTAATTCAATAGGCATTATAATGATTAAGCCGATTGCCAATTTTCAACAGCGCCTCAGAGCAATAGCAGCATCACGACAATTACAGTAAAAGGGGTTTATATATGGGACGAGAGTTCGTAGAGATTTTCGATGAATGGGTACACACTTATGACGAATCGGTTGAAGGAAAAGATAAAGAATACGAAGATGTTTTCAAGCATTACGACGGCATCCTGCGGGCGACAGCCGATTTGGCGATTAGCCCGGTCGTGGAGTTCGGCGTTGGTACAGGCAATCTGACGCAGAAACTGCTCGAGCGCGGCATGCACGTGACCGGCATTGAGCCGAATGCAGCGATGCGCGAAGCCACTTCACAAAAGCTGCCGGAACTGCCGCTTGCCGATGGGGATTTCCTGGACTTCCCGCTCACAGGAGAAGTGATGACTTTCACCAGCTCCTACGCATTCCACCATTTGACGGATGCGGAAAAAGCGCAGGCTTTCAAACTCTATGCACAAAAACTGCCGGCAGGCGGAAAAGTCGTTTTTGCAGATACTCTGTTCGAATCTTCTGAAATAAAACAGCAAAGAATTGAATTTGAAGAGTCCCGGGCTTATGCTAATCTTGTAGAAGATTTACAGCGCGAGTATTACACGACGCTGCCCGTACTCAGAGAATTGATCGAAGACGCAGGATTCACCGTGGAATTCACACAATTGAACAGCTACGTGTGGCTGATCGATGCGACAAAGAAAAGCGGAGACGGCCGCTAAGCTCCGTCACACAAAAACCACCACACCCAAAGGAGACGATCTCATGAAAAAGATGAATGTTGAAAGCTTTAACTTGGACCATACAAAAGTAGTTGCGCCTTACGTGCGTTTAGCGGGTGAGAAGACTGGAGCAAACGGCGACGTGATCCGCAAATACGATCTCCGCTTCAAGCAGCCGAACAAAGAGCATATGGAAATGCCCGGCCTGCATTCTTTGGAACACATGATGGCGGAACATAGCCGCAACCATTCCGACCAGATCATCGACATCGGGCCGATGGGCTGCCAGACCGGATTTTATTTATCGGTCATCAACCATGACGATTTCGACGACATCCTGGTCATTTTGGAAAACACCTTGAATGACGTGATCGAAGCGGACGAAGTGCCGGCATGCAACGAAGTGCAATGCGGTTGGGCTGCGAGCCATAGTTTGGAAGGCGCGAAAGAATTGGCGCGTGAAATGCTTGCGAAAAAAGACGAATGGCGCCAAGTATTCGTTGAAGAAACGGTATAAGGGGAATTGACATGAAATTTGCGTCCAGCATACAGCAATTGATCGGCAATACACCATTAATGGAATTGACGCATGTCGAGATTCCGAACAACTGCCGGATATTTGCCAAACTTGAATTTTTCAACCCGGGGGGCAGCGTCAAAGACCGCCTGGGTGTTTCTTTGATTGAAGATGCTGAAAGCCGGGGGCTCTTAAAGCCGGGCGGCACGATTGTCGAGCCGACTGCCGGGAATACCGGGATCGGCCTGGCGATCGCCGCAATCGGCAAAGGCTACCAGGTGAAATTCGTCGTACCGGAAAAATTCAGCCAGGAAAAGCAGGGCTTGATGCGCGCGCTTGGTGCGGAAGTCATCAACACGCCGACTGCCGAAGGCATAAAAGGCGCGATTGCAAAAGCGGAACAGCTTGCCGAAGAGCTCGGCGCTTTTTCGCCGTCGCAATTCTCCAATCCGGCAAACCCGGAAACTTACGTCCGCACATTGGGACCTGAGTTATGGGAAGCACTGGACGGCGCAATTGATGTGTTTGTTGCAGGTGCGGGTTCAGGCGGCACATTCATGGGTACATCGCGTTTTTTGAAAGCGCAAAATGAAAAAATCAAAACGGTCATTGTGGAACCGGAAGGCTCGATTCTTCAAGGGGTGTCAGGTCCGCATTTGACGGAAGGCATCGGCATGGAAATTTTGCCTGCTTATATGGACGAAGCTTATTTTGATGCGATCCATTCGATTTTGGACCGGGATGCGTTTACGGCAGTGAAAGAATTGGCGCTTAAAGAAGGCCTGCTTGTCGGCAGTTCTTCGGGCGCCGCTTTCCAGGCAGCATTGAAAGAAGCGGCCGCCGCAAAACCGGGAAGCCATATCGTCACGGTGTTCGCGGATTCAAGCGAGCGCTATATGAGCCAGAACATTTACGGAAGAACTTTTGAGGAGGATCATTCATGAAACCGAAAACGAGATTGATTCACGGCGGCATTTTTGGAGACGAGGCGACAGGCGCTGTATCCACGCCGATTTACCAAGTGAGCACATACAAGCAAGAAGCGGTCGGCAAATTCAAAGGCTACGAGTATTCGCGCACCGGCAATCCGACGCGCCATGCACTCGAAGAATTGATCGCGGATGTCGAATTCGGGCATGCGGGCTTTGCGTTCGCTTCAGGCATGGCGGCGATTTCTTCGGTCATGATGCTGTTTTCTGCAGGGGACCATGTCATTTTGACCGACGATGTTTACGGCGGAACTTACCGGGTCGTCAATAAAGTCCTGAACCGCTTCGGCCTCGAGTTCACGTTTGTCGACACAGGCGATTTAGCGGCAGTGGAAGCGGCTGTCCAAGAAAATACGAAAGCGATTTTCATTGAGACGCCGACGAATCCGTTGTTGAAAGTAACCGATATCGAAGCGGTTTCGGCTTTTGCAAAATCGAAAGGCTTGCTGACGATTGTCGATAATACATTCATGACGCCGTATTTGCAGAACCCGATTCCGTTGGGCGCAGATATCGTCTTGCATAGCGCGACGAAATACATCGGCGGACACAGTGATGTTGTGGCCGGACTGGTTGTTGTCAATACAGCTGAACTGGCAGAAGAAATGCATTTTGTCCAGAATTCAATCGGAGCAATTCTGGGGCCTCAGGATTCGTGGCTATTGATCCGCGGTTTGAAAACCTTGGGCATCCGCATGGAAGAAACCGGCACGAACGCACAGCGGATTGCAGAGTTTCTTGATGGCCACGAGGCAGTCGGGAAAGTCATTTACCCTGGTTTGCCTTCCCATGGCGGCCACGAATTGATGAAGAAACAGTCGGCTGGTTTTGGCGGCATGATCTCGTTTGATGTCGGCAGCCGTGAAAAAGCGGGTGAACTGCTTGCGAAATTGAAATACTTCACGCTCGCCGAAAGCTTAGGAGCGGTCGAGAGCCTGATTTCGGTGCCTGCCCAAATGACGCATGCTTCGATTCCAGCAGAACGCCGTGCTGAACTTGGCATTGGCGACGGTTTGGTTCGCATTTCTGTCGGCATAGAAGATGTAGAAGATTTAATAGAAGATTTGTCTGAAGCTTTAAGCTGAGGTAAAACCGCCCATGAGGCGGTTTTTTCATGCGAATAAAACATTTATTTACTATAATTATCAATTATATTTTATTTATGGTAAAACTTATAGCCGATATGAACTTAAACTTCGACCTCCGAAATAAATACATTAGCATATTCTTCTGAATTGTCTAACATGTTATTATTTTAACCAGCGGTAAAATTCTGACAATTACAGGAGGTCACATACATGAGTAAAAGTAAATGGGCATCAGTCATTTCAGCCAGTGCGTTGGCACTGTCGTTATTAACACCAGCAGCAACAGCAGCACCAGTAGAATCGGTGCCGTCGACTATAGATTGGAACAGCGCGAAATACGGTGAAAGAATCGATATCGACCAGCAATTGAACCAATTGACATTGGATCCGGAGTTCCAAAAGGAAGCGGATAAAAAGATCAAAGCGCAAGCAGGCGCACTTGATGATGAAACAGCTGACGGCGGGGAAGAAGCAGCAGCTGACAGCCCGTTCACATTTGACGGCGGAACAAAAAAATTCCTTAACCGCAACTTGAAATTCAAAGACTTCACACTCCGCAGCGTCGGGGATAATGTTGAAATCTGGGTAGCGAACGACTTGGCATATGGACCAAACAACCCGAAGCCGGCTGACGTGGTCACACAAGCGCAAGTTGATAAATTGAAAGCTGAATTCGACAGCAACATCTATCCCGTAGCGACAGACTTCTTCGGTACACCAGATACATTGGACGGTTCGAACTCGCCGCTTCCAGGCATGGTTGGCCTTCCTGAAGGCTATTACGAAGGATCCGACAAAGTGATCATGCTTGTCGACAACGTGCAGGATGAAGGCTGGAACAACCCTTCATACCCATTCTTCGTGGCTGGATTCTTCTGGCAGACGCTTGAAAACTATACGGACCGCAACATCATCACAATCGATACGAACTCATGGGAATCACGTTTGGAGAACACGTTCTTCGCAACGACAATCCATGAATTGCAGCATTTGATCCAAGCGGACAACGACGGCTCTGAAGAAACGTGGTTGAACGAAGGGATGTCGACGTTCTCTGAATTCCTTGGCGGCTACGGCCACGGCGAAGGTTCGATCAACTTCTATTTGGATCACCCTGAAAACTCCCTTGTAAACTGGGATGAGCACGGAACAGCGAAAACAGGTCCGGAAACAATCGCAGATTACGGGCAAACTTATTTGTTCACACTTTATATGTTCGATAAATTCGGCAAAGAATTCATCCGTGAATTAGCTGTCGACGGTACGACTCAAGGCATGACGAGCGTCAACGAAACATTGAAGCGCTATGGTTCAGACAAAACGTTCACAGAAGTCTATCAGGACTTCATGGCGGCTTTGGCGTTGGACAACTCTGACGTAAGCAGCGATTATAACTTCGACAGCATCGACTTGCGTGAACTGCCTGTAGGCACAGCTGGCGACAAGCGCGGCAAAACAGTCGATTTTGAAAAAGCGAAAACATTTGAAAAAGAAGGCGTTCCGGCATGGGGCGGCGACTTTAAAGAATTCAATTTCGGCACAGACGTGCGTGGCATGGAATTTGATGGCGTTGATTTCCTTCCATTGCAATGGCAGACAACTGCTAATCCATTAGACGCATCTGAGCAAGTATTGCACGCGAACAACGGCGACGAAGCGGATCAATCATTGATCTTCGGAGCAACGGTTCCAACGGATAACGCAACGTTGACGTTCGATCATTACTACGACATTGAAGAACAGTGGGACTATGCAGCGGTACAAGTCTCTACGGACAACGGCGAAACTTGGACTTCATTGGCGAATGAAAACACACGCAGCGATGTAGTGGAAGAAGGCTACCCTACTATCAAAGAAAACGTTCCTGGATTCACTGGGCACAAATTAAACTGGTCCACTGAAACATTCGATCTTTCAGCATATGCTGGACAAGACGTCCTGGTTTCATTCCGCAACATGACGGACTGGGGCTATAACGATACAGGCTGGTTCATCAAAAACGTTCAATTGGGCGATTTCTCAGCTGACGGAACTTCAACAGACCAATTCCAGTCGCTTGGCCAATTGAAAGGCCAGTATGTCGACTTCACGACGACATTCATCCAAACGAAGAAAAACGGGCAGCAGCGCGTCGTCAATGTTGATCCATTCAACGTAACGGATAAAGAAGCATTGGATCTGCAGCAAGTGCTTCGTGAAGGCAATGTGAAAATGATCACTTCTTATGCGGCAGCTGAAGGCCAAAAAGAAGCGAAAGAATTCACGTATGAAGTGAAGTACAAATCAAATAAAGGCAAAGCAAAAGGCAAGAAGTAAGAAGCAAGCGGACCCCGGTCCGCTTTTTCTTTTGCCTTCAATTGCGGTATGATAGGGGAGTGAACTAATACAGGATGGAAGGAAGATCGCATTGTCAAAAAAATTGGATGCATTTTTAAATGAAAACCTGGGCGAATTGAAAGAACAGGGATTATACAACGAAATCGACCCGGTTGAAGGACCGAATGGACCAGTCATCAAGGTCCGCGGCAAAGATTTGATCAACCTGTCTTCTAATAATTATTTGGGCCTGGCTACAAACGAAGAGTTGAAAAAGCTGGCGAAAGACGCCATCGATAAATACGGAGTCGGCGCAGGTGCAGTCCGCACGATCAACGGCACACTCGACATCCACGTGAAATTGGAAGAAAAGCTGGCTGAATTCAAGGGAACAGAAGCGGCGATTTCATTCCAATCCGGCTTTAACTGCAATATGGCGGCGATTTCAGGTGTCATGGACAAAAATGACGCGATTCTTTCCGACCAGTTGAACCACGCGTCGATCATCGATGGCTGCCGTTTGTCGCGCGCAAAAATCATCGCGTTCAAGCATTCGGACATGGACGATCTTCGCCAAAAAGCGAAAGAAGCGACTGAATCCGGCTTGTACAATAAAGTGATGGTCATCACGGATGGCGTCTTCTCGATGGACGGCGATATCGCGAAGCTTCCGGAAATCGTGGAAATCGCGAAAGAATTCGACTTGATCACGTACGTTGATGATGCGCACGGTTCAGGCGTCACAGGCAAAGGAAAAGGCACGGTGAAGCATTTCGGCCTTGAAAAAGAAGTGGATCTGCAGATGGGTACGCTGTCGAAAGCGGTCGGCGTTGTCGGCGGATATGTGGCCGGCAAACAAAACCTCATCGATTGGCTGAAAGTCCGCGCACGCCCGTTCTTGTTCTCGACGGCTGTTCCACCGGGCGACGTGGCGGCAATCATCGGCGCCTTGCAAATGATCATGGATTCGACGGAATTGCATGACAAGCTATGGGACAACGGTGACTATCTGAAAAAAGGCTTGAAAGAGCTGGGCTTCAATATCGGCGAGTCCGAAACACCGATCACGCCATGCATCATCGGCGACGAAAAACTGACGCAGCAATTCTCGAAGCGTTTATTTGAAGAAGGCGTCTACGCGAAATCGATCGTCTTCCCGACGGTTCCAAAAGGCACCGGACGCGTCCGCAATATGCCAACTGCGGCGCACACAAAAGAAATGCTCGATGACGCCATCGCCACTTACGAAAAAGTCGGCAAAGAACTCGGCGTTATCAATTAAAAATATGAAAAACCCGCCATGTTGGCGGGTTTTTTTATGGGGTGATGAAATACGCTCTATAAAGGGTAGAATACGCTCTATAAATTCGAAAATACGCTCTAGTAACCTGGAAATACGCTCTATTAATCAATAAATACGCTTCTAGCGTTGAAACAGGCACAGACTTCACGCCTTTTACATCTCCTGCGCTTCAAAATAAGCAGCAGCAAAGACTTTCGCCGCAATTGCCATAGCGCCTTCGTTAAAATCGAAGTTTTCGTGGTGATGGGGAAAACTTAGCGCATCATCTGCCATCTTGGCGCCGACAAAGAAGAACGCGCCTGGCACTTTTTGCGTATAATAAGCGAAATCCTCGACCGGCATAATCGGGTCAATCTCCACCAGCGCATCATCGCCAACGGTTTTGCGTGCAGCGGCGCGCACCATATCCATCGCCTCCGCATGGTTCCACAGGGAGTCGTAGCCGGCTTCAAGCACTACTTCTGCAGTGGCGCCCATCGCACGCGCGACGTTCTCCGCTATCGACGCCAGGCGCTCTCTGGCAAGCTGCCGCAGTTCCGGATTGAATACGCGGATGGTGCCTTCGAGCACCGCTTCGCTCGGGATGACGTTATCCGCTTCGCCGGCATGGAATTTGCCGACAGTAACAACGAGTTCCTGCAAGGGATCGGCATTGCGGCTGACGATTGACTGCAGCGCAATCATGACGTGGCTTGCGGCCAGAATGGGGTCGACGCCAAGCTGCGGTTCTGCGCCGTGGCTGCCGGAGCCGCGGATGATGATTTTGAACGTATCTTCTGCCGCCTGCAAAAAGCCGTCACGGACGAAAACTTTGCCGTATGGCATGCTGCTTTGGACATGCGCGCCGAAAATCAGGTCGACGCCGTCGAGGCAGCCATCCGCAATCATGGCGCGGGAGCCGCCGGGCGGCGTTTCTTCGCCGAATTGGTGGATCAGCACAATCGTGCCGGGCAGTTCATCTTTGATGGCAGCCATCGCTTTCGCAAAGCCGAGCAAGGCCGCCGTATGCCCGTCGTGGCCGCAGGCGTGCATGACGCCGGGAACCGTCGATTTATACGGAACATCTTTTTTATCGTCAATCGGCAGCGCGTCAAAATCCGCACGGAATGCAACTGTCTTGCCGGGCTTGCCGCCGCGGATCGTGCCGATCACACCGCGGCCGCCGACGCCCCGTCGCACTTCGATGCCAAGTGCTTGGAGCTCGTTGGCAATAAATTCAGGTGTCTCAACTTCCTGATGGGACAGCTCTGGGTGCATATGCAGATGGCGGCGGGTTGCAGTCATTTCATGCTGTAACGCGTTAATTGATTCGTAAATTCCAGTCTTCATGGAGCCACTCCTCTTCACATAATATCTCCAGTATACTGCCCGCAAGCACGCTACTTCAAATAAAGAAGCATAAATACCAGCTGAAAAGCATATTTATCCATGAAAAAGCACGCTGCCAAAGAGGCAGCGTGCGGTTAAATGGCATCTGTATTGGAAATCAAGCTAAGGAATTGCTGGGTGCGTGCTTCTTTCGGATGGCTGAAAATGTCTTCGGGCTTGCCGCGTTCAACAATGACGCCGCCGTCCATGAACAAGACTTCATCCGCCACACCGCGTGCGAAACGCATTTCGTGGGTGACGACGACCATCGTCATGCCTTCAGCCGCCAAGTCTTTCATGACTTGCAGCACTTCGCCGACGAGTTCAGGGTCAAGCGCTGAAGTCGGTTCGTCGAACAGCATCACTTTCGGTTCAAGCGCCAGCGCGCGGGCAATGCCGACGCGCTGCTGCTGTCCGCCCGACAATTGGAACGGGTATTCGTCCGCTTTGTCCGCCAGGCCGACTTTCTCGAGCAACGCCTGTGCTTTCTTGCGCGCTGTTGCTTTGTCGATCCCTTGGACGATGACCGGCCCTTCCATGACGTTTTCAAGCGCCGTCATGTGCGGGAACAAATTGTAATGCTGGAAGACCATCGCGGACTGCTTGCGGAACGCGTTCACTTGTTTTTTCGAAACGGGCTTGGAAAAATCCACTGTCTGCTCGTCAATCGTGATGACGCCTTTAGACGGAACTTCCAGGATGTTCAGGCAGCGAAGAAACGTCGTCTTGCCGGAGCCGGAAGGGCCGATGACAACAACGGCCTGGCCTTTTTCAAGCTTCAAGTCGATGCCTTTCAACACTTCCAGCTTGCCGAATTTCTTATGCAAATCAGTAATCGAAATCATATTTTGCTCCTTACTGCAGGGTGTGCTTTATTAGCGCGAAACGTAACGGTCGAATCGATTTTCCAGCCTGCCTTGCCCAAGCGACAAGAGGAAGCAGACCAGCCAATAAATCAATGCCGCCTGCCCGTATAACAACAGGAATTCGTAATTGGTCGCAGCGATTTGCTGCGCCACACGGAACATTTCCGTTACGAGAATCAGCGACGCCAACGACGTGTCTTTGATCAAGCTGATGAACGTGTTGGAAAGGGGAGGGATCGATACCCGTGCCGCTTGCGGCAAGATGACGCGGCGCAGCGATTGGGCGTAACTCATGCCGATCGTGTTCGCCGCTTCCCATTGGCCTTTCGGAATGGACAGGATCGCTGCCCGGATTACTTCGGACGCATAAGCGCCGACATTCAGAGAGAAACCGATAATAGCTGCCGGAAACGGGTCAATGACCACGCCGATCGTCGGCAAGCCGTAAAACAGGATGAACAATTGGACCAATAAAGGAGTGCCGCGGATGATCGAAACGTAAACGCGGGCAATCACCTGAAAAATCTTGATTGTCGAAATGCGGGCGAGCGCCGTCAGCACGGCTATGGCAAGCCCCAGTACAAAGGCGATGAACGACAGCGGAATCGTATACTGGATCATCCCTTCAATCAACGGAAGCCAGGAAGACTGGGAGATGTCCATCAGCCGCTCAAGGCGAACCGGATCTGTAAAAATACTATTCAAGTACATTTTCGCCGAACCATTTGTTGGAGATTTCTTCGTACGTGCCGTCTTCGATCATTTCTGCCAACGCTTTATTGACTTCTTCGATCATCGGGCCGCTGCCTTTACGGAACAACAATGCGCTTTGCGCTGCATCATCCGCTTCGTCAACGATTTCAATATTGGCTTCCGGGCGCTGTTTCAAGAAATCCAAGACCGTCAAGTTATCGTTTACCGTCGCATCAACGCGGCCGGAGTTCAGCAACTCGATTGCTTGGTTGAATCCTTCAACGCCTTCGAGTTCAGCGCCGAACGATTTTGCCGTTTCTGCGTAATTGCTCGTCAATGACTGGGCGGACAATTTGCCTTCCAAATCTTCAAATGCCTGGATTTCTGAATCTTTCGGTACGACTAAAACAGCCGTTGAAGTGATGTATGGATCTGAGAATTCGTAGCTTTCCTGGCGTTCAGGGTTGATGCCGACCTGGTTCGCGACCATATCGAAGCGTTCTGCGTCAAGTCCTGCAAACATCGCATCCCATTGTGTTTCCAGGAATTCAGCTTCGACGCCTAAGCGGCTCGCCACTTCTTCCGCAATCTCCACGTCGAATCCTGTCAATTTGCCGGTTTCATCGTGGAAAGTGAAAGGCGGGTAAGTTCCTTCCGTGCCGATTGTCAACGTTCCTTCTTCTTTCACTTTCGCCAACAAATCTTCTTCTGCAGTGTCGGAATCGCCGCTAGTTGATTCCGGGTTTGCTGTGTTGCTGCCGCAAGCTGCCAATAACAGCACCGCGCCGATTAATGCCAATAAACCCAATGTAAACTTCTTCATAAAATAATCCCCTCGATTTCCTGTATTTTTCGTTGAAAACTTTTTACTCATTAAGCCGATTTGCCGCAAGATTGAAAATATATATACCAAGCGGAATACTAGGTTTTAAGATTAAAAAAAAGTTTTCAACATTTTTGGTCCAGTGATTGGAGCCGTCTTTACTAAGTGCTGACTTATTATAGCACCATTAAAGTGCATTTTTCAACAACATCAACCTGCAAGTTCGAAAGACTTGAAATGCAAAAGGCATTGTATTTTTAAAGAGAACAATTTATAATGGCTTCATAGAGAAGCTTAACGAAACGCCAATAACAACATGAATAATGTGTTTCTACAGAGGACAATTGTTTTATTCGAAAGGAGTGCTATTGATGGAACGTATAATGATTACTGGTGCACTGGGACAGATCGGATCGGAATTGACTGAAAAACTGCGCGGAATCTACGGTGCGGACAACGTATTGGCGACGGATATCCGCAACGGCGGCGAGCAAAGCGGGCCATTCAGCGTCTTGGACGTGACGAATGCCCAAAAAATGCATGACTTGGCAAAAGACTTCGGAGCTGACACGATGATGCACATGGCGGCATTATTGTCTGCGACGGCTGAAGAAAAGCCGCTTCTTGCGTGGAACTTGAACATGGGGGGTTTGGTCAATGCGCTTGAAGCATCGCGCGAACTTGGCATGCAATTCTTCACGCCGAGCTCGATCGGTGCATTCGGACCTTCGACACCGAAGAAAAATACGCCGCAAGACACGCTGCAGCGCCCAACGACGATGTACGGCGTCAACAAAGTGGCCGGCGAATTATTATGCGATTATTATTTCCAGAAATTCGGCATCGATACACGCGGCGTTCGCTTTCCTGGACTGGTGTCCTACGTGGCACAGCCAGGCGGCGGCACGACGGATTACGCAGTGGACATCTATTACAAAGCGATTGAAGAACAGCGCTACACGTCTTATATCGCTGAAGGCACGTACATGGACATGATGTATATGCCGGATGCGCTGCAGGCAATCGTCGATTTGATGGAAGCCGACCCGGCGAAACTCATTCACCGCAACGCATTCAACGTAACGGCCATGAGCTTTGAGCCGGAGCAGATTGCAGCATCGATCCGCAAGCACATCCCGGAATTCCAAATGTCCTACGACGTCGACCCGGTGCGCCAGGCGATTGCCGACAGCTGGCCGGACAGCATCGACGCTTCAGCGGCGAAGAACGAATGGGGCTTTAAAACACAGTATGACTTGGATGCGATGACATCGGATATGCTGGTGAAGCTCAAAAAAAAGTTGATGCACGTCTAAAGAACAGCAAATAGAAAAAAGCTGGAAGCGATATTTCGCTTCCAGCTTTTTTGGTTTCATTAGAATAGAAGATGTGCAACACCGGCAACGATCGGCAAAGCGATGACCGTGCGCAGTACGAAGATGACAATCAAGTCCCAAATGTTGACCGGAATTTTGGAACCGAGCAGCAATCCGCCGACTTCTGACATGTAAATCAGCTGGGTGACAGACATGGTTGCCACGACAAAAAGCGTTAGCTCCGATTCAATCATGCCACCAGCGAGAATAGCCGGCAAGAACATATCAGCAAATCCGACGACCATCAATTGCGCAGCTTCCTGGGCTTCGGGTACACCTAGTAAATTCAAATAAGGTTCAAACGGTTTTCCGAGAATGGTGAAAATAGGGGTATATGTAGCTAACATCAATGCCACGGTACCAAACGCCATAACAACAGGGGCTACACCAATCCACATATCCAAAACGTTTTTAAACCCATCTTTGAAGAACTCTTTGATCGATTTATTTTCATTTGCTTTTGTCAAAGCATTTTCAACGCCGTGAGAAGTGACGCTATAGCCTTCCGGCACTTCCTCGGAATACGATTCCTGAGGATCGCCGTTCATGAACGTCGTCTTTTTTTGTGCCAATGGATAAATGCGCGGCATGATCAAAGCCAGGACGACCCCTGTCAGGATGACCGTTCCGTAATAAGGCAGGAAATACTGGCCAAGGCCGACTTCTTGGATGACCACAATCGCGAACGTAATCGACACGACCGAGAACGTAGTTCCGATAATTGCAGCTTCGCGCTGCGTATATTTATTCTGGATATATTGGTTATTTGTAAGCAGGACTCCGATGGTTCCGTCACCGACCCATGAAGCCAGTGCATCGATTGACGAACGGCCAGGAAGACGGAACAACGGGCGCATGACTTTCACCATCATGGTGCCGAAAAACTCGAGCAAGCCGAAGTTCATCAATAATGGAAGAAACAAGCCTGCGAACAGGAAAATGGTGAACAGGAATGACAACAGTCCTGTGCTCGATAGCAGCAAGCCGCCGGTATCTTCGCTCCAAACTGCTTCCGGTCCGATTTGGAACAACACCATAACCGCAAATATGGCACCAAGTATACGGACGATTGTCCAGAACAAGTTGACATTGAACAAACGATCAAAAAAAGAAACCTTGTGGCCTTCTTTAACTTTGCGGGTTATGAAAATAAGAGAGCCAATAGCTGCAATGATTAAGATCATCATCATAATCCAAGGTGTAAAAGCGTCTATCGCGCCAGCCAAAGCATTAGCAAGAACAGCAATAGTTACCATCCAGATTGTTTGGCCTTCATCATCAATAGTTGGAATCGGAACTAAGAATAACAGGATACCCAGCAAAGATGGAATCAGAAATAAAAGCCAGGTAGAAGTTGGAAACTTTTTCACGAAATAAACCCCTTTTCTCTGTGCATTAAAACACATGATTAATGGTAATTATACAGCACTTCTCCCTAGTGAAACGCTTTCATACCAATGTTTATATTATCTGATAACACAAAGAAAAAACACCCCCTTTTTCAAAAAGAAAAAGGGGGTGTTTTTCGTTAGAATGATTCTTCGAAATCTTCATCCCAGCGATAATTATAGAAACGTTCTTTAGTTAGCCAATTTTCCGCTTCCTTGTCGCCTTGCGATAACTTCAATTCCATTTCTTCCAGCATCCAAGACGTTTGGGAAATGTGTGCTTTCATGGCGTTCATTTTTTGGTCCCGTACCGCCGTTACATCGTGGACGATGTCGGGATGTCCGAGAACTTCGAGTGTTTCGTTGGCAAAAGCGACGCAATGCAGCTTCGGCCGGTCTTTCATACGGCGGACCGCACGGACGACTGCACGCGCAGTTGCTTCATGGTCCGGATGGACGGAAAGGTTCGGATAAAATGTGATGATGAGCGAAGGGTTCAATTCTTCGATTAAGTCAGCCATCATTTTAACCATTTTTTCGTCATCTTCGAATTCGACTGTTTTGTCGCGCAATCCCATCATGCGTAAATCCGTCAGCCCCATCGCTTCGGCAGAGCCGAGCAATTCCTTTTTGCGGACATTCGGCAAAGATTCGCGGGTTGCGAAAGGCGGGTTGCCTAGGTTGCGGCCCATCTCACCAAGTGTCAAACAGGCGTATGTAACCGGAGTCCCTTGCAGAATATGAGTGGCGATCGTTCCTGAAACGCCGAACGCTTCATCGTCCGGGTGAGGGAAGACGACCAGTACTTGACGTTCTTTTTCAATTGCCATCTAGTTTTCCCTCCTTAATAACTGAACGGTGTTTCGCTGATTTGCAGCGCGACCGCCAGTTTTCCTGTTCCGTCATGTCCGGCGAGCAGCAGGCGCCCCTGCTCATCCAATTCGTAATGGGTGATTCCTTGCGCGTAGACCCAGCCGTGCGGCAATTTCAAGCCGACCCGGTGCGGGCTGTCGCCAACTACTTTCCCTAGCTCATAATTGATGACTACATTTCGGATAAAGGCGCCGGCATTAAAAAAGCCTTCATTGAAATGAGTTGCGTATGAACCGTTGGTCGTTTCCAAATGCAGATAGACATCTTTTTTGGCGAACGCATCCAGTTCGACTTGCAGTTTCTTAACTTCGACTAATTCCATTGTTTTCACTCCTCATGCAATCCGTATTCTTTTAGTATAGGGAAAATCGCGGAAGAATGCGATTAGGATGATTCAGGGATGCAAAATAATGTTATTATATGGAAAAGAGAATTTTCGGATTTCTTCGAAAAGATGTTAAAGGGTGGAATACATGAAACTAATGATCAAATTTGTTTTTTCCGTTTTGGGCATTGTGCTCGTCAGCGGCTTTCCGGTGCTGATCGGCGGGCTGGTGGCCGGCGAACTGCGGCTCACGGAATATATTGGGGCGTTGGAAGCGGTGCTGCGCGGGCTTTGGCCGCTGCAGGAATTCACGGTGCTGAATATGAGGACGAACCGGGAAATCCCGCTATTCCCGACAATTGGCGAGTATATCATCTACTCATTGGAACTGCTGTTTCTGGCGTTCGCGGTGGCCATTTTCTTTGCCATCACATTCACGGTGCTGACGATGCTGCTGAAAGAAAAGGCGCGGCAGCGCATCAAGATGGCGCTGTATTTCCTGGAGTCACTGCCGGATCTTTTGGTCATTATGCTGGCCCAGCTGGCTGTCATTGCCATCTATTTGCAGACAAACGTGTTGATTTCCAAAATTGCGGTCGTCCAAGGTGACCACATTTATTGGCTGCCGGTGCTATGTCTGGCTTTATTGCCGATGATCCAATTGTACCGCTTGTGCATGCTGACATTTCGGGACGAAGAGCGGAAGATGTACATCGAGCTTGCGCGTTCGCTCGGCTTTTCCAAAGTGTTCGTCATTTGGGTGCATATGTTCCGCAATGCGATTATCAGTGTCTTTTTTCAATCAAAGAAGACGATTTGGTTCATGCTGTCGAATTTGTTCGTGCTGGAATTGATGTTCAATATTCCGGGTATCATGCTGTTCATGAAAGACAATATTTCACCGGAAGTGTTCCTAGTCTCCATTTTCAGCTTTTTCCTGCCGATTTTCTTGCTTTACAGCATCGGCGAATGGCTGGTGCTGCGGCATCTGCGCGGAAAGGAGGCGATTTAGATGTGGAAACAGCCTTATTTTCTCGTTGGGTTCGCCATTCTTTCTTTTTTCCTGGGCGGCAGCTTTCTTTATGAATGGCTTTGGGGCAATGTGCCGAGGCAGATTTTCTTCGTGACGGAAAACGGGCGCACAGTAGAAGGGCCGCCGATTTCCCCCAAGTGGAATTTTCCGTTGGGGACGGATCAGTATGGCTATGATTTATTGGGCAAATTGATGATTGGCGGCAAGTATACGATCCTTGCTGCGTTGGCGATTGCTGCATTGCGCATGCTCATCGCTGTGCCGCTTGGTTATATGATGGCGACGTATTTGCAGCGTCAGCGCGCGTGGATCGGCGGTTTGGCTGATTCCCTCCATTACATTCCGCTGACGCTTTTTGCCGCTTACATCCTGTACCCGGTGCTGTGGATGCCGCTAGGCGGATTCACCAACACCATATGGGAAAGAATTGCCATCCAAGTAGTTCTCATGGCTTTGCTGACCATGCCGATTGTGGCAGTCTTGATTGGCAATGAAGCCGCATTGCTTTACCGCCAGGAATACGTCACGGCGGCCAGGGTTTTGGGAGCAGGGGAGCCGCGGATCATCCGCAAGCATTTGTATCCGCAGATGCGGGAAAAGCTGGCGGTTTTGTACGGCCAGCAAGTGATCGAAACATTCATCGTCCTGGCCCATTTAAGTTTGCTGAATTTATTTTTGGGCGGCACGAAGATCAGCTATGATCCGATGTTCAGCGATCCGCCGATGTCGATTTCGTTTGAATGGTCCGGCTTGTTCGGTTCGACATTCCGCTATCTCCAAGGTTCGCCATGGCTGCCGCTGTTTCCCGTACTGTTCATCGCCTTGTCGATTTTAGCGGTTACGCTGATGCTCGAAGGCTATTTGCGTTCGAAAGACATTCAAGCCCCGAAAAAGAGTTCGGCGCTGGCGCAAGATGAAGCAATCGTCGACTGGAACCGCGAACAATTGCGAAGCCGCATGGTTCTCTTGAAAAATGCTGAAACACCAAAAAACCCTCACAATTTGTGAGGGTTTTGTTTTTTATTCTGGATAAAGAGGAATGCGATGATCAGCGCGAGCCCGGCGTACAATACCGATGTACTGATAATAAGCTGGCGGGCTTGCCCGACTTCGATAAATTGCATAACAAAGTCCGGTCCGAATAAAAACAGCGGCAAGACCACAGTGATCCATGTTTTATTCCATAAAGCGGAGACGATGAACACGGCAATTCCAGCTGCAGCAATGGCCCAAGCCATTTCACGGGAGGGGATGTAGAACGGTTCGAACAGGAAGATGTCCAGGAACATCATTGCCGCAAACAGCAGCACCACTGTAAATTGGATGCCCATGAAGACGGCGATTTCCCGTTTCGTGCTCCATTTCCGTACGCTCATTTTGCGGAAGAAGAAGACATAAGCGCCGATGCCGAGAAACGCGACCAGCGGGTAGGTGATCAGCGTCAGAATCGAGAAAGACAGCTCGCCGCGGATGGCAGGACCGGTCAGGAAGTAGGCGAGCATGAGCAGGATGAACATCGGCATCATTTTGGCGATGCCGAAGAAGTCTGTCGCCATTTCGCTCCGAATGCTTTCCATATACGCTTCAGGCGAATCGCCGGTGACGCTGCGGATGTTTTTCCCGCGGCTTTCCGCTTCTTCCAAATGGCTTCGCAATTCATCAGCGATGGCGTTGATTTCTTCGTCGTTTTTGCCGGAAGTCAGTAAATACATTCTCAAGTTTGCGATAAATTCTTCGCTTTCTTTTGTCAGTGCCATTACAATTCCTCCTTTAATAAGCGATCGACCGATTGGGACATGTGCTGCCAACGGGCTTTGAATTCCTGGTATTCGTCTTTGCCGGCAGCAGTCAGCGTATAATATTTGCGCTTCGGCCCGCTAGGCGATTCTTTCATGAACGAATCGACGAGCCCTTCTTTTTGGAGCCGCATCAATACTGGGTAGATGCTACCTTCGCTGATCATCGTAAAGCCGTATAGCTCCAGTTTTTCAATCATTTCATAGCCGTACGTTTCACCTTTTCCGATGATTGCGAGCAAGCATCCTTCGAGTATCCCTTTGAGCATTTGGCTGGAAGACATGGCCGGCCTCCTTTAGCTATAGTGTAATGCAAGTTACTTTCTATCTTGTAATACAATATAGCATCCCGGAAAACGGACGTCAACTACTATGTTATACAAGTTAGCGGCAAATAAAAAACTGCCGCGCAAGCCATGTATCATAGCTTGCGCAGCAGCGTGTTTGAAGAAGATTAGATTTTTTCCATTTGGACTGCAGGTGTTTCTTCGAATTTATTGGCCGCACCGTGCATAACCGGGCCGACGTATTCGTTGAGTTTCCAGCCATTGGCGATAGCCGCTGAAACGAATTTCTTCGCGTTCAGGACAGCATCTTCGACTTCTTGGCCGTTTGCCAGATTGGCAGTGATTGCAGCTGCGAACGTGCAGCCAGCGCCGTGGTTATAAGTTGTTTCTGTTTTCTCTGATGTCAGTAAATAATGCGTTTTGCCGTCGAATAAAAGATCAGCCGCTTTTTCGTGCTTCAATTGCTTGCCGCCCTTGATGACAACATACTCCGCACCGTGTGCGTGGATTTTTTCCGCTGCTTCTTTCAAATCGTCAACGGTTTTCAGGATGCCGACGCCAGACAGCTGGCCAGCTTCCACGAGGTTCGGTGTCACGACTTTCGCATTCGGCAGCAAGTATTTGATCATTGCGTCGACGTTTTCTGGGAATAGGACTTCCGCTTCGCCTTTGCACGCCATGACCGGATCGATGACCACGTCGCGGATGCCGGATGCAGCAATCGCTTCGCCCGCCAGTTTGATGATTTCGACGGTCGGCAGCATACCCGTTTTCAAAGCATCGATGCCTGTCGAGAAGGCAGTGTCCAATTGGGCTTGAAGCGTATCAACCTCGATAGGGTGGATGCCGTGGCTCCAGCCATTGTTCGGGTCCATTGTCACAATAACGGTAAGCGCGTTCATGCCGTATGTGCCGTGTTCTTGGAAAGTTTTCAAATCAGCTTGTATACCAGCGCCTCCGGAAGTATCCGAGCCAGCGATTGTTAATGTTTTTTTCAAAGCCATTCAATTTTATCCCCTTTATAAATAATATGTTTGGTTTCTTCATTTTATCAAAAATCAGTGTATTTACAATGGATTGGACTTATGGGGCACAATGAGCAGCACCGCTGTGGCAGCGCTCACAATGAAAAATGCTGCAGCAAAAAAACCTGCCATCCAGCTGCCGCTTTTGAAAAGACCAAATGCTATGATCAATGTTAGAATGGAAACAGCGAGCACAGCTGAGCCCAGGCATCCCATGCCGAGCCGTTTGGCGCGTTCAGGCGCGCTGCTTCCTTTGGTTTTGGAAACGGATTTTATTTTTTCCCGCCAATCGGCCATGCAAATCGCCCCTTTGCTCCATCGTATCACGGAGGCGCATTGATTTGAATAAAAGAAAGAGGGATAGACCGTGGCAAATGATTCGAAGTTGAAAGAAATAGAGCGTTTATTGCAAGAAGTGAAAGGCAAAGAAGATTCAAATCCATCTGGATTCTGGAAATCAGCGAAAGTGTTGGCAGGCGTTTTCCGCAAAACGTTCTTGGCGTTGGCGCTGCTGCTGCTATTGCTATTCATCGCGTTGCCGTTGGGCGCGTACTGGATGTTGAATGGCAGCACGTTCACCGAAGAAAAAGGCGCGTTCCTCGAGCGCATCCAGGATTTGAATGAATTATCGACAGCGGAAGCGTTCTCGAAAGCCATCATCGAACGCCAGGACAATGCAGTATTCGGCCAGGAAATCGGCTTGGAGCTGCCAGGGACGAAACGGCAATTGCTGGTGGTCATCCCAGGATCGGTCAAAGCAGGCATTGATTTTTCAGAAGTGACGGAAGACGACATCGAAGTGGATGAAGAAGCGAAAACGGCGACATTGACATTGCCGAGAGCGGACTTCCTCGGAGGGCCGGAATTATTCATGGATCAAGTGAGAGTCTTCTCGTATGAAGGGCTGTTCCGCGACAAAGCGGATATTTCAGAAGCATACGATCTGGCGGAAGAAGCGCAAAAGCTGATCCTGAAAGAAGCGCAAGACCAGGGCGTGCTTGAGCGTGCTGAAGAAAACGGGGAACGCTCGGTGCAGGAAATGTTCCAGCTCGTCGGCTACGACGTATCAGTGGAATTCAAAGACTGAGGAGGGCAAAGCGATGCCGAAAGAGATCTTTCATAATGACTGGCAGGAAGTCATCGGCGGCGAATTCGCCAAACCGTATTATTTGAAGCTGCGGGAATTTCTGAAGCATGAATACGAACACGAAACGGTGTATCCGGACAAACACGATATTTGGAACGCGTTCGAACATACCGCTTACAGCGACGTCAAAGTCGTCATCTTGGGGCAGGACCCTTACCACGGGCCGAATCAGGCACACGGCTTGAGTTTCTCGGTGCAGCCCGGGGTTCCGCATCCGCCGAGTCTGCGCAATATGTTCAAGGAATTGAAAGAGGACCTGGGCTGTGCCGCACCCAAAGACGGCACGCTGATGAAATGGGCGGACCAAGGCGTCATGATGCTCAATACTGTGCTGACGGTGCGGCAAGGCCAAGCGCATTCCCATCGCGGCCAAGGCTGGGAACAATTCACGGATGAAGTCATCCGGAAATTATCAGCCCGCGAAGAACCGGTGATTTTTGTGTTATGGGGACGGCCGGCCCAGCAGAAAAAGCAATTTATCGATTTGGAACGCCACGCAATCATCGAAGCGCCGCATCCGAGCCCGCTCAGCGCCAGCCGCGGATTTTTCGGCAGCCGGCCGTATTCGCAAGTGAACAAATTGCTCGAACAGCGCGGAGAAGCGCCAATCGATTTCTGCCTGGCCTGACGAAGCGGCAAAGTGCATGGTAAACTATGAAAGATCGGAAATGGAAAGGGGGGCTTGGCATGGCAATTGATGCCGCCCGTATTTTAAGCGAGATTGAAAAACACACGGCATTGGCGCGCAAAGCGGATCCCGCGAAAATGCGCGAATCCATCGCGGCCATCCGTGTGCTATGCGATTTGCTGCTCGACGACGACCGTCCGGCAGCCGAAAAGCCGCAGGCAATCCCGCTCGCGTCTCCTCAGGTGCAAACCGTCTCTTCTGTCAATAAATTAAAAGAAGACGATGCAAACGGGGATTCGCTGTTTGAATTTTAATTGGAAAGAGGAATGAAACCATGAAATTTTTCTTGATCGCAGGAGCGCTCAATGCGTTGTTATCCGTTGGATTCGGCGCATTCGGCGCGCATTTGCTTGAAGGCCGCGTTGCGGATAAATACTTGGATACATGGCAGACTGCCGTACAATACCAGATGTTCCATTCAATCGGCTTGATGGTTGTCGCCATCCTGATGAGTTCTTCGCTGCTCGGACCGCTGAGTTCATTGAACTGGGCAGGTTATTTGATGCTTGCCGGAATCATCATTTTCTCCGGCAGCTTGTATGTGTTGAGCTTGACCGGCATCAGCATACTCGGCGCCATCACGCCAATCGGCGGCGTCGCGTTTATCGCCGGCTGGATCATGCTGATCGTCGCAGCTGCCAAAGCATTGTAATCGTTTTTTTTTGAGGAAGCCTCCGCATATGCGGGGGCTTTTTCCAATTAAAGGGCTTGAATTTATTTTTGGGGTGCGGAAATAGGTGATTGAGGTGCGGAAAAGCCGCGATGAGGTGCGAAAAGTATGGCTGAGGTGCGAAAAGTATGGCTGAGGTGCGAAAAAGCCGCCACGAGGTGCGGAAAAGTGCATTTGAGGTGCGAAAGCGCCATAAAACAATAAAAAACCGCCCGAGGGCGATTTTGATCAATTAAACTTCCAGGAATTTAGCGGTGCGTTCTGCGTCCAAGCGAGTGCCGACGTAGAAGGAACCGAATTCTGCGTAGCGCGCGCTGACTTCGTCAAAGCGCATTTCGTAGATCAATTTTTTGAATTGGAGAACGTCGTCTGCAAATAGCGTAACGCCCCATTCGTAATCGTCGAAGCCGACAGAGCCGGAAATGATCTGTTTCACTTTGCCTGCGTAGCTGCGGCCGATTTTGCCGTGTGACAGCATCAGTTCTTTGCGCTCGTCCATTGGCAGCATGTACCAGTTGTCATTGCCTTCGCGGCGTTTGTCCATCGGGTAGAAGCAGATGTACTGCGAACGCTGAAGCTCAGGGTACAAGCGTGCGCGGACATGCGGGTTCTGGTAAGGATCTTCGTCTGATTTTCCAGCAAGGTAGTTGGAAAGTTCGACAACGGAAACGTATGAATAAGCAGGAACCGTGTAAGCATTCAACGTCAATTTATTGAATTCCGTTTCCAGTTCGTGCAATTCGTCCATCGTTTCACGCAACATCATCAGCATGAAGTCGGCTTTTTGGCCAACTACTGAATACAATGCATGTGCGCCGGTTTTATTCGTATCGGCTGTGTTGACTTTGTCCATGAACGCTTGGAATTCGTCGATGGCAAATTGGCGCTCGGCGTCGTCGAGCATTTTCCACGTAACCCAATCCATCGTGCGGAAGTCATGCAGGACGTACCAGCCGTCTAATGTAATAGCTGCTTCATTCATTTATCAAACACTCCTTTAATCTGAATCTCACAGAATCAGTTTATCATACCCGCTGGCGGAGTTCCTGCAAAAGAAATGGCTGTCACCAATTTGACAAGGGCACGGCGGGTTTTCAGTGGCCGTTATCTCGGGTACACTTAGGGAAGCGAATGCAATGAAAGAGGAGATAGCAAGATGGAAGCATTTATGGGAGAAACAAATTGGCGTTTCTGGGATCAGTCCCTAAGCGCGCGGAACCGTTCGGCGCTGGAGTCATTCGCAGCGGATGACTTGTTGTGCGAACTCGTCGGTTCAGGAAAAAGTCCGTCCGCAATCCGGACATGGGTCCACGACGACACAGTCGTATTGGGGATCCAGGACCACCGGCTGCCGCATATCGGAGCGGGCATGGAGTACCTGGAAGAGCGCGGCTATCAGCCGATCGTGCGTAATTCGGGCGGGCTTGCCGTCGTTTTGGATTCGGGCGTGCTGAACATATCACTCGTGCTGTCTGAAAAGGACAACGCGATCGATATTCCGGCGGGCTATGACATGATGGTCGAACTGGTGCAGGCTTTGTTTCCGGGAGCGCCGATCGAAGCGTATGAAATCGTCGGCTCGTATTGCCCGGGTTCGTATGATTTGAGCATCGGCGGACGCAAATTCGCCGGGATTTCCCAGCGCCGCATCCGCCGCGGCATCGCGGTCCAAGTGTATTTATGCATCGAAGGGTCGGGCGCAGAACGCGCAGAATTGATCCGTGGATTCTACGAAGCGGGGTTGCAAGGGGAGAAGACGAAAGCGGTCTACCCGGACATCAATCCGGCCGTAATGGCGTCGCTCAGCGAATTGCTCGGCAAACCGTTGACGGTGCAGGAAGTCGTGCTCGATCTTCATGGCTTGCTCGGTTCGCCGGCACCCCAGCCATTGATGCCCGAAGAGACGGAGCTTTACAGTTTTTACTTGAACCGCGTCGTGGAACGCAACCGAAAAATGCTGTCGCCGGACCTTGAATGACCGATGCCAGCTGGTGTAGAATAAACAATCACGCAGAAAAATTGGAGGTGCCGCCGTGGACTATGCAAATCAGAAATTAGCGGAAGAAAAAGTATTCAAAGATCCGGTTCACCGGTACATATACGTGCGCGACCAAGTCATCTGGGACTTGATCAATTCGCGGGAATTCCAGCGCTTGCGGCGCATCAAGCAGCTCGGCACCTCTTATCTGGTGTTTCATGGAGCCGAACATAGCCGCTTCAGCCATTCGCTTGGCGTCTATGAAATTGTCCGCCGGATTTCAGATGATATGTTCCACGGGCGGCCTGAATGGGATGAAAGCGAGCGGCTTGTCGTGCTATGCGCAGCGCTGTTGCATGATCTGGGCCACGGGCCGTTTTCCCATTCATTTGAAAAAGTGTTCAATGTCGACCACGAGAATTTCACCCGTGAGATTCTGCTCGGCGACACGGAAGTCCATCAGATTCTAATGAAAGTCAGCGCTGATTTTCCGAAAAAAGTCGCGGAAGTCATCGCCAAGACGTATTCCAATAAACAAGTAGTGTCGCTGATTTCCAGCCAGATCGACGCCGACCGCATGGATTATTTGCAGCGAGATGCTTATTATACCGGTGTTTCATACGGCCATTTTGACATGGAGCGGATTCTCCGGGTCATGCGTCCGCTCGAAGACCAAGTCGTCATCAAAGCAAGCGGCATGCACGCGGTTGAGGATTACATCATGAGCCGCTACCAAATGTATTGGCAAGTCTATTTCCATCCGGTAGCGCGCAGCGCGGAAGTCATTTTGCGGAAAATTTTGCAGCGTGCGAAGGAATTGCATGACAGCGGCTATGAATTTGCCCAGCCGCCAACCCATTTCGCAGCATTCTTCGACCGTTCGTTCACCTTGAAAGATTATTTGGCGCTTGATGAAGGCGTCATGATGACTTATTTCCAGTTATGGATGAATGAACGCGACCCGATCTTGTCGGATATGAGCGACCGGTTCGTCAACCGGCGCCTCTTCCAATACGTCGATTTCGATCCGGGCAAAGATTACCGGAAGCTGGGGGAACTCGCCAGCTTGTTTAAAAAAGCGGGGATCGATCCCGATTATTATTTGGTCGACGACTCTACGTCAGACTTGCCTTATGACTTTTACCGCCCAGGCGAAGAAGGGGAGCGCTTGCCGATCCACTTATTGATGCCGAACGGCGACATCAAGGAATTGTCGCGCCTGTCCCAGATCGTCGAAGCGATCTCCGGCAAACGGCGCACCGACTATAAATTATATTTCCCGGCCGAGTTGCTGGTCGATGGCAAGAAAAAAGCCATCAAGCAGCAAATCGTGGAAATGCTTAAAGAAGGAGGGGTATAGTTGCTCCAGGAACACGCAAAAATCGTGGACTTCATTGCCACTGCTGATGGGATTACCGGACGCAAAAAAATGCAGAAAATGATTTACATTTTAAAGAAGCTGGGTGTGCCATTCCAGGAAAAATACGAATTCCATATTTACGGACCGTATTCCGAAGAATTGACAGCCCGTGTAGAGGAATTATGCGATATGGGGTTTTTGTCGGAGGAACTCGAAGACAAAGGGTCATACGTTCAATATAAATATGCTGTCACCAAAGAAGGTGCGGATTTCCGCGGGACGCTGAAAGAGTCGATTCTGGATTCACCGGAAGTCGCCGGAAAACTGAACGGCAAAAGCAGCCGTTTCCTTGAACTCACGGCAACCCTCCTGTATTTTGACCATATGGAACGCGAAGAACAGATTGAGAAACTCCACATCGTCAAAGCGAAACTGAATTTCACGCCAGATGAAATCGAAGAAGCTTACGGGTTTATAGCGGAATTACGGCAATAAAAAAACTTTCACTTGAATGCTAAAAGTTTTTTATATGCCGATATTCCGCAAAACAGCACCGCTTTCCTGCGGGCTTGCGCCGAACTAACTCGTGCTAGCGCCCGAGTGGATTTCGGCACTTCGCTATCCCGCGGGAGTCGGAGCTGCCTTGCTCCATATCTGGAAACGGCATGAAAATGCAGATAATGTATCTTTTTAGCTCTTCGACTAAAGAAATGAATCGTATTAAGAAAATCCTTTGAATGAAGCTGAAGGCGGCGACTCCAGCGGGAGCAGTGATGGAGCAAAGCGACAGAGCGACACGAGGTGAAGGCCCCGCAGGAGCATAGCGACGAGGAGACTGAAGCCGTGCCCGTGGAAAGCGTCCGTCTGTCTCTGCATCGCTTCGCTAGCTTCGAGACATGAAAGTGCGTTGAAGCGAAATGAAAAGGCCTGTCGCAAGTTTCACGACAGGCAAAAAAAAACTCCCGTAACGGGAGTTTTTTCGTATAACCGAGCGGGTGTCCGCATTTTAGATATCGCTAAACAATTTCCCTTTAACGCCGTAATCGGTTTTCTTCATGTCTTCGATGAAGACAGTGACGTTTTCAATCGGTGCGCCGGTTGTCTCGGAAACGGCTTGGCTGACTTTTTCAACCAGCGCGCGTTTTTGGTCTTCTGTGCGGCCTTCGAGCATTTTGACAGTTACGTATGGCATAATGGATACAGCTCCTTTTTTTATCAGCTTCAAAATTAGCGAAGCTCTTATGAAGATACTTTTATCATATCAGAACGGAGGAAATAGACACATGGCAAATGAAGAAAAACCAAAACAAAAAGTAGGCTTCACCATCATAAAGAACGATCCGACTGACGGCCATAAAGGCTACGGCATCGGTTCGCTGTCATTGGAAAACGTTTCTCCGCTGTTTATCGACATCGAAGAAAAGGAAGCATTCATTGACATCGGCGCGATGCATGCGCGCAGCCAAGTCGAGCGCGGCATCAAGTTTACGGTCAACCGCGAGGACTCGGAAGGCGGCAAGCCGTATTGGCTGATTTGGATCACCATCGACTTTAATCCCGCAGGCCCATATTACGCAGGCGTCACGGCATGCGAAATGGTCGTCAACCGCGAAAAACGCCGCGGCTACAAGGTGTTGGCGGAACATGTCAATTTGATGGATAAATCGATGAAGCGCAAAATCGTTGTCGATCAAATGGATGAAGCTTCCAAGCAGGTGCTCGCCGATTATTTGAAAAACCACAACCCGGAAATGTGGGAGCGCAGCAGCGAACAATTGCATGAAGATTTAAATGGGTAAATAAGGTAATTTTTTGACTGAATTGTGACATTTGTATTTGCTTTCTGCAGGCGGTTGAAGTTGGGAAAGAAAGGCAGTACACTATAACTACAGCTTTTGAATAGAAAGCTAGGACACCTGAAGTGCGAGCAAGTGCCGTGAGCCATTGCGATAACAACCCAAGCCCAATGCCTCATGTCTCTTTCTCCGCATCATCAGGATAAAAAGGTTTTCTGTGAAGGGAAAAATTCCCCCTGCAGAAAACCTTTTTATTTTGAGTGTAGCTCCAAGCGCAGCGGGTAAAGGACTGTGTGCAAAAAAATATTGCACTTTTGCTGAAAAGACTTATACTTTTTTAAGGAGTTTTAAATTGAGCGAAAAGGAGTTTGATTATAGATGGCAGGATTTTGGTACACAGAAAAACAAACCGAGAATTTCGGAATTACGATGAAAATCAATAAAACGCTTCACACCGAACAAACGGATTTCCAATTTTTGGAGATGGCAGAAACGGCTGAATGGGGCAATATGCTGTTCCTTGACGGCATGGTCATGACATCTGAAAAAGATGAATTCGTTTATCACGAAATGGTGGCGCACGTTCCATTGTTTACTCATCCAAACCCTGAGAACGTTCTGGTTGTAGGCGGCGGCGACGGCGGCGTAATCCGTGAAGTGCTGAAGCACCCTTCTGTTAAAAAAGCGACGCTTGTCGACATTGACGGCAAAGTGATCGAGTACTCGAAGAAATTCTTGCCTTCAATCGCATCGGGCCTTGAAGATTCACGCGTTGACGTAATCGTCGGCGACGGCTTCATGCACATCGCAGAATCCGAAAACAAATACGACGTCATCATGGTCGATTCGACTGAACCTGTAGGGCCAGCAGTCAACCTGTTCACAAAAGGCTTCTACGCGGGGATTTCGAGAGCGCTGAAAGAAGACGGCATTTTCGTCGCACAGTCGGACAACCCATGGTTCAAAGCGGACCTGATCGAACAAGTACAAAAAGACGTCAAAGAGATTTTCCCGATCACAAACTTGTATTTGGCGAACATCCCGACTTACCCGAGCGGTTTGTGGGCGTTCACGATCGGTTCGAAAAAATACAACCCGCTGGAGGTTCCAGCTGAGCGTTTCCACGACATCGAAACAAAGTATTACACGCAAGAATTGCACAATGCGGCTTTCGTTTTGCCGAAATTCGTGAAAGACCTGGTAGGTAAATAAGATGCGCTTCGACGAAACGTATTCAGGCAAAGTATTCATCAAAAGCCATCCGAACTATGAAGAATCCAAAGCTGTGCTTTACGGCATGCCGATGGACTGGACAGTCAGCTACCGTCCCGGGTCGCGCTTTGGACCGAATAAAATCCGTGAAGTATCGATCGGGCTGGAAGAATACAGCCCGTACCTTGACCGCGAACTCGGCGACGTCAAATTCTTCGACGCTGGAGATATTCCGCTGCCATTCGGCAATCCGGAAAAATCCCTTGTTGAAATCGAAACGTATGTGCACACGCTTTTAGCCGACGGGAAAATCCCGATGGGCATGGGCGGCGAGCATCTTGTGTCGCTGCCGGTCATGAAAGCCGTTGCCAGCAAATACGACGATTTAGCAATCATCCATTTTGACGCGCACACAGACCTTCGAGAAAACTACGAAGGCGAAGAATATTCCCATTCCACGCCGATCCGCAAAATCGCGGACCACATCGGACCGAAGAACGTTTATTCATTCGGCATCCGTTCGGGCATGAAAGAAGAATTTGAATGGGCGAAAGAAAACGGCATGCATTTGTCTAAATTCGAAGTGCTTGAACCGTTGAAACAAGTGTTGCCAACACTTGCAGGACGCAGCGTCTACGTCACGATTGACATGGATGTTCTCGACCCGGCGCATGCGCCAGGGACAGGCACAGTCGACGCGGGCGGCATCACGTCGCGCGAATTGCTCGCGTCAATCCACGCCATTGCCGCGTCAGGCGTCAATGTTGTTGGATTCGACCTTGTTGAATTGGCACCGGTCTACGACCATTCCGACCAAACTGCAAATACTGCAAGCAAACTCATCCGTGAAATGATTCTTGGCTGGGTAAAATAATCGAAAAAAGGCCGGCCTGGAAATTTCCAGGCGGCCTTTTTGAAATTTTCATCGGTAAAAGCTAGCCTGCTTGGAAGTGATCTTAGAGATGAAAATGGGAAATTTTTTGGGCATTGACTGCGTTGGAAAAACAATAGGAAAGCAAACTTCATTCGGTACGCTGAGCAGCTTGGCAACAAGTAAACAAGTTGATTTAGCTAAAATGTTTACAAGCTCAGTTTTTGAGAAATGGAAGGGATAAAAGGCAGATGGGAGCGCGGGAGCATGCATGATTTCAATGAAGTGTTTATCCAGATTCTGATACTGCTGGCCATTGCGATTTCCGTAGTTGGAGTTGCCAGGAAAATCAAGCAGCCGGATGCAATTGCGCTCGTACTGGTCGGCCTCTTTTTAGGGATCGTGAATTTGCCGATCCCTATGATCGACCAGGCAGAAGCATTCATTACGCAATCAAATGTCTTCCAAGTCATCATCATCTCGCTGTTCCTGCCCATCCTCCTGGGCGATGCGACTTTGAAACTGCCGGTCCACGATTTATACAAGGAGAAAAATACGGTGATCGGGATGGCGCTGGGCGGCACTTTACTTTCCTTTATCATCATCGGCTTTGCCGGACTTTTTTTGCTGGGGCTGCCGATTGCCGTGGCTTTTACATTTGCTGCCTTGATGAGCGCAACCGATCCGATCAGTGTATTGTCCATTTTTAAATCTGCTGGTGTATCCAAGAAGCTGTCCACCATCATGGAAGGGGAATCGCTGTTCAATGACGGCATTGCGATTGTGCTCTTTCAGATATCTTCCCTGTATTTATTGACGTATATCGAAATGGGCTGGGCGGGCGTCGGAAGCGGAGTCTGGCTGTTTCTGCGCTTTGCCGTAGGCGGCGTCATCGTGGGCCTCATACTTGGTTTTATCTTTTCGCAAATTATCCGGTTCTATGATGATTATCCGTTTGAAATCGTCGTATCTGCATTATTGTTCTTCGGCAGTTATTTCATTGCTGAACATTTCCATGTTTCTGGAGTCATCGCCGTTTTGTCAGGCGGTTTTGTTTTCGGTGAGTATGGCGCCCGAATCGGGATGACAGAAATAACTGAACGGAATATCAATTCCTTTTGGGATGTCATCGCTTTGATTGCGAACTCGCTCATTTTCTTGATTGTCGGCCTTGAAATCCGCAATATCGATTTTAGAGGGCATTGGGAAATCATTTTCTATGCGATTCTCATCGTCATCGGAGCACGGGTCATTGCACTGTACCTTAGCACCATGCCAGCAAAAAGCCTCAATAGGAAGGAGCGGATCTTGCTGAATTGGGGCGGGGTGAAAGGGAGTCTTTCCATCGCCTTGGCAGTCTCAGCCTTCAATCGAGCTTTGATGGAAGGGAGACGGTACTGCTCCTGACATTCGCCGTGGTTCTGTTTTCGTTGCTCGTCCAGGGCTTGACGATCAAGCCGCTCATCCGAATACTCGGATTTAGTGAAAAAGGGCGAAAGTCGGGTTTGTAAAGGAATTGCCAGTGGTGCTGTCGATAGATTCTTTTGGGCAGACGAGATAAAATAGAAGGGAATGAAGAATTGAAAGAGGTGCTGGCAATGGAATTGTATAAATGGACGGGAAACAGCGACCAAGAGGCAGCAATGCTAGATGCCGCTCCGAATGCACAGCTGATTTGCCTGGCAGACAATGGCGAATCGACGGTGCTTTTTGAAAGCAAAGGAGAGACGCCGCCACAAGGTTTTGAAGCGTTTGAAGTATTGAATGCAGTCGGCGACATCAACGACGGCTATTTTGCTGTGTTCAATAATATTCCAGTAACGGATGAAGGCCGCGAGATTTTCGAATCGCGTTTCCAGAACCGGGCAGGCAAGGTGGAAGGGGAGCCTGGTTTTGCAGCTATCCGCGTATTGCGGCCGCTGAACTCAGATACATACATCATCCTGACGATGTGGAAAGACGAACAATCGTTTAAAGACTGGCAAGCGTCGGAATCTTATGGCCAGGCGCATGCGAAACGTGGAACGGCAGACGGCATCGACAAGAGGCCGAACATCTTTGCGCGCCCTTCTTTTGTGAAAACGTACAAGAGATAATTCCATGCAAAAGCAGGTTTTATTGGATGGATGTGAAACCACTCTTCGGAGTGGTTTTTTGTATTTCTGCCCGTTTTTGGGTGTTTTGTGCATATTCCGCCAAAGCCTTAATTGAAAACAAGCGCGGAATCGAGCTATAATGGAAAGGCTATTACTTAAAGGAGGCGGGGCGGCATGAGAAAATTGGTAAAAATCAAACTGACGACCATAATCCGCCAGCCGGACGTGGAAGAACAGACGATTGAAATGTGGTCTGAAGGAACGATGACGGTGAAAAATGACCGGCGTTACTTGCAGTATGAGGAGCGGCAGGATGAACTGGACATCAAGACCACAGTGAAGATCGGGGAACAGGATGCCGTGATTATGAGAAGCGGAGGCCTGCAGATGCGGCTGCCGTTTTTATTGCATACAGAACAGACTGGCAATTTAACGAACGAACACGGCTCGTTCATGCTGACGACGAAAGCGCATGAACTCTCAGCCAGCGACGCACATTTTAAAGTCCGCTACGATTTGGCGATGGGCTCGAGTCACGTTGGCGAATACGAAATGGAAATTCAATTTACGGAGGGCAAACAATGAATGCAGTAGAAAAAGTGCAGCACGCAATCAAACAAGCAATCAGCGAGGCAGTTCAAAAAGCCGAATTGACGGCAGAACCGGTGGATGTTTTCCTGGAATCACCGAAAGACAAAGCGAACGGCGACTATGCGACGAATATCGCGATGCAGTTGGCGCGCGTAGCTAAAAAAGCGCCGCGTGTCATTGCGGAAGCAATCGTTGAAAATATCGACAAAGAAGCGGCGAACATCGAGAAAATCGAAATCGCCGGCCCAGGATTCATCAACATCACGATCAAAAAAGATTATTTGCAGGACGTTGTGAAATTGGTCCTTGAGCAGAAAGCAGATTACGGTCGCAGCACATCAGGCGGCGGCGAACGCATTCAAGTGGAATTCGTTTCGGCAAATCCGACAGGCGACCTCCATTTGGGGCACGCCCGCGGTTCTTCAGTCGGCGATTCGTTATGCAACGTTTTGGATATGGCCGGCTATGACGTGTCACGCGAATACTACATAAACGATGCAGGCAACCAAATCAACAATTTGGCATGGTCGATCGAAGCGCGTTATTTTGAAGCACTTGGACAAGAGCTGAACATGCCGGAAGACGGCTACCGCGGGCAGGATATCAAAGACATCGCAGAAGAGCTGGTCAAAGAACATGGCGATAAATTCGTGTCCTTGTCGAAAGAAGACCGTTTCGAAGCGTTCCGCAAGCATGGCTTAAAAGTGGAACTTGCGAAATTGCAGAAAGATTTGGCTGATTTCCGCGTCGAATTCGACGTCTGGTTCTCGGAAACGTCTTTGTATGAAAAAGGCGAAATCGAAATCGCATTGGACAAGCTGCGCGCCAATGGCCACATTTTTGAAGAAGGCGGGGCAACTTGGTTCCGTTCGACTACATTCGGCGATGACAAAGACCGTGTATTGATCAAAAACGACGGCTCATTCACTTATCTATTGCCGGATATCGCTTACCATGAAGACAAATTGTCGCGCGGCTTCGATAAGCTGATCAACATTTGGGGAGCGGACCATCATGGCTATATCCCACGCATGAAAGCGGCGATTGAAGCATTGGGCTACGACCGCGACACGCTTGAAGTGAGCATCATCCAGATGGTGCAATTGTACAAAGACGGCGAAAAGATGAAGATGAGCAAACGTACCGGCAAAGCGGTGACGATGCGTGAATTGGTGGAATTGGTCGGCTTGGATGCGGTCCGTTATTTCTTCGCGATGCGCTCAGGCGATTCGCATATGGACTTCGACTTGGATTTGGCTGTTTCGCAATCCAACGAGAACCCAGTCTATTACTCGCAATATGCGCACGCGCGCATCAATTCAATCCTGCGCCAAGCGGAAGAACAAGGCTTTATCGCATCAACTGACAATTTGAGCCTCTTGGCTTCGGAAAAAGAAATCGATGTTCTGAAGAAAATCGGTGATTTCCCGCAAGTCGTAGCAGATGCTGCGAAACAGCGTGCTCCGCACCGCGTCACAACGTATATCCATGAGCTGGCGGCAAACTTCCACAGCTTCTATAATGCCAATAAAGTCCTCGACACTTCAGACGAAGACATGACGCGTGCACGATTGGCGCTCATTACGGCAGTGAAAACGACAATTGCCAATGCTTTGAAGCTTGTCGGCGTCTCCGCTCCGGAAAAAATGTAAGCGACACGAAAAGTTTTTCGTGTATACTATTGGTGTAAGGCAATCGAATATTCATTCATAAAGGTGCTTATGTCTAAGAACATGAGTTAAAAGGGAAGCCGGTTCGATTCCGGCGCGGTCCCGCCACTGTAAGTGAGAGCAAGCTGCAACAATGCCACTGAAGCAAAACTTTGGGAAGGCGCAGCAAGCGATGATCACAAGCCAGGAGACCTGCCTTTATGACAACGCCCACATAGCCTGCGAGGACCGGCTGGATGTACATGCTTTTTTATGTCGTCCTTTCAATCCCTCGCAGAATTTGCGGGGGATTTATTTTTTTGTTGAAAAACGCAGCGCCTAGTCCCTCGGGGTCTTAAGCCGCCTCGCCTGTGCGGTGAAATACGCCGCTTCGGCGATTCGCCTTAAGCCTGTCTGGACTGGACAGGCGCTTGCGCTTTTCAGAATAGAAACGGAGGATTTCACAGATGAAGAAGATTTGGCAAGTTGGATTAAGTACAGGTTTGGCGGCATTATTATTGGCAGGGTGCGGAGAAGAAGCGGCACCGGCACAGGAAGAAACTGCACCGGCAGAAACACCGGCAGCGGGAGAAGCTGAATTCCCGGTGACATTGACGGATGCAGTTGGCGAAGAAGTGATAATTGAAGAAGAGCCGAAGGCGATTGTCTCGATGATTCCTTCAAATACAGAAATTGCTTATGAACTTGGGCTTGGCGACAAAATGGTCGGCGTGTCTGATTTTGATAATTATCCGAAAGAAACTGCAGAAGTTGAGAAAATCGGCGGGCAGGAATTCAATGTTGAAAAAATCATCAGCTTGAATCCGGACGTGGTATTGGCGCATGAGTCCGGAGTTGCTGTAGGAGAAGCGGGGCTTCAGCAAGTCCGCGACGCGGGTATTCCGGTTTATGTGGTGCAAGAAGCGACCAGTTTTGATGAAGTGTATGAAACGATCTCGATCATCGGCCAAGCGACTGGCGCAACAGAAGAAGCGGAAACATTGGTGTCTGACATGGAAGCAGAAGTAGCGGAAGTAAAAGAACAAGCAAGCGCGGTTGAAGAACCGAAATCCGTATTTGTCGAAGTCGGAAGCACACCGGATATCTACACAACGGGCAGCGGGACGTTCATCGACGAAATGCTGGATATCATCAATGCTGAAAACATCGCTGCCGATCAGGAAGGATGGGTCAGCATGGATCCAGAAGCGATTGTCGATGCGAATCCTGAAGTGATCATCTCAACAGAAGGTGCCTATGTGCCCGATGCTGTAGAAAAAATTAAAGCACGCAGCGGCTTTGCCGAAGTGGCCGCAGTGAAAGAAGAAGAAGTGTATAACGTGGATTCAGACCAAGTAACCCGTTCAGGCCCGCGATTGACGGCAGGTTTGATGGAATTGGCAAAAACGGTTTATCCAGAGGTTTTCAGTGAGTAAAAAAGTAATTGCCTATTTCGTCTCTCTTTTTCTTTTGGGAGGCGCCGTGGTGCTGGGCGTAACGGTCGGGACGGTGTCGATATCGCCGGTTGTCATTTGGAATCCGGCATCGGATGAAGGAGCAGCTAATATCTTATGGAATATCCGCATGCCCCGTGTAGTGCTGGCAGGTCTTGTCGGCGCCGCGCTGGCCATTGCGGGTGCAGCATTCCAAGGGCTTCTCAAAAATCCATTGGCTGATCCCTACACGTTAGGAGTGTCTTCCGGTGCCTCAGTCGGCGCCGTGATGACACTCTTTTTCGGCATTTCCATCCCTTTTCTCGGCATTTATACATTGCCTGTGATGAGCATGTTAGGAGCGCTCGTAACGATGCTCGCCGTGATGGCGTTTGCGAAGCTGGTGGACAAAGCAATGAAAATGGAAACTGTTATTTTGACCGGCATCATTTTCAGTTCATTTCTCGGTTCGCTCATCTCGCTGATGATCGCTTTGACCGGTGAAGAGCTGCGCCAGATCATCGGATGGCTCCTCGGCAGCGTTTCGATGCGCGGCTGGCCGTTTGTCCAAATGGCGTTGCCATTCATCTTGATCGGTTCGTTTATCCTGTGGCTCAACCGCAGGGAGTTGAATGCCATGCTGTTCGGCGAAGAACGGGCGCAGCATCTCGGCGTCGATGTGAAAAAGCGCAAGATGATGATTTTGGTCAGCGGTTCGGTGCTGACAGGAGCAGCTGTCGCTGTCTCCGGCACCATCGGTTTTGTCGGCCTCGTCGTACCGCATATGGTGCGCCTCGTATGGGGCTCGGACCACCGCCATGTGCTGCCGCTGTCTTTTATCAATGGAGCAGCGTTGCTCATCGTCTGTGATCTTGTATCGCGGACAATCATTTCCCCAACAGAATTGCCAATTGGCGTAATTACTGCATTTATCGGCGCACCGGTCTTTGCTTTCATCTTTTTCCGGCAGCGCAAAGGAGTGGCTTAACATGCTGAAAATAACGGAACTTACCGGCGGCTATGGAGACAAGACCATTGTTAAAGGCGTTTCTTTCGAAGTGCCAAAAGGCAAAATGCTGGGTATTTTGGGTCCGAACGGCAGCGGAAAATCCACCATGATGAAATTGATCAGCGGCGTTCTTCCAGCCAAAAGTGGAATGGTTGAGATTGAAGGGCGGGCTATCAGCGAATTCGGAGCGAAAGAATTGGCGAAGAAAATGGCTGTTCTGCCGCAGCTGCATGCACACGCGTTTGCCCATACAGTCCGGGAAACCGTCTCTCTCGGCAGGTACCCGCACCAAAGCGGCTGGTTTGCCTCGTGGTCTCATGAAGACGAAGCGGCCGTTGCCGAGGCGCTGCGTTTGATGGATATTCAGCAGTATGAACATACGCCAATTGACCAATTGTCAGGCGGAGAGCAGCAGCGGGTGTTCGTCGCCCAAGCACTTGCACAGAATGCGAAAATCCTGTTATTGGATGAACCGACCAACCATCTCGATATCAATCATCAGCGGGAATTGCTGGATACCATCAAACGGCAGGCAATCGAAAAAGACTTAACAATTATTTCTATTTTCCATGACATCAATCTCGCTTCCATGTATTGCGATCAATTATTGCTTCTCGACAAGGGGCATGTGATGCGCATCGGAGAACCCCATGAAGTGGTGCGGGAACAGGATATTGAAAGGGTTTACCAAGCTCGTGTCAGCAACCATCCGCATCCCGAATTGCCGAAACCCCAGATTACGCTGCTTCCGGGAGTTGAACGGCCGCGGTCGGCATCGGCGATCCGGGCGGAGGACTTTTCAATTTCAGCGGAAATGGTGCTGTACGAAAGTGATGTGCCCTTGAAAACCGTATCTTCCGCTGTTATCAACGCAGGAGCGGGCTGGTACCGTACCTTTATCAACCGCCATGTGGATATGGATTACAACATCGATGACAGCTTAAGCGAGATGACCCGGTTTATCGAAGAGCGGGGCTTTAAGCCGACCGATACTGTGGGCATGATGACCGCTATAAAGACAGAGCATGTCATCATCAAAGAATTTCCCTCTTCGTTCGGTTCTGTCGTCATTGCGGTGACAGCTGGCGTCGGCAATGCAGTGGATGTATCAAAAGCGATCGAAAGGCCACTCGGAGTCGGAACAATCAACACCTGGATTTTGGTCAATGGCGCCTTGTCGGATGAAGCATTCATCCAAGCGATGATTACGGCTACTGAAGCGAAAACAAAAGCGCTGCATCAAGAAGGCGTCAAAGATCCGCTGACAGGAACGATTGCGACTGGAACATCTACAGACAGCTGTCTGGTGGCAGCGACTCAACAAGGCGCGATCCTGCCTTACGCTGGCCCGATTACAGAGCTTGGTGGGTTGATCGGATCGGGCGTCTACCAATGCACGATTGAAGCGATCGCGCTTTACAGAAAGGCGAAAATGCAATGATTGGCCATCTTTCCGCAATCGCGCTTGGAATGGTGATTGACCGGCTTGTGGGCGATCCTCCAACGTGGCCGCATCCGGTGCGCTGGATCGGGAACGGGATAAGCCGATTAACAAAACGCTGGAACCAGGAACCTCACGCGTTCCGCAACGGTTTCCTGATGACAGCATTTATTGTGGCGATCACATTCGGCAGCGTGTTTCTGCTTGTGAAAAGCGCTTATGCCTGTCATTGGGTGCTGGGAATTTTCGTAGAAGGCGTCTTGATCGCTTCAGGTTTGGCGCAAAAAAGTTTAAAGGACGCTGCAGAAGAAGTCTACAAGCCTTTGATTGAAGAAAATTGGACACTTGCTAGAGAAAAGCTGTCTTGGATTGTCGGCCGGGATACGGACGCATTGGATGAAAGTGAAATTACGCGGGCAGTGGTCGAAACGGTTTCGGAAAATACGAGCGATGGCGTGACGGCCCCGTTGTTTTGGGCGTTCCTTCTTGGAGCTCCCGGGTTGTGGTTTTACAAAGCTGCCAATACATGTGATTCGATGGTGGGCTATAAAAACCAGGAGTTTGAAAAATTCGGTTTTGCTTCAGCGCGCCTGGACGATCTTTTGAACTTCATTCCGAGCAGGATTACTGGAGCGTTGATCCTGATCCTGACAGAGAATAAAAGAAGCCTGACGTTTCGCCAGCGGTTTGCCGAATGGCACACAGACGCCAAGAAGCATCCCAGCCCGAACAGCGGCTGGCTGGAAGCAGCAACAGCGATTCAATTGGGAATTGAGCTGGGCGGCTTCAATACATATAAAGGCATCGTTTCGGAACGGGCTCGCATGGGGGTCCCGGTCTACCGGCTGGAAGCTGCCCATATCCGTGATGCCGTCAGCCATATGCAAACAGCGGCCATTTGGTTTTTCATTCTATTTGCATTAGGAGGAATTCTCATTGAAATTGCCTGACCATGGTGCAAATCCGCACAAATTATTTGAACAAGCAGGGGTGGAGCAGCCGCATTCGATTGTGGATTTCAGTGAAAATGTCCATCCTTTTGGGCCGCCGGCTTTTGTGGAACAAGCCTGGCCGGACCTGCTCGAACAGATTCGCCGATACCCGGACCCGGATGGGGAACCGTTTCGCAGCGCGGCAGCAGCGTACCATGAACTTGAAACGCATTGCGTGGCGGCAGGAAACGGCGCTGCAGAGATTTTCACCTGGCTTTCGCGCGCTATCGCGGCAAACGGGTGGTATTGATTGAGCCGGCTTTTTCCGAATACCGGAAAACCTTGGAGGCAGAAGGCGCTGACATCGCCACGGTGCAATTAACAGCAGACAATAGCTGGCGCATGGAGCTGGAGAAAGTGGCGAAAGAGCTCGCAGGCAGCACAGCGCTTTATCTATGCAACCCGCATAACCCGACCGGCAGGATGCTTACACATCCTGAGCTGGTTTTTCTGGCAGAAGCATGTGAGGCAGCAAACTGTGAACTGGTATTGGATGAAGCATTTATTGACTTTGCGGGGGAGCAGCACTCGTTTATCGGGCGGCAAAAAGAGTTTTCGAATCTGATTATTGTCCGGTCGATGACGAAGATGTATGCGATTCCCGGCCTGCGCCTCGGATATGCCATCGCAGATCCGGCCATCGTAGCGGAACTCAAGCAAGGCGCTGCCCACTGGAACGTCAATGCGATTTCAGCAAATCTTGGATCGCGCTGCTTCGAAGAGGCGGAATACCGTAAGCAAGTGGTGGAAGCAGCGAACCGGGAACGGCAGCAAATGGAACGGTTTTTACGGGAGCATGGCTGCGAGGCGACTGATTCGGCCGTGAATTTCTTGTCGTTCCGGCTGCCGCCAGAAAAGGATGCTGAAAAGTTTTTCATGGACATGCTGGCAAAGGGATTGGTGTTGAGGCATACGAAATCGTTCCGCGGTATGGAAGGCGAGTGGTTCCGCATCGGCATGAAAGCGCCGAAACAGATGATTCAGCTGCGGGAGGCGATCAGCGCATGGCTGGAAACAAAATGATTTTTATCAGCGGCGGCGTCCGCAGCGGCAAAAGCGCATGGGCGGAAAATAAAATTCTCCACGCTAAAGCCCGGAGGAGTATCTACCTTGCGAGTGGAAGAGCTTATGACAACGAAATGGCACAGCGGATTGAGCGGCATCGCCAAGACCGCTTCTATGATGGCTGGACGACCATCGAACAGCCGATTCATCTTGAAGAGGCGCTGCCCCGATTGAAGACTGGAGACGCGGTCCTTTGGGATTGCGTGACGACTTGGCTGGCCAATGAATTATACGCAGGCTGGGAAACCGGCACGCCTTGTGCGGCACAGCCCGGCTGCATGGAGAAAAAATGGGCAGCGCTGCAAGAGACGCTGCACGGGATTCGAGCAGTTTCAGAACTGCTGGTTGTGGTATCGAACGAAGTCATGGATGATTTTATTCGCGATGAACCGTATCAGCGCTGGCTCGGACGAATCCATCTGTGGCTCGTTGCTGAGTCAGAGGAAGCTTTTGAAATGGAAAATGGATTTGCTTATAAAAGGAAGTGACCGCATGAAGGGCATAATGATCCAAGGAACTTCATCAGATGTCGGGAAAAGCATGATTTGCACCGCCTTGTGCCGTATTCTTGCCGATGAAGGCAGGAAAGTGGCGCCTTTCAAGTCGCAGAACATGTCCAATAACTCTTACGTTACTGTATTAGGCGAAGAAATCGGGCGTGCTCAAGGCGTTCAAGCTGAAGCGGCGGGGATAATCGCGACGGTCGACATGAATCCGATTTTGCTGAAGCCGGAGAGCAGCATGAAGTCGCAAGTGATCTTGTTCGGCAAAAAAACGCTGGTTCTGGATGGGATGGATTACCGGCAGCGGTTTTACGAAAACGGAAAAGCGGCGATTGCACAGGCACTTGCCAATTTGGAAAAAACGTTCACCCATGTGGTCATTGAAGGCGCAGGCAGCCCGGCGGAAGTCAATCTGAATGACCGCGACCTGGTGAATATGGCTGTGGCTGAATATGCCGATGTGCCGGTGATCCTTGTTGCCGACATCGAACGAGGCGGCGTCTTTGCGTCCATCATCGGCACGCTGGCACTTGTCCCGAATCCAGAGCGGGTGAAAGGTTTGCTCATCAATAAATTCCGGGGCGATATCCGGTTATTTGAAGATGGAATCCGATTTTTGGAAGAATATACTGGTTTGCCGGTGTTCGGGGTAATCCCGTATTTGCCGGATCACCGGATCGAACAGGAAGATTCGCTTGGCGTGCGTGAGCTAGTGAGGCAAACTCGTGAAAATGCAGTGGATGTCGCGGTATTGAAACATCCATACTTATCGAATTTTACTGACCTCGAGCCGTTGTTCATGGAACAGGATGTTGCCTTGCGGTGGATTGAAAAGGTGGAGGAAATCGGCCAACCCGATATTTTGGTCATCCCAGGCACTAAAAGCACAATTGCTGATTTACGTTATTGGAAACAGCAGGGGCTTGCAGAAAAGCTGCAATCGCTTCAGCACGAATGCTGGATTGTCGGCTTATGCGGGGGTTATCAAATGATGGGGGAATTGTTGCGCGATCCAAGTGGCTTTGATGGCACGGCTGTAGACATTGAGGAAGGATTGGGCTTGATCGCTGGCATGGAGACCGTATTCATGGAAGAGAAGCTTGTCGCCAGGCGCAGCGGAAAAGTGCGGTTTTCCGGTCAAGAAGCAGCCGTGGAAGGCTATGAAATCCATGCCGGCAGAACGGCAGAATCGTCATTGCCGCTGATCCATTTCGAAAACGGGACAGAAGGTTATCTTTCAGGCAAGATTCTCGGCACGCATCTCCACGGATTTTTTGCACATGCGGAATGCCGGAATGCGTTTTTGGCGCCGATCCGGAAGAGCAGAAATTTACCGGAACCGGAAGCTGCAGTTGAAGTCGACCGCTATGGCCTGTGGGCGGAGCATGTAAAGGCCCATATTGACTGGCCAGCAGTAAGGCAATTGATTGAGGTGTTCAAATGAGGGGGCATATCGGTTCAGGAATTGCGCTCGCCTTTCAATTTTTTTCGGTGGTTCCGGTGAAAAAAGCGTTGCCCATGGAAAAGCGGGACATTACAGTCATGTACATGGCGTTGCCGCTTTTAGGGACGGTGATGGGGGCAGCTGCACTGGCACTGGCATTTTTGTTTCAGGAATACACCGATGCCAGCCCATTGCTGGGTGCATTTTTGCTCGTATTCTTTTTCTTTGCGGCAACCGGAGGACTCCATTTGGATGGGCTGGCTGATACGGCAGATGCCTACTTTTCGTATCAGAACCGGGAAAAACGGCTGGAAATTATGGGAGATCCGAGAATCGGGGCGTTTGGAACGATGGCGCTCATCTTTGCAGTCGCAGGAAAGGTGATCGTGCTTGCAGAAGTTTTAGTGGATCTGCCGCTGATATGGCTGATGATTGTTCCGTTGCTTTCCCGAACCGGTTTGCTGATTTTATTCAATTGGACGAAAAGCGCTAAAAAAGATGGATTGGCTGCTTTCTTCCAACAACGAGCAGAAAAACGATGGCTTTCAGTGGCTTCCGCCAGTTATCTGCTCCTTGTAGCCGCACTGCTTTTGTATGCGGGCGGCTGGTTCGTGGCATTTGCCGTTTTGGCGGTTTTTCTTCTTTTCCTATTTTTATACAGGCGCTGGTGCTCGCGGAACTTCGGCGGCATGACGGGAGATCTGTTCGGGGCTTACGTGGAAGGAGCCGAAATCTTGTTATGGACAATGTGTTTATTCTTCATCTGATTCGCCATGCACCAACAGCCGGCAACAAAGAAAAGCGTTACATCGGCTGGACGGATGAACCGGTGCTGCCATTTGAAGGCGAAAACAATCCTTTTGTCCGGAACGTGTGGGGCAGCGATTTGATGCGCTGCCGGCAGACCGCCAAAGTTCTCTTTCCAAATGCGGTTTACCATGCCGATCCGGACTGGCGGGAATGCCATTTCGGCAAATGGGAGCGGAAAACCTATGAGCAATTGAAGAACTGCCAAACCTACCGGGATTGGATTGATGATCCGGAAGAAACCGCGCCGCCGGAAGGCGAGAGCCTGAAGCAACTCGCCATCCGCATTGACAGAGCGGTCCGTTCGCTTCCGGAAGGAAATGAATTCACGATTGTGACGCATGGTGGACCGGTTCGCTATCTGGCAGCAAAAGCGACCGGCCATGCTTTTAATCAGCAGACTGCGCTTCATGGCCATCGCTATAGCATCACTTGGCAAAGCAGGAAAGCTTATGAGGAGGGGCAGCAATGCATATCGTATTCGGCGGCGCCTTTAACGGCAAACGCCAATTTGTAAGAGGGCTGCCGGGATGCAGGGAAGCAGCTTGGTTCGAAGGCGAATTGCCTCGCGATTCTATTCCTGGGGCCGTCGTAGCCGGATTGGAGCTTTGGGTGAAAAGGCAATTGGAAAATGGTACGGATGAAAGGGAGCTCAATCGATTGGTACAAGATGCCATAGCGCATCAGAGACCCCGCCAAATCTGGATTTTAACGGACATCAACCGGGGCATCGTGCCGGCAGACCCGCTCGAACGGGAATTGCGTGATGTGCTTGGCCGTTTGTACCAGCAATTATTTTTGCAGGCAGCATCGGTTACGCGGATTTGGTACGGCATACCAGAAACTTTAAAAGGAGCGGATTTGCATGAGAATTTACACAAGAACGGGCGATAAAGGACAGACAGGTTTGATCGGTGCGCGTGCGGATAAAGACGATGCGCGCGTCGAAGCATACGGCACGATCGATGAAGCGAATTCGTTCATCGGCAAAGCGATGACGGAATTGGATCCGGAAATCTATGCAGATCTGCTTGCAGACCTCGAAGCGATTCAAAATGAATTATTCGATTGCGGCGGCGATTTGGCGGATGTGCGAAAAGAACCGCAATTTAAAATGACCGAACAGCCAGTCGCTATTCTTGAATCGCGCATCGATGATTTGATGGATGAGCCGCCGTTGCTGGAACGTTTTATCTTGCCGGGCGGTTCGCCAGCAGCGGCGACTTTGCATATTGCACGGACCATCACGCGCCGGGCGGAACGCCAAACTGTAACGCTGATGAAAAAAGGTGAAGATTTTCCGCCGGTCGTCCAGCGTTATTTAAACCGCTTGTCGGATTATTTATTTGCCGCTGCACGTGTGGCCAATTGCCGCGTAGGTGTTCCTGACAATGAATACGTCCGCAGTGCAAAAGTGTTTAAGAACGGCGGACGCGGAAAAAAGAGTGAATAACATGCCGGCGAAAAAAATTGCGCTGTTTGCGTTGTTTATCAGTTTATCGGTCGTCGGCGGCATGATTAAAATTCCGCTGGGCATTGCGTCCATTGCGATGGATTCGATGCCGGCGCTTGCAGCGGTGCTGTTTTTGTCTGCACGGGGCGCGGGGCTCATCGCGGCGATTGGCCATTTGCTGTCAGCGATGCTGGGCGGCTTTCCTCTGGGGCCATTCCACAGCCTGATTGCCTTTGAAATGTTTGCGGCTGTATGGCTATTTGCCACGCTGCATCATGCCGGCTGGCGGAAAAGTAAATGGCTTGTATTTATTGCGGTTAACGGTCTAGTGGCAGCCGTTCCATTCTATTTTTTGCTGTCGCCCGCATTTTTCTATGCAACTGTTCCCGGCCTGTTAATCGCGTCTTCGCTGAATGCCGCAGCAGCTAGCGTTGTCATGCCAGTCCTGGCGGGCATTAAAGAGAAGGTGCTCTTATGAGGCATGAATTGGAGCTGGGCGACTGGATTGTGACTTCGGACAATAGTGCAGCCATCGGCGAAAAGCCCGCGGACAATGTCTTTGCCACTGATGCACTCACGGCGAAATTCGCGGCACGCGTCGCCTTGCTCGAACAATGGGCAGCCGGCAGTGAGCCGGAAGCACTTCTCCTTCATAATTTCAGCGGGGAAGATCAGTGGGAACGTTATGTGCAAGGGATTGAGGAATTATTTGCAGAAATCAGCCGGCCGATGCCGAAATGTGCGGGAAGTTCTGAAAGCAATATGGCAACGCTGCAATCCAGTATTGCCGTGACAATGTTTGGAAAGCGGAAGGCAGCACTCGATCAGCCAAGCAGGCTTTCCTGGTATATTTATGGCCAGCCGCTCGTCGGCAAGGATGTTCTTGAGCAAAGTGAACAGGTGGCAGAATTGAAAAAGATTGCTGATGCTTTATCGAATGGGCTGATCCAGCGTGTTTGGCCCGTCGGCTCTAAAGGAATCGCACGGGAAGCAGAATTGCTTTTCGGACAGAAAGTGAACGTTTCGGAAATCGTGGACACCGCAGCTTCTGCGGGACCGGCCAGCTGCGTGCTGATCGGCGTTTCTTCTAAAGAAAGAAAGCCATTGGAAATACATTTCGGCCCCTGTCTGTATCCATTAATACGGAAAGACTGAACGCATCGCCTTGCCGCGATGCTTTTTTTACATCCAAAATTTCTTCGTCAATATAGGGGCTATATTAATTAAAAGCGATGTGTATAATAATAAATGAAAACCCTTTCAAGTTTTGGGTTGACTGAATGCTCATTCATATTCTAATATAGAAATAACAATCGACATTATAACAGCGGTCACGTAGTATTTATTTAAGGAATTTTTGGAATATATATATAAAAGGGGGATTTCGCAATGGAACCATTGCTTATTGCTAACTGGATTCTGTTTTTGGCAATCACGGGCTACGCAGTTTACTTATTCATCTATTTGCTGAAAACGCGCTATGACTTCATCAAGCTCGGCAAAAAAGTGGAGTTCGAAGACAATTTCAACGAACGCCTGCGCAAAGTCATGGTCAATGTCTTTGGCCAGAAGAAGTTGATGAAAGACAAGAAGAGCGGAACAATCCACGTCATGTTCTTTTATGGGTTCCTGCTCGTGCAGGCAAGCGCCATTGATTTCATCATCAAAGGGCTAGTGCCTGGAGCACATTTGCCGCTTGGTCCGCTTTACCCGGCATTCACGTTTTTCCAGGAAATCGTCACGCTGACGATTCTTGTCGCAGTTGTCTGGGCATTCTATAGAAGATACATCGAAAAATTGGTCCGCCTGAAACGCGGCTGGAAATCCGGCTTGGTGCTGATCTTTATCGGCGGCTTGATGGTGTCAGTGCTAGTCGGAAACGGCGCATCCATGATTTGGCTGGATCACGAAAGAGCTTGGACGGAGCCAGTCGCATCCCTTTTTGCGACTTTATTTGCCGGCCTTCCTGAAACAGCAGCAGCAACTATTTTTTACGTCATGTGGTGGGCGCATCTCTTGTTCCTATTAACATTCCTGGTTTACGTACCACAATCAAAACACGCCCACTTGATTTTCGGGCCAGTCAATACATGGTTCCACCGCGTCGATCATGTCGGGCGTTTGAAGCCGATTAATTTTGAAGAAATGGAAGACGAAGAAGACGAGGACGCCATGCCGTCATTCGGCGTCGGCAAAATCACTGATTTCACACAATCCCAAATGATCGACTTCTACGCTTGCGTGGAATGCGGACGCTGCACGAATATGTGCCCGGCAACCGGCACAGGGAAAATGCTGTCGCCGATGGACTTGATCACGAAACTGCGCGATAACTTGACGAACACTGGAGCAGTTGTAACGCGCCAGAAACCTTGGGTGCCGGCAATGGCATTCAATAATTCGCAAGGCAACCAGCTCGCGATGGCTGCTGGTGCTGAAGGCATTTCAATCGACGAACTTTACAGCCCAAGCTTGATCGGCGACGTCATCACAGAAGAAGAAATCTGGGCGTGCACAACTTGCCGGAACTGTGAAGACCAATGTCCGGTAATGAACGAGCACGTTGATAAAATCATCGACTTGCGCCGTTACCTTGTGATGACGGAAGGGAAAATGGATAAAGATGCACAGCGCGCGATGACAAACATCGAAAAGCAGGGCAATCCATGGGGCCTTAACCGCAAAGAGAAAGAAAACTGGAGAGATGCACGCGAAGACGTCCACATCCCGACAGTTAAAGAAATGAACAAAGCCGGCGAAGAATTCGAGTTCCTCTTCTGGGTGGGCTCAATGGGTTCATTCGACAGCCGTTCGCAAAAAATCGCGTTGTCATTTGCCCGCCTGATGAACGAAGCAGGAGTAAAATTCGCGATTCTCGGCAATAAAGAAAAGAACTCCGGCGATACGCCGCGTCGCCTAGGAAACGAATTCCTGTTCCAGGAACTGGCGACTGCGAATATCCAAGAATTCGAAAAAGCGGAAATCAAGAAAATCGTCACGATCGATCCGCATGCTTATAACATCTTCAAAAACGAATACCCGGATTTCGGCTTTAAAGCGGAAGTCTACCACCATACCGAAATGCTGTTCGAACTGGTGCAAGAAGGCCGTTTGAAACCGCAATTCCCGGTCAATGAAAAAATCACGTTCCATGATTCATGCTACCTCGGCCGCTATAACGACGTTTATGACGCACCGCGTGAAATCCTGAAAGCGATCGAAGGCGTCGAGCTTGTCGAAATGGTCCGCAACCGCCAAGACGGCATGTGCTGTGGAGCAGGAGGCGGCTTGATGTGGATGGAAGAAGATGCAGGCCATCGCGTCAACGTGGCCCGTACCGAACAAGCCCTTGAAGTCAGCCCGACCATCATCTCTTCCGGCTGCCCATACTGCCTGACAATGCTGTCCGACGGCACAAAAGCGAAAGAAGTCGAAGACGAAGTCGGCACATACGACGTCGCAGAACTGCTGGAAATGGCGGTTATCGGCAAACAAGCACCAGTAGTGGAAGAAACAATCGTTCAATAAGAATTGCCAAAAGCGCGAAAATTGTATAAGATAATAGCATAAAGCAAGAAAAATGAAAGGGAGTCTAAAAACTCCCTTTTTGTTCGGAATCAAACCGAGCGAGCGTTCAGTCAATAATTTGGCCGAAAGGATTTCGGCCAAATTATTTGCGACGAAGCTAGCGAAGCGATGCAGGAGCAATGGGTTTGCCTCGAAGCTAGCGCAGCGATGCAACGCCCTTTAATGCCTCGAAGCTAGCGAAGCGATGCAGAAGCAGAGGCAATGTTTTGCGACGAAGCAGATTTAAATCTTCTTAAAGATATAACGATTTATTTAAAGCAAAACCCATATCTTTTTTCGTTTTTGTAAACGTTTACAACTCAAAAGGAGGAAAACACAAATGGCAAAAACAGTGATTATTGATGGAGCACGTACAGCATTCGGGAAATTCGGAGGCAGCTTGAGTTCGTTGAGCGCCAGTGATTTAGGGGCAGCGGCGATCAAAGAAGCGATGAACCGTGCCGGCGTCAATCCGGAAGATATCCAGGAAGTCATTATGGGCAACGTTTTGCAGGCTGGGCAGGGACAAATCCCTTCACGCCAAGCAGCGAAAAAAGCAGGCATCCCGTATCACGTAAAAACGGAAACAATCAATAAAGTCTGTGCGTCAGGCATGCGTTCAGTAACCTTGGCGGATCAGCTCATCCGCTTGGGCGATGAGGAATTGATCGTCGCTGGCGGCATGGAATCGATGTCGAATGCGCCTTATTATCTGCCGAAAGCTCGTTGGGGCCTTCGCATGGGCGACGCACAAGTCGTCGACGGCATGGTGCATGACGGACTTTCTTGCTCGTTCCATCCCGACAAAGTCCATATGGGAACATACGGCAACTCGACAGCAACCGACTTTGACTTGTCGCGCGAACAGCAGGACGCTTGGTCAGCCCGTTCACACGAACGCGCAATCATCGCCCGTGCCCATTTTGCAGAAGAGATTGCTGTTCTTGAAATTCCACAGCGCAAAGGCGATGCAATCAAAGTCGATCAAGACGAAGCGCCGCGCGAAGACACGACAACGGATACCTTGGCGAAATTGCGCCCGGCATTCGGCAAAGACGGCACCATCACAGCCGGAAACGCACCTGGCATCAATGACGGTGCAGCTGCGCTGGTGCTGATGAGCGAAGAGCGTGCGGAAAAAGAAGGCAAAAAAGCACTGGCTTATGTGCTTTCCCACGCGGAAGTGGCGATTGAGCCGCACCGTTTCCCGGAAACACCGGGCATTGTCATCAATGAAATCTTGAAGAAAACAGGCAAGACACTGGAAGAAATCGATTTATTCGAAATCAACGAAGCGTTTGCGGCAGTGGCATTGGCAAGTTCAAAAATTGCCGGATTGGATGCAGAAAAAGTCAACGTCAATGGCGGTTCAGTTGCACTTGGCCACCCAATCGGCGCGAGCGGCGCACGCATCATTTTGACGCTTGCCTATGAATTGAGACGCCGCGGAGGCGGCATCGGCATCGCAGCCATCTGTTCAGGCGGCGGACAAGGCGATGCAATCATGATCGAAGTTCCAAAACAGGAGGCAAACTGATAATGGCGATTCAAAACGTAATGGTAATCGGAGCCGGGCAGATGGGTTCCGGCATCGCACAAGTATGTGCACAAGCAGGATTCAACGTGAAATTGAATGATATGAAGCAAGAAGCATTTGACCGCGGCATCGCGGCCATCACAAAAAACTTGGCGCGCAACGTCGAAAAGGGCCGTTTGTCTGAAGAAGAAAAAACGGCAATTCTCGGGCGCATCACGCCATCCTTAGATTTGAACGACGCACACGATGCGGACATCGTTATCGAAGCAGCAGTCGAAAACATGGAAATCAAGCACACCATCTTCAAAACGCTTGATGAAGTGGCTCCGAAACATGCGATTTTGGCATCGAACACATCATCATTGCCAATCACTGAAATCGCGGCAGCGACAAACCGCCCGGAACAAGTAATCGGCATGCATTTCATGAACCCGGTACCGGTGATGAAGTTGGTGGAAATCATCCGCGGCCTTGCGACAACGGATGAAGTTTATAAAACGGTCGAAGAAATGACTGTCAAATTGTCAAAAACGCCAGTGGAATGCAATGACTTTCCTGGTTTCGTCTCTAACCGTATCTTGATGCCAATGATCAACGAAGCGATTTTCACGCTGCAAGATGGTGTCGCGTCAAAAGAAGCAATCGACGACATTATGCGCCTCGGAATGAACCATCCGATGGGCCCGCTGCAACTAGCTGATTTTATCGGCCTTGATACATGCCTTTACATCATGGAAGTGCTGCACGAAGGTTTCGGCGATAGCAAATACCGCCCAAGCCCGTTGCTGCGCCAATACGTTAAAGCCGGATGGCTCGGCAAGAAAACGGGTCGCGGATTCTACGAATACAGCTAACTTTAGGGGGAACCGCAATGGATTTGCGATTTACAGAAGAACAATTGATGATGAGAAACATGGTGCGCGATTTCGCGAAAGAAGAAATCACACCGTATATCGAAAAAATGGAAGAAGGACATTTCCCGAGGGAAGTCCTGAAAAAAATGGCGGAACTCGGCTTGATGGGCATCACGGCTCCTGAAAAATTAGGCGGCTCTGAAATGGACTTTACGTCATACATCATCGCCATCCACGAATTATCGAAAGTCAGCGGCGTCATAGGCGTTATTCTTTCTGTCCATACTTCAGTCGGCACAAACCCGATCTTGAACTTCGGCACAGAAGAACAAATCCACAAATACGTACCGAAGCTTGCTTCTGGCGAATACTTGGGTGCGTTCGCTTTGACGGAACCATCAGCCGGTTCGGATGCAGCAAGCTTGAAAACGAAAGCCGTGCTCCAGGGCGACCATTACGTGTTGAATGGCTCAAAAGTGTTCATCACCAACGGAGGCGAAGCCGATACATACATCGTTTTCGCATCGACTAAACCGGAAGCTGGTTCACGCGGCATTTCTGCTTTTATTGTTGAAAAGGATTACCCGGGCTTAATCATCGGCAAAGACGAAAAGAAAATGGGCATGCATGGCTCACGCACGGTCCAGCTGACTTTCGAAAATATGAAAGTGCCAGTTGAAAATCTATTAGGACAAGAAAACAAAGGATTCAGCATCGCTATGGCAAACTTGAACGTCGGACGCATCGGCATCGCTGCACAAGCGCTTGGTATTGCAGAAGCGGCTTATGAGCATTCAGTGGCTTACGCGAAAGAACGCGTCCAATTCGGCAAACCGATTGCACAGCAGCAAGGCATCGGCTTTAAATTAGCTGACATGGCGACGCAGGTCGAAGCAGCGAAATTGCTGGTTTATAACGCGGCAGACCTTTACGCCCGCGGCAAAGATTGCAATAAAGAAGCGTCAATTGCGAAGCTATTCGCTTCAAAAGCGGCGATGGACGTGGCAATCGAAGCGGTCCAAGTGTTCGGCGGCTACGGCTACACGGAAGATTATCCGGTGGAAAGATTATTCCGCGACGCAAAAATCACGGAAATCTACGAAGGCACAAGCGAAATTCAACGCATGGTCATCAGCAAGCAATTGGTGAAATAAATCTCTATCTTTAATCGATATTCCGCAAAACAGCTACGCTTGCCGCGGGCGAGCGCCAAGCCTCCTCGGTCACTTCGCTCCCTGCGGGGTCTTGGCTGTCTCGCTATCCCGCAGGCGTCTCCGCTGTTTTGCTCCATATCGAGAGATATCTTAGCGAAGGCGCGTCAAAGAGCTAGGCGAAGCTATGAGACGAGTGGTCTTCTCGGCTCATGGCGAGAGCCATGCCCAAAGCGTCCGAAGCGGTGTATGAACTTTAAGTTATTATATTCAACTTAATAAAATAATTAATTGGAGGAATTTGACAATGAATTTTCAATTGAGTGAAGAACATGAAATGATCCGCAAAATGGTACGCGACTTCGCGAACAAAGAAGTGGCGCCGACGGCTGAAGAACGCGACGAAGAAGAGCGTTTTGACCGCGAAATTTTCGACAAGATGGCAGAACTTGGCCTAACAGGCATTCCATGGCCGGAAGAATACGGCGGCATCGGTTCGGATTATTTGGCTTATTGCATCGCTGTTGAAGAATTATCCCGCGTCTGCGCATCTACAGGTGTAACGCTTTCTGCGCATACATCACTTGCTGGCTGGCCGGTATACACATTCGGAACAGAAGAGCAGAAACAGAAATACTTGCGCCCGATGGCTGAAGGAACGAAAATCGGCGCATACGGCCTGACAGAACCAGCTTCAGGATCGGATGCTGGCGGCATGAAAACGAACGCTAAAGAAGATGGCGACCATTACATTTTGAACGGTTCAAAGATCTTCATCACAAATGGAGGCATTGCGGACATCTACATCGTCTTCGCAGTAACGGATCCGGAATCGAAGCATAAAGGCACGACTGCGTTCATCGTCGAGAAAGACTTTGAAGGCTTCTCAGTCGGCAAAAAAGAAAAGAAACTCGGGATCCGTTCAAGCCCGACAACAGAAATCATTTTCGACAATTGCCGCGTACCAAAAGAGAATATGCTTGGCGAACTTGGCCAAGGCTTCAAAATCGCTATGCAAACACTTGACGGCGGACGCAACGGCATCGCAGCGCAAGCAGTCGGCATCGCACAAGGTGCAATGGACGCTTCAATCACTTACGCAAAAGAGCGCGAACAATTCGGCAAGCCGATTTCAGCCAATCAAGGGATTTCATTCAAATTGGCAGACATGGCGACTTCAATCGAAGCTTCACGTTTGTTGACGTATCAAGCGGCTTGGCTTGAATCGAACAAAATGTCCTACAGCAAAGAATCGGCAATGGCGAAATTGATGGCCGGCGATACAGCGATGAAAGTCACAGTTGAAGCGGTTCAAGTATTCGGCGGTTACGGCTACACGAAAGATTATCCGGTTGAGCGTTTCATGCGTGACGCAAAAATCACACAAATCTACGAAGGCACACAGGAAATCCAGCGTTTGGTCATTTCCCGTATGGTCACGAAGTAAGCGGAGGGATCGCTCATGAACAGAAAGCGTGAAGTCCAGTCCTCCGTGAAAGACGAAAGCCTGATTGCGAAGCGCCGGGCACAGATGATCCGGGGCGCTGTCACGCTTTTTAAAGAAAAGGGCTTTCACCGGACGACGACAAGAGAAATCGCAAAAGCTTCAGGTTTCAGCATTGGGACATTGTACGAATATATCCGCACCAAAGAAGACGTTCTGTATCTCGTCTGTGACTCGATTTACGACGAAGTGCATGCGCGCTTCGACGCACTCGATATCGAAAAAGGATCACTCGAAGTGCTGGTCACAGCCATCGGCCATTATTACGGGCTGATCGACGACATGCAGGATGAGTTCGTGGTCATGTACCAGGAATCCAAGTCGCTGCCGAAAGACGCATTGCAATATGTGCTCAATAAAGAAATGGAAATGGTTTCTTTATTCGAAGGCTTGCTCGCGGATTGTGCAGAAAGCGGCGAAGTGAAATTGTCGCCGAAAGAAATCACGCTGGCAGCCCATCATTTATTCGTCCAGGGACAGATGTGGGCGTTCAGGCGCTGGGCGCTGCGCGATTTCACCATTGAAGAATTCATCGAATTACAGACTCAATTTCTGCTGCAGGGGATGGCAGGGGAAAAAATCACCATACAGGGGGTTAAATAGATCATGGCAACTATACAAGAACAATCGACCTACAAGCCGAAGAACCATGTACGTTTCGTCACGGCTTCAAGCCTATTTGACGGCCACGATGCGTCAATCAACATCATGCGCCGCATTTTGCAGTCAAACGGTGCGGAAGTCATCCATTTGGGGCATAACCGCTCTGTAGAAGAAGTCGTCAACGCGGCAATCCAGGAAGATGTGCAGGGCATCTGCATTTCTTCTTACCAGGGCGGCCACATGGAATACTTCAAATACATGCACGATTTGCTGGCCGAAAAAGGTGCCGGCAACATCCGCATCTATGGAGGCGGGGGCGGCGTCATCTTGCCGCGCGAAATCAAGGAACTTGAAGAATACGGCATCGCCGGCATCTTCTCGCCGGAAGACGGCCGTAAAAAAGGCCTTCAAGGCATGATCCAGGAAATCGTCGAAGAATGCGATTTCTCCACTGTGAAAGAAGACCTCCCAGCGGACGCTGTCTCTGCAGAAGATCCGGTCGGCTTGGCGCATATTATCACGGCGGCTGAAGAAGCCCACACGCGCGAAACCGATACGGACGCATTGCTTGCGGCAGTCCGTGCGAAATCGAAGAATACACCTGTACTGGGGATTACAGGTACGGGCGGAGCGGGCAAAAGCTCGCTGACGGATGAATTGATCCGCCGCTTCCTGTCCGAACTTCCGGATAAAAAGATCGCCATTTTGTCGATCGACCCGACCAAACAGAAAACGGGCGGCGCGCTTCTTGGCGACCGCATCCGTATGAACGCGATCTTCAACAATCGCGTTTTCATGAGAAGCTTGGCAACTCGCGGTTCGCGCACGGAAATTTCACGCGCGCTCGGCGATGTCCTTGACGTCGTGAAAGCGGCCGGCTTTGACTTGATTGTCGTTGAAACGAGCGGCATCGGCCAAGGGGACGCGGAAATCGCGAACTTCTCGGACGTGTCGATGTATGTCATGACAAGCGAATTCGGCGCACCGACACAGCTTGAAAAAATCGACATGATCGATTACGCGGATTTGATCGTTATCAATAAATTCGAGCGCAAAGGCTCGGAAGACGCGTTGCGCCAAGTGCAAAAGCAATTCCAACGCAGCCATTTGCGCTGGGATGATGAACTGGAAAAAATGCCGGTATTCGGTACAATCGCCAGCCAATTCAACGACAAAGGCACAAACTCCTTGTTTGCGGCATTAGTCGGCATCGTCAATGAAAAATGTGGGACGGACTGGACAACCGATTACGAGCAGTTTGCGAAAACGCAAAAAGAGAACTTGATCATTCCAAACGACCGCCGTTATTATTTGCGCGAGATTACAGATACGGTCCGCGGCTACCATGCGAAAACGATCGAACAGGCTGCATTTGCACGCCGCATCTTCCAGCTTGAAGGCGCCATGGAAACGGTGAAAGAAAAAGCGCCTGACGATGCGCTTTTGGCATCCCTCAAATCGCTTGCTGACGGCATGCGCGATGAGCTGACAGCGGAATCAAAACGCATTCTTGAAAACTGGAAATCCATTAAAGACGCTTACGCCGGCGACGAGTTCGTGACGACCGTCCGCGACCGAGAAATCCGCACGATTTTGCGGACAGAGAGCCTTTCAGGCTTGAAGATTCCACGTGTGGTGTTGCCGAAATTCGAAGATTACGGTGAAATTTTGAAATGGGTTTATTTAGAAAACGTACCGGGTTCATTCCCTTACACTGCTGGAGTATTCCCGTTCAAACGTGAAGGCGAAGATCCAAAACGACAGTTTGCAGGCGAAGGAACTCCGGAACGCACAAACCGCCGCTTCCATTACTTGTCGAAAGACGACGACGCGAAACGCCTGTCGACGGCATTCGACTCGGTGACGTTATACGGTGAAGACCCTGACCACCGTCCCGATATCTACGGAAAAGTCGGCGAATCAGGCGTGTCGATCTGTACGCTCGAAGACATGAAAAAATTATACGAAGGCTTTGATTTATGCGCTCCGTCCACTTCGGTCTCCATGACGATCAACGGACCGGCACCGATCATCCTGGCCATGTTCATGAACACGGCAATCGATCAGCAAGTGAAGCTGAACGAAGAGAAATTCGGCCGTGCATTGACGCTTGAAGAATTCACGGAAGTCCGCGAAAGCACGCTGCAAGTCGTCCGTGGAACAGTGCAAGCCGATATCCTGAAAGAAGACCAAGGGCAGAACACATGCATCTTCTCGACGGAATTTGCGCTGCGCATGATGGGCGATATCCAGCAATACTTTATCGACCATAAAGTGCGCAACTACTATTCCGTGTCGATTTCCGGCTACCACATCGCGGAAGCGGGAGCGAACCCGATTTCACAATTGGCGTTCACCTTGTCGAACGGCTTCACGTACGTCGAGTACTACTTGAGCCGCGGCATGAACATCGATGATTTCGCACCGAACTTATCGTTCTTCTTCTCGAACGGCTTGGATCCGGAATATACGGTCATCGGCCGTGTGGCACGCCGCATCTGGGCAGTCGTTATGCGCGATAAATACGGCGCCAACGAACGCAGCCAGAAGCTGAAATACCACGTTCAAACTTCTGGGCGCAGCTTGCACGCGCAGGAAATCGACTTCAACGATATCCGCACGACCTTGCAGGCATTGATGGCGCTGCAGGATAATTGCAACTCGCTGCACACGAACGCTTATGACGAAGCCATTACGACTCCGACAGAAGAATCAGTGCGCCGCGCGATGGCCATCCAAATGATTATCACGAAAGAGCACGGCTTGTCCAAAAATGAAAACCCGCTGCAAGGCGCGTTCATCATCGAAGAAATGACGCAACTCGTCGAAGAAGCGGTGCTTTCAGAATTCGACCGCATCAACGACCGCGGCGGCGTCCTGGGCGCGATGGAAACTCAATACCAGCGCGGAAAAATTCAGGAAGAGTCCATGCATTACGAAATGAAGAAACACACGGGAGAATTGCCGATCATCGGCGTCAATACGTATTTGAACCCGAATCCGCAAACGGACGATGACATCAACGCGATGGAAATCGCCCGCGCTACAACAGAAGAAAAAGAAACGCAAATCGCTAACCTGCGTGCTTTCCAGGAACGCAACGCTTCAGAAGAAGCCTTGGCGCGCTTGAAGCAGGTCGCGAAATCAGGCGGCAACATCTTTGAAGAATTGATGGACACCGTGAAAGTGGCGAGCCTTGGCCAGATCACAACGGCTTTATACGAAGTAGGCGGGCAATACCGCCGCAACATGTAAGCGAATCAAGCAAACCGCTTGCGGATCATCTCCGCAGGCGGTTTTTGCGCGTTTCTAATGGAGTGAACGTCCTTATCTTTTATAAAAAGCTTTTCGCTGGCGAAAAGCCTCCTTTTCCGCTCTTGCACTGAGTATTTTGGATCGAGAACAGTAGATGTTGGCGAAAAGGCAGCGTGAAAAGAGCAGAATGGATGCATTTCGCAGGCGAAATGCGAAAAAACATGCTGGAGGGCGGGGTGTGGAGCGGGAGAGTTCGGAATTTGAGGGTGCGGCGGGGATTTATGCGCGTTCAGGAGAATTTACGCGCGTTCGCGGAGATTTACGAGCGTTCAGAAGAATTTACGAGCGTTCGCGGAGATTTACGAGCGTTCAGAAGAATTTACGAGCGTTCGCGGAGATTTACGAGCGT
>NZ_RQII01000015.1 GCF_004761975.1 Planococcus koreensis | reverse complement strand
TTTTTTGCCGCGGGCGAGCGCCAAGCCTCCTCAGTCGCTTCGCTCCTTGCGGGGTCTCGGCTGACTCGTCGCTACGCTGCCCCGCAGGCAAGACTTTGCGACGAAGCGCAAAGCGCTGCAGGAGCAGTACGGTTTTCTCCGCTGTTTTGCTCCATATCTGGAGAACCCAAAAGAAACTGCAGAAAGTGTATCTTTGGTGTTCTTCTGTAAAAGAAATAACTCTCAAATAAGAAATATCTTTGAATGAAGCGGAAGGCGGCGACTCCAGCGGGCAAAGCCTGAGCTGAAGGCCCCGCAGGAAGCGAGGTTTGAAGAACCTCGTTTGCGACGAAGCTAGCGCAGCGATGCAGGAGCAGCTCTCTTTCTAGCGACGAGGAGACTGAAGCCGTGCCCGCGGAAAGCGTCTGCCTGTCTCTGCATCGCTTCGCTAGCTTCGAGACATGAAAGTGCGTTGAAGCGTAATGAAAAGGCCATGACTAGATTTCTAGGCAAAATAAAAAAAGCAGCGAGGCTGCTTTTTTAGCGGGATTAGTTTACCCAGTTGTTGATTGTTTTTTCGTATGATACCAATTCTTCTTCTTTGAAGAACAAGCCGATTTCACGAACAGCGCTTTCAGCTGAATCAGAACCGTGGATCATGTTTTTGCCGACAGTGACTGCGAAGTCGCCGCGGATTGTTCCTGGAGCTGCATCTTTAGGGTTAGTAGCGCCCATCATTTGGCGTGCAGTCAAGATAACGTTTTCGCCTTCCCATACCATTGCGAAAACTGGTCCAGAAGTGATGAAGTCAACCAATTCTCCGAAGAATGGGCGTTCTTTGTGCTCGCCGTAATGCTCTTCAGCCAATTCAGTCGGGATTTGCATCAATTTAGCGCCTGCTAAGTGATAGCCTTTTTTCTCAAAACGTGCCACGATTTCACCGATTACATTGCGTTGTACGCCGTCAGGTTTAACCATCAAGAAAGTTTTTTCCATTATGAACACTCCTCTGTATAAAGCTCGGGCTTTATGCCCACCTTAAAAAATACTATCAGTTTGATGCTATTTGTCAACTGCCAGCTTAAAACTTTCTCTTGCCGATGAAAAATGCAATTTTGCGCATTGTCTTAGAGGCTTGGCCTTTCGGCAAATGATCCAGCTCACCCAAAGCTTTGTTCAAGTATTTTTCGCTGACTTTTTTTGCGTCATCGATTGCTGAGCTGTCCCGGATCACTTTGACGATATGGAGCCTCTCAGCGTCCGTCAGTTCTTTTTGCAGGCTATCTTTCAATAATCGATAGATTTCCGGATTGTTGCGCGCATACAAAATCGGCAGCGTGATATTGCCTTGGATAAAATCACTGCCGGCTGGCTTGCCGAGTTCTTCATCCGATGAAGTGAAATCCAGTATGTCATCGATGATCTGGAACGACATGCCGATGAAATAGCCGAACCTCCGCAAATGCGCAATCGTTTTTTCATCCGCTCCCGCAACCATTGCCCCAAGCTCGCAGCTTGAAGAAATCAGCAATGCGGTTTTACGCTTGATGCGGCGTAAATAATCACGCAAGTTCTGGTCTAATTTGTATTTATCTTCTATTTGAATGATTTCCCCGCGGCAAACTTCAATCATCGTCTGCGACAAAACTTGATGCAGCCTTGGCGAATCGATATCGGTGATGTATTCCAAGGCGCGCCCCAGTATAAAATCTCCCGTATACATTGCAACACTGTTATTCCATTCCGCTTTGACCGTCAGCTGGCCCCTTCTCATTTCGGAATCGTCTATGACGTCATCATGGACCAGAGATGCCATATGAATCAGTTCAAGCGGCACAGCAACTTGTTTCATGACATCAATATTGTAAGTTCCGAATTTGCCTGCAAGCAAAACAAAAACAGGTCGGATCCTTTTTCCTCCGGCCTGCAATAAATGGAGCGATGCATCGTTTAAAAGGGGAGACTCGGAATCCACTGCCTGTTCTAATTCTTTTTCAATTAAATCCAATTCTGGTTTGAGGTCAGAATAGAGCAATTTCATCTTCACCTTTTCCACTAAAAAACCTCTCCCGCTATTTTACTTTTTAATGCCCATATGCAATGCTGCTGCACCGCCAGAGTAAGGCTTGTATTTCACTTTTTCAAACCCGACTTTCACAAAGAGTGCCGCTAATTCTTTCATGCCCGGGAAATCTTTGGCAGATTCCTGAAGCCACGAATACTCTTTATAGCTCTTCGCGAACAATTTTCCAAATACCGGCATGATGAAACGGAAATAAAAACGGAAAAACGGTTTGAATGCATTATTCGGCTGTGACGTTTCCAGGCACACGATCATTCCACCGGGCTTGAGAACGCGGTGCATTTCAGACAATACTTGTTCATAATCTGGTACATTGCGCAAGCCGAAACCGATTGTCGCATAATCGAATGAGTTGTCCGGATATGGAAGCGCCATCGCATTGCCTTGGATCAATTCGACTTGCGGCATATCCTTCGTCTTATCAATGCCGACATTCAGCATGTTCTGGCTGAAGTCGAGGCCAACTACTCTGCCTGTTGGTCCAGTCGCTTCACCAAGCGCAATCGTCCAATCTGCTGTGCCGCAGCACACATCGATAGCTGATGCGCCTTTCGCAACCTGCATCTTGTCCATTGTATCTTTACGCCATTTATTGTGCTGCTGGAAACTGATGACAGAGTTCATCTGGTCATAGTTAACCGATATTTTTTCGAAAACTTCGTGGACTCGCTGTTCTTTGGTCTTTTGCATGTCAGTCATCCTTCTCGGGTCAGCTGCTCAGCTCTATGCTGGTGCGGGGTTATTTGATGGAGCATGAAATTCTTGAGTTCATAACTGAAATTATGTGTGCCGATTGTCTGCAGAATTTCTTCATACAGCGAATCGAGTTTATCCAGCAGCCATCGCTCGGTCTGCAGCGGATGCCGCAATGTCTGGGTCATCTTCCGTAAAGCCAGGCTTTGGCCGTCCTTCTGCAAGCAGTCGAGTTCTGAAGTGTATCTATTATAGGTGAGCATCAAGACCGCCAAATGAGAGTATTCCTGGTACCCATAAAAATTATAAAACGAAAACAAAAGTTCAGTTTCAATCTGCTTTATAGCTTCATCAATTTCGTCCATAGATCGTATTTCGCTGGAATAAAAAGAAGCTTTCTTCTCGCTCACTTTGATGATGGCAGTGGCAAGCCGTTGGATCATAGCGATATTATTGGTTTCGGCAAGCATCTTGTAATAGATTCCACTGTAGAAATCCCCTGCCAGTACTGTCAATTGCTGTTTTTTGTCTGCCAGTACGTCGTTTTCCACTAAATCGTGGGCCTGCAAAGCCGCATAGACGATCGACACTGTTTTAGCAGATCTTTCAATATCAGTAGACCACATTTTATTGTCAAAAAAAGGCAAAATCAAAAAAAACAACCTCGCCCTAAGGACTGATGGGCCGTCTGTGAACTTATCGAGTGTGCGCTGCTTAACAGCTTTCAGCACATCGGTCTCCACAGAAGTGATTTTTGAATGTATTTGTTGTTCATTCATACTGCTTGCTCCATTCATGGTTTAGCCATACCATACACCTATAGTATATCACAGGCACAGCCTCGCCTTCATACAATACGCCTACTTTTTCGCTTCGCTTTCCGTAAGGCCGTGTGCCGTTTGGATTTCCGCTTTGCCGCGGATTTTCATCGCAGATGTATGTTCAGTAAATTGGGCAATCATCACTTCGCCTTTATCAAGCTTTTCGGTGTGGTGGAATTTCGTATCATTGCCTCGTGTCAAACCGATCACGTTTACGCCATCTTCAAGTGCACGGATTACAATGTATTCTGGTTGAGCCATGTTTTCACCCTCTTCCGGTAAATGATGGACATTTTATCAAGCCATGTTGATATAAGTGATAATTTCCGAACGTTTTATATCGTCTTTCTCGAAAATCCCGCGGGACACAGCTGTCACTGTTTTAGCGCCAGGTTTTTTAATGCCTCGCATCGTCATGCACATGTGCTCAGCTTCGACCATCACATATACGCCATGAGGATTCAGCGATTCCATTAAGGAGTCGGCAATCGTCGACGTGATGCGTTCTTGCAATTGAGGCCGTTTTGCCACCGAATCGACTGCTCTTGCTAATTTGCTAAGGCCGGTCACGACACCATCTCTCGGGATATAGGCGATATGCGCTTTACCGAAGAAAGGCACCAAATGATGTTCACATGTCGAATAAAACGGAATGTCTTTCACCAAAACCAATTCTTCATGGCCTTCGTGGAAAACTGTTTGAAAATATTCTTTCGGATCTTCACGCAAACCGGAAAATACTTCAGCGTACATTTTAGCGACGCGCTTTGGTGTATCCAGCAAGCCTTCACGCGATGGATCTTCCCCAACCGCTTCAAGGATCATCGAAACTGCCTGCTCTATTTTATCTAAATCCACTTTTTTGGAATTTGTATCTATCACTATTCTTCCCCCCGTAAAAACAAATCACTCTTTGAAGCCGTTCATGGTGCAAGCAGTTAGCCCTTAAATCGCCAATCATAAACCGGCCCATTCCGAACGCTTCCGCTTTTCTCACAAATCGTAGCATATGTATGGTTTGTTGGCAAAATTGAAAACTTAAAAAAAGAATGACTTTTGCGGGAACGAATCTCGCAAAAGTCATTCTATGTACTGCAAAGAAGATTATTTCACTGCGTCTTTAAGTGCTTTACCTGGCTTAAATGCAGGAACTTTGCTTGCAGCGATTTCGATCTCAGCACCAGTTTGCGGGTTGCGACCTTTACGTGCTGCGCGTTCGCGTACTTCAAAGTTACCGAATCCGATCAATTGTACTTTGTCACCTTTAGTTAGAGCTTCTTGAATCGCTTCAAATGCAGCGTCAACTGCTTTTGCAGCATCTTTACGAGAAAGTTCAGCTGCTTCAGCAACAGAGTTCACTAATTCTGTCTTGTTCATGCTATTCACCTCCTCTCAAAGGGGATGCAATCGTTCAATCCTGTAAAAAGAGTATCATAACGAAAAATGCATAGCAACAACTAATAGCGCGGTTTTCCAATAAAACCAACAAATATTCAATTATTATCCTGTAAATTCGTTAATTTTGAGAAAAACCGCGCTAAATCAGCAATTCCACGCTAATTCACTCCGTTTTAAAGACCGGTTCATTATTCTCGTCTACGGTATAAGGCAGAGAGTAAGCCGGCACTACCGGATTGTCTTCATACAGCAAAAACCGGATGTCCTGGCCGGCTTCAAGGGTGCCGTCATACTCCTGGATTGCCGAGTATAAATCGATTGAATAGTCGACAAAGATCTCCCCTTGCCCATTAACAACCAATGGCAGGTTTCTGCCGCTGTAAGGGCTGACGACAAAGCGTTCTTCCTTAAAGCCCATCGCTTTATAATTCAGCTTATAGACATTGTCTGCCAAGATTTCAGCAATTGGAGCCCGGCCGCCATTCGCGCTTTTGCGTATATTAATCGACCGAATTTCCTCAGCAATACGCAAATCAACAAGTTTCACTGTCGGATTTTTTTCAACATCCATCAGCACGTATTGAAAAATTCCGCCTGTTTCGAAAGCATTCGGCGGAATTTCAGCCATATGTGCAGGGACGATTTTAGCGAAATCAATCGGGTATTTGATGTATTGATCAACATCCATATCCCGTGTTTTGATCGGCAAAATGCCGCCTTGGGCTCCTCTATACTGATTTACCGCATTCTGCACCTGAATGACTTGCTCTTCGTAAGGAATCTGATTCTCCGCCCGCTCGCTCTCCGGGAACATACAGCCCGAAAGGAACATCGCAGCTGCAGCCAGAATAGCGATTAACGATATTTTTTTCATTTTTCTCACCTCACGCGCCGCCTGTTGGGCCGCTGAATACGATGAACACCATTATAAAGAATCCAAGAATCAGCAGAATATAAGCGATTAACGCAAAAACGAATTTCACTATGCCATTTTGTAATTTATACCTGCTTAAATAAATCATGCCCATTGAAATGATCAAAAAAGCAATTCCCGCAAACGAGACCCACATTTTATCTAAAGAGCTCATAATAGACCGCCTTTCGTACTGTTTCAGACCATAGTATAGCATAAAAAAAGAAGAGGCAGAGTGACGCTGCCTCTTCTTTTGTGACAATTAAAGCAAGTTGATGAGATCTTCCATTTCGTTCTTTTTCATGCGTCCCATCAGCAATTCCACAGCGTCTTTTGTTGATACGCCTTCAAAAAGAACGGCGTATAAAGCGTCTGTGATCGGCATAGGCACATCGTATGCCTCTGACAATTGATGAGCGGCTTTCGTGGTCCGGATGCCTTCAACGACCATGCCCATTTCTTCTAGCACTTGATCAATCGTTTTCCCTTTGCCAAGCATATTCCCTGCACGCCAGTTGCGTGAATGCGGGCTTGTGCACGTGACGATCAAATCGCCGACGCCTGTGAGGCCGGAAAAGGTCAATGGGGTAGCACCCATCTTGACGCCGAGGCGGGCTATTTCAGCCAATCCGCGCGTCATCAATGCCGCTTTTGCATTGTCGCCATACCCTAATCCATCGGTGATGCCGACAGCCAATGCAATGATGTTTTTAAGGGCACCGCCGATTTCCACTCCAATGACGTCGGTATTCGTATATACGCGGAAATAATGGTTCATGAACAAGTCCTGGACTTTTTCAGCAGAAGCCGTATTCTCACTGGCAGCCGTAACTGTAGTCGGTTGTTCAAGCACCACTTCTTCTGCATGGCTGGGTCCGGAAAGAACGACCACATCTTCAAACAATTGCGGTGGAACCTCTTCGCGGATCATTTCGCTGATGCGCTTCAAGGAATCCGGTTCAATGCCTTTGGAAACATGGACAAACAAGGCTTTTTTATCCAGCTCGTCCTTTATAGCAGAACACACTTCCCTCACGGCTTTTGTCGGAACGGCAATAACAAAAGTCGCCGAATGGTTGACCGCTGCTTTCAAATCACTTGTTGCCTTAAGGTTTTCAGGCAACTTGATGTTTTTAAGATATCGGTTATTCGTATGCTGGTTGATTTCTTCCGCTTGTTCTGCGCGGTGTGTCCAAAGCAGGACATCATGGCCATTCTGCGCTAATACATAGCTTAGCGCCGTGCCCCAGCTGCCTGCTCCAAATACAGATATTTTTTCCATATCAGTAACCACCTTTTTCCAATTATGTCCGGGCGCGCGTAATCAACCGGAGCGGCGTTCCTTCAAAATCAAAGCTCTCACGGATCCGGTTTTGCAGGAAACGCTCATAGCTGAAATGCATCAGTTCAGGCTCGTTGACAAAGACAACGAATGTCGGCGGCTTGATGGCCACTTGTGTAACGTAATACAAGCGCAATCTGCGGCCTTTATCTGTAGGCGCAGGATTCATCGCAACAGCATCTTCGATAACTTCGTTCAAGATGCTCGACTGGATGCGTCTTGCATGATTATCATTGACCCGGTTGACGATTTCAAGGATATTATGGACGCGTTTCCCACTGATGGCAGATACGAACAAAATCGGTGCATAATCCAGGAAAAGGAAATGTTCACGGATTTTCCGCGTCATGACGTTCATGGTTTTTTCGTCTTTCTCAACAGCATCCCATTTGTTGACGATGATGATGACACCTTTGCCCGCTTCGTGTGCGTAGCCGGCGATTTTCTTGTCCTGCTCCTGGATGCCCTCTTCGGCATTGAGCACAACTAAAACAACATCTGAGCGTTCAATCGCACGCAATGCACGCAGGACGCTGTATTTTTCTGTTGATTCATAGACTTTCCCTTTTTTGCGCATGCCTGCCGTATCGATGATGACATACGGTTGGCCGTCGTATTCGTATTGCGTATCAATTGCGTCACGGGTAGTTCCCGCAATTTCACTGACAATAACGCGTTCTTCGCCTAAAAATGAATTCACCAAAGAAGATTTGCCGACATTCGGACGGCCGATCAACGAGAATTTGATAACATCATCAGGGTATTCCTCTTGATCGTCTTTCGGGAAGTTTTTCGCCACTTCATCCAAAAGATCTCCGATGCCTAAACCGTGTGAGCCTGAAATCGGGTAAGGTTCGCCCATACCCAATTGGTAGAAATCAAATACCATATGGCGCATATCGGGGTTGTCGATTTTATTGACGGCCAGAATGACCGGCTTTTTCGTGCGGTATAAAATTTTCGCTACTTGTTCATCCTGTGTCGTTACGCCATCACGGCCGTTTACCAGGAAGATGATGACATCCGCTTCGTCCATGGCAATTTCAGCCTGCTGGCGGATTTGTTCCAAGAAAGGCTCATCGCTTAAATCGATGCCTCCCGTATCAATAATGTTAAATTCATGAGTCAGCCAATCAGCTGAACTGTAGATGCGGTCACGTGTAACTCCTGGAATATCTTCCACGATGGACACACGTTCCCCGACCACGCGATTAAAAATCGTGGACTTGCCTACGTTCGGCCGGCCAACGATTGCTACTACCGGTTTTGACATAATAAATTCATCCTTCCACTTCTGATATTCCTATTATACACGAAAAAGGCGATGGCATCTTGTAAATGTCCATCACCCTAAAAGGTGTAATTTTCAGTTATTGGTTCTATTGGCATACATTGCCGGATTGTAGCCGCGCATGGTCAAATAATGGCTCAAACCGCCGGATAGAATAGCGGGACAGCTTCTTAAGCGAGCCGGCTCTGCTGCTCCGAGAGCTGTCATCATCATGCGCATATCTTCCTGCAGCAAGCCGATTTCTTCAATCAACCCTTTTTCTCCGCCCTCAAGCGCTTGTTTGAGGAACGCTCCCGCCAGGCCAACAGCATCCGCTCCCAACACAAAAGCCTTAATGGCATCTTGTGCATGCTGGATGCCGCCGGAAGCGAGCACCGTTTTACGGAAGACTTCCTTTACTTCGATAATTGAAACGGCGGTCGGTACGCCCCAATCCTGGAAATAGGAAAGTTTTCGCGCACGCCGTTCATTTTCAATCGAAGCGAAGTTCGTTCCGCCGAAACCGCCCACATCGATTGCAGCGATGCCGGTGTTCGCCAGCTTTTCTGCCGCTTCCCGCGAAATGCCGAATCCGGTTTCTTTGACGACGACCGGTACATGCAGGCTTTCCGCGATAGCCGCAATGCGTTCAAGCGCTCCCTTGAAATCCCGATCGCCTTCCGGCATGGTCAGCTCCTGAATCACATTCAAATGGATTTGAAGGGCGTTTGCCCCGATCATCTCCACTGCCTGCTGCGCCTGGCTGACACTTGCCTCACTGCCTAAATTGCCCATGATAAAACCGTCGGGATTTTCTTTCCGCACAATTTCATAAGTCGTCCGTTCAGCGGGATCTTTCAGCGCAGCCATTTGAGAACCGACTGCCATCGCTAAACCCGTTTCCTTCGCTGCCCGGGCGAGCAGCCCGTTCAACTTTGTCGTTTCCGTGCCGCCTCCGCCCGTCATGGCATTAATAAAAACAGGTGATTCCAATTTCAAATCACCTGTCCTGATATGAAGGCTGATGTCTTCAACACCAAGGGAAGGCAATGCTTGATGGACTAAACGGACATCATCAAACATCGTTTCCCTGCCCTGGCCTGTCGACACCGCAAATCGTATATGATCCATTTTCCTATCGGCTCTGGACATTTTATTCGGATTTAAAGCCTTTCAATTTGTCGCCAATAACATCCCGGATGGAAAAGCCGCTGGATTCTTCCGGCATTTCGTAATCGGTATGCGAATGTTCAGCTTCTTTTTCCTGAAGCTCTTTGATGCTGAGAGACAAGCGTTTGTCGGCTTTATTGACATCAAGCACTTTCACTTGGACTTCTTGCCCTTCGCTCAACACTTCATGCGGCGTGCCGATATGCTTGTGCGCAATCTGGGAAATATGCACAAGGCCTTCAACTCCTGGCAGCACTTCGACAAACGCGCCGTAGCTGACGAGGCGCTTCACTTTGCCTGTGTGGACCGAACCTTTGGGCGCATTTTCTTCAATCGCGTCCCATGGCCCCGGAAGCGTATCTTTGATCGAAAGTGAAATGCGCTCGGAATCACGGTCGACGGACAAGACTTTGACGGTTACTTCCTGTCCTTCTTTGACGACATCCGAGACTTTTTCTACGTGCTCATGCGACAGCTGGGAGATGTGGACAAGCCCATCGACTCCGCCAATATCGACAAATGCGCCGAATGACGCAATGCGCTGGACTTTCCCTTTCAATACGTCGCCTTGGTGAATCGTGTCCATCACTTCTTCTTTTTGCGACTCTTTTTCCATTTCGACGACGGCACGGTGGGACAAGATCAGGCGGTTGTTCTCCTTTTCCATTTCCACGATTTTAAATGCCAACGTCTTGCCTTTATAATCTTCGAACGATTCAACGAAATAATCCTCTACGAGCGAAGCGGGCACAAAGCCGCGCACGCCAAGGTCCAGAACGAGTCCGCCCTTGACGACATCTTTCACTTCCGTCTCGATGATTTCGCCAGTTTCAAACTTCTTCTCAAGCAAGTCCCATGCTTGTTCAGCGTCCACTTTACGCTTTGATAATACAAAGTTCTCATCTTCGACTTTTGTAATGATCAAGTCGAGAACGTCACCTTCTTTAACTGAATCCGATGCTTTTTCGATGTGGAGGCTCGACAATTCGCTGATCGGAATGATCCCATCAAATGGCGCGCCATCAATTGTTACGGTTACTGCTTTTTCTTCGATCTTAAGAACTGTACCTTTTACGTGATCTCCCACTTGGAAGTCACGGTTTTCCGTCATGTTCATTTCCTCAGACATCAGTAGCCCTCCTTCACAAACTATACACATCTTATTTTATTCGAATTCTCTAATAAAAACAAAAATAATCACTTGTTATTTGCTATTTTCATCCAAAAGCTTCTGGATTGATGCCATAATCGCTTCTGTAACTTCCTCTGGCGTTGCTTTGCGTTCTCTGTAAGGCTCCATGATAATCGGTTCACCGAACACCACTTTTACTTTGCGGAACGCCTTATACGGGCCAATAATAGCACACGGAACAACGTCTGCATTGCCGCGCAGGGCAAAGAATCCGGCTCCGCTCAAGCCTTTTTTCAAAATGCCGTCTGTCGAACGCGTTCCTTCCGGAAACAGCCCGACTACTTCCCCGCTTTTCAGGATTTTAAGCGCAGTGCGCATGGCTTCCCTGTCGCTCATGCCCCGTTTCACAGGAAAAGCATTTACTTTAGGCAGCAGCCCGCCAAGGATTGGCAGTTTGAATAATTCTTCTTTCGCCATGAAATGAACCGTTCTTGGGGCGGTCATTCCAACAACTGGCGGATCAAGCGCATGGATATGGTTCGAGCAAAGAAGGATGCCGCCTTCTTTCGGGAATTTCTCATGCCCAACCACTTCAAAGCGGTAGAGCGGCGTTAAGGCGGTTTTCACTAAGGTTTTGCCGAATGCGTATAAATTCACCTTATGCCATCCTTTCTTGGGCCAGCGTAAGAATTTTCTGTGCCGCTTCTTGTATTGTCAAATCGGTCGTATCGATATAAATCGCATCCTCCGCTTGCTTAAGCGGAGATACCTCTCGCTCGGAGTCCATTTTATCGCGTGCTGCGATTTCTTCTTGCAGCTCCGCTAAAGGCGTGTTGATGCCGCGAACCTGATTATCAGCAAAGCGCCGCTGCGCCCGCTCTTCCACAGTCGCTGACATGAACACTTTTAATGCAGCATTTGGCAGAACGTCAGTCCCGATGTCGCGGCCGTCCATGACAACGCCTCTGCTTTCCGCAAGCTGGCGCTGCAGCTCGACCATGCGTTCGCGCACAAGTGCGTGCGCAGACATTTCCGACACCGCTTTTGTGACCTGCTGGGTGCGGATCGCTTCAGTCACTTCCTCGCCATCCATGAACACAAGCTGTCCGTTATCAGAAGGCTCTAAATCTATTTGTGTGCGAAGCAGCAACTCACCCGCTTCTTCATTGCTGGCCATATTAATGCCTTCGTTTATCGCTTTTAATGTAATGGCGCGGTACATGGCACCCGTATCGATATAAATATAGCCTAATTGCTCAGCCACTATTTTTGCTATGGTACTTTTTCCAGCCGCTGCTGGGCCGTCGATTGCGATTTGTATTGGATTCGTCAAAAATGTCACCTCATCATATGTATTCAACATATTTTAACACAAGAAAAGCGGAAGCGGACGTTTAGATTCGGTGGGGGTAAGACGGGCTGGCGAAGCGGCGTTCTGTGCCGCACAGCCAGCTTGGCTTACAACCCGAGAATCTGCCCGCTGGAGTCTGGACACAGAAAAGCGGAAGCGGACGTTTAGATTCGGAGGGGGCAAGACGGGCTGGCGAAGCGGCGTTTTGTGCCGCACAGCCGGCATGGCTTACGACCCGAGAATCTGTCCGCTGGAGTCTGGACACAGAAAAGCAGAAGCGGACGTTTAGATTAAGCGGAGTTCACATGCTCCGCAGATTGAAAAAAGCTATCCCGCAAAGTCAGCAGCAGATCTTGGGATAGCTTGGATGTCTGCATTGTTTTACGGATGCAGCGACGTGTGGTCATGGTAATGGCTGACGCTCAGTTGATGGGCCTGCTTGACTTTCCGAAGGCCGAACCACCACAAAAAGATCATGAATGGAATGACGCCGTAAGACCAGGAAGTATTCAAATACAGGATGGCGTTGTAAGCCAAGTGGAGAATCAACGAGCCAAGTAAAGCTACCCCTAACCATTTGCGGCCGCTTTTGCCTGTTGAAAACTTCGCTTTTCCAAGGTAAAAACCCATCACTACTCCAAATAAGGCGTGGCTGGAAACCGGCAGAAACGCTCTTAGGAACGCTGTCTGCATGCCGAACTCGAATAAGTATAAGATGTTTTCGATAGTGGCGAAGCCAAGTGAGACGCTTGCGCCGTAAAGAATCCCATCGTACGGATCTTCAAAATCGATATGCCGGTAAACAGCGATGATCAACACCAGCCATTTGAAGAATTCCTCGACAATACTCGGGAAAAAGACTTTTTGCGCAAACACCCTGGAGAAAACGCCTTCGACATCAAAGACGTATTGGATAAACAAAATTGGAAATGTCAGAACGGCTCCGTAGATAAAGCATTGGAAAATTAATTTCGACGGCTCCTCTGCAAAATCATCGCGCAAATAAAAGTAACTGAACAGCGCCAAGCTTGGAGCAATCGCAACAGTTAATAGAATTATCATATGGATGCCCCTTTGCTGGATTCACTCTTATTGTACCATAATCAAATGGGAAATTTTAGTTATTCCACAAGAGATGGATGTTAATTGGAAAAAGAGTCAATAGCTATTTGTTCAGAAACCGACAGCAAAACGGCCAGCTTAATCCGGGCTTTTTTACTATCGTAATCGCTGCCCAGCAGCACGCCTTTTTGCATCAAGTCATGTGCGCTTCCTAGGTAACCGTAGCTTGGGTAGACACGCCCTTCTTCTGCACTCGTCGTCAACAGCACCACGACGCCTTTTGCCACTGCCTTTTCAATCGAATCCACCATATAAGGTGAAATTTGCCCGCGCCCTGCCGCTTCCAGCACGATACCTTTTGCGCCACCCTGAACCAGCAGATCGATGAGCAGACCGTCTTGCCCCGAAAAGCATTTGACGATGTCAACGCGCGGTATGGAGATGCCCACTTTTTTGACTTCATGGTCAATCGGCTTCTGGTAAACACTGACAACATTATTGTCGATGATGCCTAAATAGCCATGCCCGAAAGAATCGAAGCCCTGCAAATTGCTGGAATGCACTTTTTTCACGTATTTGGCGGAGTAAATCCGTTCATTAAAGACAACGACCGTTCCGACGCCGCGCAATGTATGGTCGACAGAAACGTATACAGAGTTTCTTAAATTGGAATAGACATCCGTGCCTACATCATCCGGGGAACGCTGAGATCCTGTGACGACAATGGTTCGATGGTCGTCAATCGTCAAATCCAGGAAATAAGCCGTTTCTTCAAGTGTGTCGGTGCCATGCGTGACAACGATTCCATCAACCGATTCATCAGCCAGTTCCTTTTCAATCGCTTTTTTCAGCACTGCCCATTCACTGAACCCAATATGCATGCTCGGAAGCTGAAACACGTCAATGACGTTGACTTCAATTTCTTCAGGCAGCTGGCACAGCGCCGCAAGCTCTTTACCGGAAATCGCACCTGATTTCAGCAGTCCTTTAGAAATTTCCTTGCTGGCGATCGTTCCCCCGGTGGTGATTAAAGATACTTTCTTTTTCATGTACATCGCTCCTTATGGGGTCTATTTTACACGAATTCGTATGCGGGAAATAGCCGATTGCCAATAAAAATGATAAGAAGATGCACTTATTGTGCACCCTCTTTTGCAGCAATGCTTTCGGCTATCAAGCCGCCATGGAAGCGGCCGTTTTCGATAAAGATTTCATTGGCATTATTGCCTGCCGCAATGACCCCGGCGATGTATAAACCTTCTACGTCGGTCTCCATCGTCTCTTCATTGAAATTAGGCCGGCCGGATTCCGGATCGATGGAAATCCCCATTCTTTTCAAAAATTCATGGTCCGGATGATAGCCGATCATGGCAAAGACAAAATCATTTGGAATCCGTTCTTTTGTGTCATTAACTGTCAGCTCGACTTCGGTTTCCGTAATTTTATCGACAATCGAGTCAAATAGCATCGTGATTTCGCCTTTTCTGACCAAGCCATCAAACTCGGGCAAGATCCAGGGCTTGATGCTTTTCGAATAGCTCGTGCCGTAATAGGAAACGGTCACACGGCTTCCGGCTTTATGCAATTCAAGCGCAGCATCGACTGCCGAATTTTTGCCGCCAATGACTAGTACATCCTGGTCGAAATAAGGATGGCCTTCTTTGAAATAATGCATGACTTTAGGCAAATCTGCTCCTTCAACCGCCAGCTTGTTCGGATTGTCATAATAACCGGTAGCAGCGATGACATATTTAGCTGAATACGTCTCTTTTGACGTCGAGACGATGAATTGCCCATCTTTCTCCACTGACAGGACCGTTTCAAATGGCCGCACTTCGATGCCGCTGCGTTTCACGACTTCACGGTAATAGACCAGCGCCTGGTTGCGCTTTGCTTTGCGGTCTTCCGTGATGAACGGGACATCGCCGATTGACAGCTTTTCACTGGAGCTGAAAAAAGTCTGGTGCGTTGGATAATTGTAGATGGCGTTGACGATATTGCCTTTTTCAATAACGATCGGATGAAGGCCGATTTTTTTCAAGTCGATGGCCGCTGCTAAACCACAAGGGCCCCCGCCAATAATAATTACGTCTGTTTTTATCATTTAAATCTCTCCCGCTGTCTGTCTCTCTTTCAAGCATAATGGATTTTCCCAGCTGCTGCCACTTGAATGCGTCATCTTTCTTCAAGCGGATACACAGTCAAAAGATGGAACTCCGGATCTGCCCCGAGGCGCATCGGCAATTTAGTTGTGCCGAATCCGTTGCTGATCAACTGGACGACGCCGTCTGCAATCTCAGTTCGCCCTGGCCGATAAATCCCCAGCTTTCCGAAGCGGATCTGCCCGCCATGGGTATGGCCAGCCAAAGCGAAATCGATTTTATGCCGATCTCTTACTTTTTTGAAGACAAACGGCGTATGCGAAACAAAGATGACCGTATCGCTTTTCTGGACTTCTGAGAAAGCGGCTTCAACCGAATTTTCTTTATAGGCGAAGTAATCGATTCCGACGAGCCTTAAATGGCGTTGTCCGAATAACGGTATCGACTCGTCTTCCAGCACTTTGACATTGTATTTAGCGAAAAGCTCCCGTAATTTGGTTTCATCCATTTCACGGTCATTATTGCCCCATACAAAATAGACAGCAGCCTGCCGGGACAGGATGTCGAGATTCGCTTCCACCCGCTTCCACGGCACCCCGCCTTCTGTAAAGTCGCCTCCAATGACAATGATGTCCACCGGAAATCGGAACATTGATTCCCGCAAGGCTCTTCTGTGCACATCCGAGATAAACATCATGTCAAATGGCTGGAATGGTTTGGATGCCTGAAGCCCAATCGCTTGCCGCCGCAGGTTTATCGCGAACGCGTTCCGCACCATCTGAAAGGGCAGCGCTGCTCCAATCGCCAGCCCGGCAAAAATCAACTTTTTCATATAAATCTTTTCCTTTCCATAAATAAAGAGGCATAAGCAGAGCGCTGCTTATGCCTCTTTATGGGTTATTTCCCAATCAGTCTTCTGCGATATCCAATACCCGGAATCCTGATTTTTCAAGCTCTTTTACGAATTTTTCAACATTGTCTTTTTTCTTTATTTTCAAGACAATTCGACGCACAAGCTTGTCGGTTTCATCAAACGTCACTAGCGAGATGACGGATTCTTTGAACTTTTCGATGATATCCCCAAGGCGCCCGATACGGCCTTCTGATTCCACTGAAGTGAACGTAATGCGCGTTCCTTCAGACTGCATGCCGAAAGCGCTTTGCAATTGGGTCATTACGTCATAGCGTGTGACGATGCCCAGGAATTCATTTTTCTCCACAACAGCGATAATCGGGAAATCATTCAGTTCGACAATCGCTTTTTCGAAAACGTCATCAATTCCCAGATAAACGTCCTGGTTGACCATGACGTCTCCAATTTTAGTGGATTTCATAAAATCCTCTTTGCTCATACCTGAGTGGAAAAACGCACGGTAACCATGGAACCAAGTGAATATCCCTTTGAAATCATTGCCATCGACAACTGGAAGCGCATCAATTGAATGCTTTTCCAACAAATCAAACCCTTTTTGGACTGAATCTTCCGGGTTTACCGTAAAACACTTTTCTTTTTTCACCATTACACTTTTCACAAACATCCAATTCACCTCTGCCTTATACTTTTTTCACTCTTTATGTTCTTCGCCATCCGAATAACTATATCCTGCAATTAAGGCAAAACCAATGTGGATCCAACTGTAATTTCATTTGAATTCAAGCCGTTTGCCGCTTTGATTTTTTCAACACCCGCACTTGCTCCAGCGCTGCCATACGTATTAACGGCAATGCGGTAAAGGGTTTCACCCGACTGGACAGTATGTGTCTTTGATGCAGCGACAGGTGCAGCTGGTGTTTCTTGTTTTTTCTGTTCTGCAGCAGCTTGTTCTTTTTGTCTTTCTGCTTCCGCACGCTGGCGTTCTCTTTCAGCTTCCGCTTGAGCGGCTTCTTTTTCTGCCTGCTCTTTTTGTGCTTGCTCTTTGGCAGCAGCAGTTTTCTCCGCTTCCTGCTGCGCCAGTTTATCAGCGGCTTCTTTTTCTGTTGCTTCTTTTTCTGCTGCTTCTTCTTTTTCTTCAGCTGCTTTTGCAGCCTCGGCTTTTTCAGCGGCAGCCGATTCTTCAGAATCCTCTTCTTCCGTCACCACTGGAACCAGCGGCGCATCAGGAATCGGGGATTCCAGGCTCACTTGATCACTGGATGGGTTTGCCGTCAACGTATCATTGGGTTCATAGAAAAAAGCGACATAAATCAGTATGCTAACAGGAATTAATATGAAAAGGAAGAATAACGTCGTCAATAAAGCACTTTTCGTTTTTTTCGGCTTTTCTTTAACCGCCTTGCGCTGCGCTATTCTAGAAGCGGCTGCATTGCCTAGGACACTGACTTCCTGGCGGTCTTTTTCAATGGCGTCACGATAATTTTGTTTTCCCATAGTTGACTGCTCCTATCCTAATCTGATAACTCTATTATGCCGAAAAAAATCAACTTTGTAAACGAAATATCGGAAAATTATCCCAATGGCAATAGTGCATTTAGCCGATTTTGCCAATTGTCCAACTCGCTTTTTTGGTATTTCTGCTTCTTTTTTTCAAATACTTCATAATTAAGGCCATCATTTACGCAGCAATTGACGGGTTTGTCTCTCACTTCCTGGTCAAAGCAGCCGACTAAATATTCCCGGATGCAGCCTGCCAAATTCACTAATTTTTTCATCTTATCAATTTGGCGGATCTTCTCCTGCCGAATCATGTCGATTCTCGCCACAGTTTCTTCCGCAGTCATTTGGCTCAGCCAATAAGAAATCACGCGGTAAGCCGTTTCCCGGACGATCCCTTCCTCGACCAGCCGTTTGCTTTCCTGGCTATTTCCAGCCACCACTTCAATTTCGTGGCGGTTCGGGAGCTCATCCATCACCAGGCTTTCCATCAGCATTTCATCTCCGGACGCGTATAAAAGTGTGGCAAGCGCCGGCTCACCGTCGCGCCCTGCCCGCCCAACCTCCTGGACATAGCCTTCTATGGAAGTCGGGAGCTGGAAATGGATCACGTGGCGGATGTCCGCAATATGGACGCCCATGCCGAATGCATTGGTCGAACACACCCACTCCAATTCGCCGTTCTGGAATTGTTGTTGGACGAAGATGCGGTCCTGATGCTCCATTCCGCCGTGGTAATATGCTGCCCTTAAGCCCATTTCCAGCAGCAGCTCTGTGATTTCCTGTGATTTTTTGCGGGTACCTGCGTAAATGATGCCTGGCCCCTCGAATTCCTGGACAAACGATTTCAGCCATTCTATTTTGTCGTTCGGCTTTTCAAAACGTTTGATGTCATAAGCGATATTTTTCCGGTCCATCGGATGCGTATACACATACGGATCTTTCAGCTTAAGATAGGCCATAATTTCATCAGTCACTTTTTTTGTAGCCGTTGCAGTTAGAGCCAGCACTTGGGGATTTCCTAATACCGGCAAGATTTCAGCTATGCGCAGGTAATCCGGCCGGAAGTCGAAGCCCCATTGCGAGATGCAATGGGCTTCATCCGCGACCAGCAGTGAAATTCGGATGCGCTGCAATTGGTTTTTCACAAATGGCTGAACGAGCATTTCAGGAGAAATAAAGATGAAACGATAGCTTGCTAAATTGTCCCATATCTTCTCCCTTTCGGCCTGCTTTACAAACGAATTGATGGCAACAACTGATTTTTCACCCATCTTTTTTAATTGGGCAACCTGATCTTGCATCAGCGACAGCAGCGGCGATACGATCAATACACTGCCCGGCAGCCGATGTGCAGGAAGCTGATAGCACATCGATTTCCCCATTCCCGTTGGCAACAGAGCAATTACATCGCCTCCTTCAAGAATTTGGCTGATCACTTCACGCTGCCCCGGACGGAACGATGTAAAGCCATATGTATTGAAAAGCAGTTCCTCTAGTTTCATGAAATATCCTCCTTCACAGCAAGCGCTAAGCGGATCTGGAAATAACTCGCTTGCGGCAGCATCTCCTTAATATCCCGCAGGCGTTTGGTATTGCGCTGTGCGCTTATTTTCGTGATGCTGCGAAATAGATCCTGCGGAATGAAAACGGTATAGTCGAAAGCCGGATCGTTCATGGCCAATTCCACGAAATGGTCTTCAATCGTGCTCGTTTTCAATTGCCGGACAGCCGCAATTTCATCAAGGGATAATCCCTGCTTAAATAATTTATCGGTGCGTTCTGCCGATTCAGTTAGTGATGACCGCTGGACGACTCCGTTCAATAGCGGTGAAAAAAGCGGAAAATCGCCGCTTTCCAAAACTTCAAGCCAGGCGTGCAGAGTTTCGATGACCTCCAGCTGGACGTCCAAAGTATGCAGTCCTTTTCCAGCAGCTATCTGCTCCCACGTCAAACCGCTTAAGCGGAGTCCCGTCAGCCGCTGCATCAACATCATTTTGTTTTCTTCAGCTACATTTGCTGCTCCGAGGCTATCGTGCAGTTCTTTTTTAAAGCGGCCGGCAATTCCAGGATCCCGGAAATCGATGCGAACCAAGTATTCTTTCACCCACGCCTGCAGATCGACTGCATTATGCACCGGGTCGAAGCTGTATACGCTCTGGCTCGTATGCGACAAAGTTTGGACAATTAATGACAGGCGATTCAAAAAGAGGATTTCATTGCCGCGGTATTTCCAGCCGTTGAGTTTGCTTGGTGGAATCTTCATACCCAAAGCAGCTTCGGACAAATCGATGACCTGCTCATTGGGGCGCAGCAGATTGCGAGCAAAAAGGCTTTGTATCACCTCATCATATGCATTCTTATCCAACTTCGGCATCACTGCGAAATAAGGGTGAAGCCGATAATAGCCGATGTCCTGAATCGTCTGTCCGGACTTCTTGCCTTTGATCAAATGGAAGGGCGAAGACACGGTTCTTTCAAGATTTACGGCTTTCATAATTGAAATGACAAGTTCTTCAAAAAGCAAGTGGCGCCCTCCTGACGGTTTTTTGTTGAAAAACTTAACAAACACCTTTAGAATGAATACGGTAGTAAAAATGAACTTGTTCGGAGATAAAGGAGAGGGAAACTAATATGGCTAAGTATACCATTGTCGATAAGGATACTTGTATCGCTTGCGGCGCTTGCGGAGCAGCTGCACCGGATGTTTATGATTATGACGACGAAGGAATCGCGTTTGTTATTCTAGATGATAACATGGGGACTTCCGCAGTTCCAGACGAATTGGAAGAAGACATGGAAGATGCGTTCGAAGGTTGCCCGACTGATTCTATTAAAGTATCAGATGCACCATTCGACGGAGATGCCCTTAAATACGAAGATTGATTTGATCTGCAACAGACAGCGCCGAAGCTTAAAAGCTTTGGTGTTTTTTTATATATTGGAAAATGTAGACGATATTACGCAAAACAGCCCGCTAAAACATATGCTCCTGCATAGCTGCGCTGCTTCGTCGCAAAGATATGCCCTAACTACTTTCGGCCATATCTTTCCTGCGGGCTTGCGCCGAACTAACTCGTGCTAAAGCCCGAGTGGATTTCGGCACTTCATCGCTTCACTGCTCCCTTGGGAGTCGGACTGTTTTGCTCCATATCTGATTATCAGCAAGAATATGCAGGTTTTTAATTTTTCAGCTACTTAAATAAAAGAAATAATTCGCTATTAAGAAATACCTTTGAATGAAGCGGAAGTCGGCGACTCCTGCGGGATCAGTGGGTCAATGGAGACCCCGGAAGCCCGCGCAAAGCGGGCTGAGGAGGCTTCATGCCCACCCCGCGGAAAGCGTCCGCCTAGAGCGAAATGAAAAGCTTATTACATACAAAAAGGCACCGAAGCAGCAATCGCTTCGGTGCCTTTGTTCTATTTATTGTGGCAGGTAATAGCGCCGCTGTTTTTCAATCCATGTGTGCATGCTGCTGAACATGAGCAGGACAACCGCAGTCAAGGCCAAGCCTTTGATCAGGTTGAACGGCAGAATCCCAAGAACAATCGTGCCGAAAAGCGCGTTGCCTGTTTGTGCAGGCATGTTCAGGAAGTAGGTGTACATTGGCAAGAACACCAAGTAGTTCAACAAGCTCATGCCGATTGCCATTGATAGCGTACCAGCAGCAAGACCAAATACCATGCCTTTTTTAGATGAGAATTTACGGTAGATCACATATACCGGCAGGATGAACAAAATGCTTGTCGCAAAGTTCGCCATATGCCCTACAGGCACTCCGGTCGGGCTTCCAGCAAATAACCAATCCAGCACGTTTTTAAAAAACGCGACGAGGATTCCGGCCACTGGCCCCATTGTGATTGCGGCGATCAAAGCCGGCACATCACTAAAATCAACTTTTAAAAATGCAGGTAAAGCTGGCAGCGGGAAGTTGAACAGCATTAAAATAAATGAAATGCTGCTCAACATTCCGATTGCAACCATCGATTGCAATTTTTTGTTCTTCATATTCCTCTCTCCTTGTCGTGATTCACCAGAAGAAAGGCTTGGACAATGCGGCCGTACAATAAAACCCTTAAGCAACAAGCGCTTAAGGGAGAAAAAGGCACATTTAATAAACGTATCGCCTAGTTATAGGCGGCACTGTCCGCACCTTCACCTTCTCCCATCCAGACTATACTGTCGGCTTTGGAATCTCACCAAATCCTGCTTTTTACGGCTCGCGGGCTTATGAACAATGTTCAATTACCGCCGGTAGGGACTTTCACCCTGCCCCGAAGATGAATCGATATTTTATTTTACATCCTAATTCTAGTGTAAAGAAGCTGTAATGTAAACAAGAATGCTCAATAATTTGCCTGCACGCCCACTATTGGACGTTTGAGGGACATTTGCTTGAATTGAAAATGCGAAAAGCCATCGTCCGGGCAATCCGGACAATGGCTTTGGCTGTTCAAAAGGAAGAATTCATTTCACTTTCCACGCTGCCCCGTTCGGAGCAACCGGTTCCGGAAGCGGGCGGCTCAGGTCCAAACCGCTCCATTCCTGTTGTTTGGTGTTTTCAAGCTGAACGGTTTTGTCGAACGCTTTCGCTGTCAGCGCCAAGCTTTCAAGCATGCGCGCCCCCTCTGCCTCTTCGAGCGACCCGAAATCGAATTCCGCTGTGAATTCATGGTAACAGACGTGTCCGTCTCGGTAACCGTATAGTCAATGGTTTCAGGAATTGTATTCTGGTGCAAGTCTGACGGTGATGATTTCAGGGCTTCCACCGCTTCTTTCGCAGTAGCGTGCGGCATATTATAGCCTGGCACCAAATATGTTTCGCCCCCATCTGTGGTGTGGGCATAATAGGCGACGTTTTCAACCGCTGGTTTTACAGGTTCCATCGGTCCGATCTGATCGAATTCCGCTGGAGTGCCATCTTCATTTTGAATGAGGATTTCATCGGCATCCGTGAACGTTTCCTGCAGCGAGGCTATATAAACTTCATAGCTTGCCGATGCTAAATCGTATTGGTGGTCTGCAGGCAATAAATGCTTGACCGTGCGGCCTTCCATCGATAATTGCCCAAGATAAGGGTGGTATTCATTGAAACCGATAGCCTTTTCATCAATCTGGCTGGCGTATTTATTGTAAAGCTCTACGGAATTTGGCGCTGTATTGCCGAAATCACTGGCGATTTGGGCATCGGGTATCAAAAAGCCGACTGGAATGACCATCGCGTTTTCAGTCAGGCCAATGGTGAACAGTGTAAATCCTTCCAGCTCTTCTTCATAAACGGCAGTTCGCGCCGATTGCGGATTGTCATCTTGATACGTCGTAGCCGACTCTTCTGATGCGGCAGGTTCTTGTCCATCACTGCCCGAGCTGCCGCTTGACTCTTCTTTTGCCGAATCCGCCGACTCCGCTTCTTGGGTCGAAGCTTCCTGTGCTTCGTCAGCAGTGCTTTCTGCATTTTGCTCGTTCAGCGTGAACGCGCTGTCGATGCCATTCTGATTTAGAATGGATGCGACCAAAAATCCGATTGTGATGAAAGCAAGGGCGGCAACAAGCAACGGCAGCCAACGTTTCGGCTGTTTTTTCACCGCCGCTTTCTTATCCAGACGGCTATAGACTTCTTCTTTCGTCCGGTCATCCCGGATTGTGGGGAAATCCCGCAACAAATTTTCGATGTGGTCATCGTCCCATCTGTTATTCGGCATTCATTGCTCCCCCTTCCTTTGCGCTTATTTTTTCACGCAACGATTTAATGGCGCGATGTTGAGTGGTTTTGACTTTGCCTTCTGTCCACCCGAGCACATCTGCCGTTTCAGCAATCGATAAATCTTGGAAAAACCGCATGATGATGACCATTTTCTGATCACCCGTGCACTCATCAAGCATTGTATAAAGAAGGATTTTGTCCTCGTTCAGTTCAGCTACTTCTTCAGGAATACGTTCTTTTGAAACCAGCTGCTGCGTTTCCCAATCGAAAAAATCCGTCGAATGCTTTTTCCTGACCGCCGTTTTTCGGAAATGGTCGATCGCCACGTTTTTGGCAATGGAAAAAAGCCAGGTCTTTTCAGAGCTCTTGCCCTCAAAGCGGTCATAAGCCCGGAACACCCGAATGTATACCTCGTGCATCAAATCTTCGGATAAGTGCCTGTTTTTCACCAGATAAATCAGGAACTGGAATACATCCTGATGGTACTCGTCGTATAGGCGATGGAAAACGGAGTCATTCATATACTCCCCCCGTTCGTAGATTAGTCGTTCTCCTCCACATAAAGTTACATTTTTTTCAACGGCAATAAAAAGATGAAGGAAGTGCCTTTGCCGACTTCGCTTTCTGCGGAGATTTTGCCGCCATGGGCATTGATGATGTTGCTTGCAATGGCGAGGCCGAGGCCGGTTCCGCCTTTGCCGAGCGTTCTTGCTTTGTCCGCCTTATAAAAGCGTTCAAAAACGTATTGCAGATCTTCTTCCGGTATGCCGACACCGGTATCGTTCACTGATATTTTTGCGTAGCCTTGTTGTTGTTCGATAAGGACCTTGACGTTTCCTCCTTGAGGGGTATGCCGGATCGCATTGTCGATCAAATTGGTCATGACCTGTTCAATGCGGTCTTCGTCCAGTTCAGCGGCCGCCCAATCATCAATGACGCTTTCGAAGTCCAGTTCTATGCCTTGTTCTTTGGCGATTGGCTGGAACTTCAGCGTCATGCGTTCGATAACGGAGTTGAGCTGGACTACTTGGCGGTACAGGCGCATATGGCCCGATTCCATCCGTGCTAAATTCAGCAAGTCCGTCACTAGCCGGCCCATACGCTGGGATTCTTCATAAATGATTTTAGTCATTTCGCGCCGCTCTTCTTCTGAAGTGCCAACGTCGTCGAGCAATGCTTCGCTATAGCCTTGGAGCATCGCAATCGGTGTCCGCAGCTCATGGGATACATTGGCGATAAAGTCTTCGCGGAGCTTCTCCAAGCGATGCTGTTCCGTCATATTGTGCAAGACGGCCACAGCGCCGCGGATCGAATCTCCACTGTACAACGGGCTGAAGGTGATGGCGTAGTATGCGCCTTCCATTTCCAGCTCTTCTTCGATTTCCTCTTCGAAATCGAGAACGTGTTCGAGCATATGCTCCATTTCCGAAGGCAACGGGTCGCCTTTTTCCATGCCGCGTTTCATCAGCCATTGCTGAAGCAACTTCTCGGCGGGAGGATTGCTCAACAGAATTGTCCGGTCCTGGTTGAACGTGATGACGGCATCTGCCATCGAAGTCAATATACTGGAGAGCTGTTCCTTCTCCTGGTTAATGACTTCCACGTGGTGTTTCAGCTGCCGGCCCATCTGGTTGAAGGCGGTGGCAAGCTGGCCAATTTCATCGCTTGACGTCGCCTTCACTTTCGTATCAAAATTCCCTTTCGCCAATTCAAAAGCCCCCTCCCGCATATTGCGGAGCGGTGACGTGATGCGCGTCGAGAGAAAAAATGCAAAAACAGTTGTCAGGATAAAAGCGATGAATGCTGATAAAAAAACGATATTGGTGGTACGTTCCGCTGTGCGGTCCATCACCTCGAGCGACTGGTAGATGAAGACGACACCGTGTTCCTCTTCCCCCGTCTGCAAGGGGCTGGCCAGAACAATATAAGATTCCATCATATTCTCTTCCGTTAACGACGGCAGCAGCATTTCTTTCATTACCGTCTCATCGGTTTCAAACACCTTCTGGAAAGAAGGTTCTTGCAAAATCGTTTTGCGCAATTGATCGCCGTTAAGCCCTTCATGTATAAAATAAGAGCTTTCTTCCGGCACTTCGGCGATAACCGCATTGGTCTCTGCACCCAGGATATCTTCCATGATCAGTAAAGAGTTTTCAAACTCCCCGTGGTCATTGAAGATGCGGGCTATTGTGGCAGCTTCCTTATTCAAGGTTTCTTCCACCGATTCACTATGGTAATTACCGAAAAATTCGAGCAGCAGCACAGTAACAATGAACAACACAAAAGAAACGAGAAGCAATATGGTAATCCATAGCTTCCCGACGACACTGTTCCACAACCTATTCATTGCCTACCTCGAATTTATAGCCTACTCCCCAAACGGTAACAATCATTTTAGCAGCTGACTCGGATACCCGGTTCAATTTCTCCCGCAAGCGTTTTACGTGCGTATCGACTGTCCGCAAATCTCCGAAGAAATCGTAATGCCACACTTCTTTCAGCAAATGTTCGCGGTCAAACACCTTATCCGGTGATTTCGCCAGGAAGTACAGGAGTTCGTATTCCTTCGGCGTTAAATTGACTTCGACGTTGTCTGCCGTCACGCGATGGGCGTCATGGTCGATCGTCAAATGCGGAAAGACCACCAAGTCTTTCGACACCGATGATTTTGTGATCGGCGAGTAAGCGGAAGATCTGCGCAAAATCGCTTTGACGCGCAGTACGACTTCACGCGGGCTGAACGGTTTGACGATGTAATCGTCTGCGCCGGATTCAAATCCCTCTACGCGATTTGCTTCTTCGCCTTTGGCTGTAAGCATGATAATCGGCGTCATTTTCTTTTCACGCAATTCTGTGCTCACTTCGATACCGTCTTTTTCCGGCATCATAAGATCCAGCAGGATGCAATGGTAGTCTTTTTCAGTGGCCATTTCAAGTGCCTGAACACCGTTTTCCGCTTCTTCAACCAGGTAGCCTTCACGCTCAAGGTACATTTTCAATAAACGCCTAATTCTCTCTTCATCATCCACAACCAGGATGGTAACTTCCTCTGACATAATAACCCCTCCAACTTTTGTATCTTAGTTTTCATTGTACCGTCAAGATTTGGAAAAATAAATTAAAAGCCTTTTCCACTAAGGGAAAAGGCTCATATTATGTGTCTAAAATTATTTGCGTAGCTTTTAAGCGTAAGAATGGAGGCCGGCGATGATCAAGTTAACAGCGACCAAGTTGAACATGATGATCGCAAAACCAGCTACGCCAAGCCAAGCAGACTTTTTGCCTTGCCAGCCTTTTCCAAGGCGCAAATGCAAGTATGCAGCGTAGAACAACCAAGTGACCAATGCCCATACCTCTTTCGGATCCCAGCCCCAGAAGCGGGACCAGGCAATCTGTGCCCAAATCATGGCGAAAATCAACGCACCCAGTGTAAACACGGGGAAGCCGATAATAATGGCACGGTAGCCGATTTCATCCATCAGCTGGAGATTGACGTTTTTAACGAACGGCTTCAAGAGTGCCGCAATACGCTTGCGCGCAATCAAACGGATGATCCAATAAAGGATGGTACCGAAAATCAGCGACCACGCAACAGTCGTCAATTTGCTGGCATTGACGACCGCCGGCGTTTCAACGAATGGCGTCAATGTGCCTTCAGTCATTTGCGTGTATTCGTTCATGCCGAAAATCGGCGGCATTTTGTACGTAATAGCAGCATCTACGCCTTCTTTGTCGACATACGTAAATTCTGCTTCATAGCCAGTCGCTGTGAAATAAGTGCTGGCCACAACAAAACCTATGACGAGAACAAGCGAGTACATAATCGCTTCCAGCCAGAAACGCTGTTTCGATTTTTTCGTCATATCGACTTCTTTCAGCAAGAACACCAGCCCGGCTGCTGCACTGATTGCCAGAATCCCTTCCGCGATAACAACTGTGCTGACATGGATTGCAAGCCAATTCGATTGCAAAGCAGGAATCAGCGGGCTCACTTCGCTCGGGAACATGCTTGCGAAAGCAATGATCAATAGCGCTACCGGAAGTACGATCATGCCGATAACCGGTGTTTTGTATAATGCGTAAATAACGATGAATCCACCGACAAGCGTCATGCCGAACGCTGTCGTAAATTCGAACATATTGCTAAGCGGTGCGTGCCCAGTAGCTCCCCAGCGTGTAAAGAAATAGCCGAGGTTTGCAAGAAATCCGAACACGGTGATAGCGAAAGCGATGGTTCCCCAACGCTTTTCTGATTTGAATGTACCGGCTTTATTGCCTTTTACAGCTCCACCGAATACGAATGTTGCAATCAGATAGGAAATGAATGCAACATACAGTAGATTGGAGCTAATGTCAGTTAAACTCATGGCGTCAATTCAGCCTCCTCTTTCTCGAGCTTCTCAATTTCCTCCTGTTGATCGGTATAAGCAGGAAGCGATGCGTATTCTTTAACTTGGTCGAGATCTTTTTTCAAGCCGAACCAGTTTTTATTCGTATGGCCCGCCAAAATGATTCCGCCATCTGCCTGCTGTTGAATCCAGAAGCGGCGGTGGTTAAAGTACATGCCCTGCGCAACGCCGATCATGAAGATTAATCCGCCTAAGCCAAGAATCGGCAACGTCCGGTCTTTGCGGATGGTCAGACCGGAAACGTCACGGGTTTCAACGCTCTGGAAAGCCAATTTGTAGTCATTGTCGCCAAAAGGTTCGACGGTATTCTGGATCGTGATGAAGCTCGTTTCCCCTTGCGGCGTTTCAGGCGTCGTCATTTCGATCAGAAAGCCTGGATTGTTTGGCAGCGGGGTTTTCGTTTGAGGTTCCCCGTCTTCAAAACCGGAAAAATCCGGGTAATAGCCAAGCAGTTTCACCACGGAACCACCGTCAAGCGTGTATTCTTTTTCAGGATTGATCAAGTCGATTGTCAAGTTGCCAAGCGACTCTTCTGTCTCCTTATTCGTCAATGCGAATGTCATGGTTTTCAGTTCATCTTCTTTGAAATCCATCTGGTAAACGGCGTAGCCGTCGAATTTCAGCGGCTGGTTAACACGGATCGGGTATTCTTTCACTTTTTCAAGATTCGTTTCACCCGGCAGCGCGTCTTCAGGCTTTTGGTACAGCACGACATCGGTCTGGTAATTCTTCGCGACTGTGCCTACGCGGTCAAGCGCTTCACCGAATTTTTCCTCGCCATCTTCGCCTGTGTAGTTCTCCACTTCAAAACCTTTGTTTTCCAGCGTATAACCTGGCGCTTCCGGTATTGCCCGCGTTTCGCCTTCCCGCAGCCATAAAGTTTCGTCTACGTAGAATCCTGGCATCATCCGAAGCATGACGCCGAACAGGAAGATGATGAGCCCGATGTGGTTGACATAAGGGCCCCAACGGGAAAATCTGCCTTTTTCAGCCAATAGGCCGTTTTTGTCAGTTGATACCTTGTATTTCAATTCCTTCAATTTCGCTTCCGCTTTTTGCATCGAATCCGCATCTGCCGGACCTTCAGCGTAAATGCGCTGCTTGTTCATAAAGCTCTGGTGGCGCAGAACGCGCTGATTCTTCAGTGAACGGTAAAGCGGCACAAAACGGTCCAAACTGGCAATGATCAGCGAAATCGCCAGCATGCCGACGAGGATAATAAACCAGAAGGAATTGTATAAATCATTAAAGCCGAGGAAATAATAGACTTTCCCGATGCTGCCATAAACGTCTGAATAATAAGCTTCAATCGTTGCGTCTGTTCGCACCGGAACAGTGACATATTGTTCCTGCGGCAAGATGGTACCGATTGCAGCCGCAACAAGAAGGGCCACAATGATAGAGACACCGACTTTGACACTGGAAAAGAAATTCCAAATTTTGTCGACAATCGATTTGTTATAGGTTTGGGAACGCCTAGCCGTCCCTTCGTAGCGCATGTCTACAAGCTTGCTGTTTTGTTCTTTTTCAGTCAAAGACCGCCCGCAGGCTTCGCAAAGAACAGTTCCGGGCGGATTTATATGGCCGCACGTGCATTGCATTTTCTCCATCCGAAAAAACTCCTTATTCAGGTTTGATTTCTTCCATATACCCTTTAATATCTTGCTCTGTCATTTCACCTGTGACGACCCGTTCAATCTTGCCTTCCGGATTCACCAGCACAGTTGTCGGCAAAGGGCGGATATTATATGCGGTCATGACGTCTTTCGTTTTATCGATGACAATCGGGAATGATAATTTGAATTGGTCAGAAAATGACTGCACTTCAAAATCCGATTGGGCGATATTGACAGCTAACACTTGGACTCCCTGGTCTTTATATTCTCCGTACTGGCTGTCCATTGCCGGCATTTCTTCTTTGCACGGTTCACACCAAGTACCCCAGAAATTCAAGAATACTCCTTGCCCGCGATAATCCGACAGTTTATGCTGATTCCCATCAAGGTCCGTCAATGAAAAGTTAGGCGCGTCATCACCGACTTCAAGCAGGCTGACGTCATCAGCTGTCGCGCTATTGTAGATGGTGTAGCCGATTGCCGCAATCAGCAGCAGCAAGATCACCGAACGCATAATCAGGCGATTGGTCTTTTTCTTATTCTTTTTTCCGTTCAATTTACTTCCCCCTTCGAGGCCAGAATGCAAATTCAATTATAGCAAAGTTTCACTGGGCTACAGCGACCACTTTTGAAGTGTTTGTGAACGTTAGTTGCGCTTGCCTGTATCCGCCAATACGCGTAAAAGCTTCACTTCATGCGCTGACAGCTCGCGTGATTCCCCTGCATTCAAGCCTTTCAGCGTCAAAAATGCGAATTGCTCACGGCTCAATTTCTGCACCGGGAAGCCGATTGCCTCGAACATTCTGCGGACTTGGCGGTTACGCCCTTCGTGGATCGTGATCTGGACAATCGCTTTGCCTGTTTTCTTATCGCCCGACAAGAGTTTGACTTTCGCAGGAGCGGTCATGCCATCTTCCAATTTGATGCCGCGTTCAAGCTTTTGGAGATCTTCCTTGGCCGGTATGCCTTTCAAGCGCGCCACATAGGTCTTATCGATTTCAAATTTCGGATGCGTCAGCGAGTTCGCGAACTCACCATCATTTGTCATGATCAACAAACCGGATGTGTCGTAATCCAAGCGCCCTACCGGATAAATGCGTTTTTCAATATCGCTGAAAAAGTCTGTGACGACTTTCCGGTTTTTATCATCGCTAACCGCCGAAATCACGCCGCGCGGTTTATATAATAAATAATAGACTTTCTGTTCTTTCTCCAATTGGACACCTTCAACTTCAATCGTGTCGTTCTGGGATACTTTCGTCCCCAGCTCCTTGACCACTTTTCCGTTGACCCGTACTTTGCCGTCCAAAATCAATTGCTCCGACTTGCGTCTTGATGCAACGCCTGCATGTGCAAGCATTTTCTGTAATCTCTCCATAAGTTCACCTCATTGATATATTTGCTGCCCTTAAACACGGGCATAGAAAAGCGGAAACGCCATTGCTAAAACAGTGATTTATCCGTTCGTCTCTCTCGGAATTATGTCACATTTCCGGCCAAAGCGAAAGCACATAGCTCAGGTCTTAAAGCCGGAAAAGCGCGTCTGCCAAAGAAAAGAAGACTGCTCCGATCCACAGTCTTCCAACGGCCCAACATTAAACTACAGCTTCTTCTTTAAAAGCTTCCTGAAATTTCGTCATGAACAAATCTGTTTCTTCGTCTGCGCTTTCTTCTGCTTCATCCGGCAAAGCAGGCAGGTCATCCAAGTTCTTCAAGCCGAAATAGTTCAGGAACTCCGTGGTCGTGCCATAAAGAATGGCCCGCCCAGTGCCTTCGGCTCTCCCTGCTTCTTGCAGCAAACCTTTCGCAGCAAGGGTGTGAAGCGGCTTTTCGCTTTTAACCCCGCGCAAGTCCTCTATTTCAAGGCGCGTAATCGGCTGTTTATAAGCAACGATCGCCAGCACCTCCAGAGAGGCTTGAGACAAAGCTTGCGGCGTCGGGTTCTCTACCAGCTTCTGGATGATGTCCGCCACTTCCGGCTTGGTCACTAATTGGTAAACCCCTGCAAGTTCTTTCAGGGAAATGCCATTTTCAGGTGCTTTATATTTTTGTGTCAATTCATCGACACTTGTTAAAATCTGCTGTTGATCCGCTTCGGTCAAAAATTGAAGCTGCTTCATTGTCAATCCGTCATCGCCTGCAACAAACAGCAGCGCTTCTATTTTACTCGAAAGAGTCGTCTTCATATTCCCACTCCTCTTTTTTAAGTTCCACCATCAAATCTGTAAAATTCTTTTCCTGCTCAACTTGAATCACTTGCCGCTTCATCAGTTCCAGCACCGACAAGAACGATATCACCAGCACCGTTTTGTCATTTGAAGGAAACAATTCAGTAAATGGCGTCCGGCCTTTGGCAAGTTTCAAGCGCCCAACAATCGAGGACATCTGGTCTTTGATCGAGATTTCATGACGCGCTACACGGGCAGACAGCGGTGCCTTCATTTGTTTGCGGCGCAGCATCTTCTGGAATGCGCCCAGCATATCAAACGCATTAACTTCCAAATCAACGTTTTCAGCTTGTGCGTCGGCTTGAAATTCAGAAAGATCCATCGGCGCTTTCGTAAAGATAACCGAACGATTTTCTTCAAGCTCCTTTAATTTTCCGGAAGCTTCTTTGAATTTCCGGTATTCGACCAAGCGTGAAACCAATTCGTCGCGCGGGTCCTGTTCTTCAAGATCAAAAGAGATGTCGTCCATTTCCCCTTCATGGACAGGAAGCAGCATTTTGCTTTTGATCGCCAGCAGCGTCGCCGCCATCACAAGGTACTCGCTTGCTTCATTGAGTTCCAGGACTTGCAGAGCCCGGATATGTTCCATATACTGTGTAGTGATTTGTGAAACAGGAATATCGTAAATATCGATTTCCAAACGATGTATTAAATGCAATAATAAATCAAGAGGGCCTTCGAAGGCATCAACTTTTACTTCATATGACATGGTCCGCCACCTGACTGTTAGTTTAATATATATAAGTTGAAATAATAAATGTTCATAATCGATATTCCGCAAACCAGCTGCGCTTGCCGCGGACGAGCGCCAAGCCTCCTCAGTCGCTTCGCTCCTTGCGGGGTCTCGGCTGTCTCGCTTTCCCGCAGGCGTCTCCGCTGGTTTGCTCCATATCGAGAAATCTCTTAGCGGAGGCGCGTCAAAGGGCTAGGCAAGGAGATGGCCAAATGGAATTTGGACCATTTCCTTTGCTTCGAAGCTAGCCCAGCGATGCAGAAGCAGAAAGTTTCTTAGCAATGAGACGAGCGGTCTTCTCGATTCATTGCGAGAACCAAGGAGTGCCAGATACTTTTGGCAACTCCTTAGCGACGAGCTTGCGCAGGAGCTACGCACTTTCATGTTTCGAAGCTAGCGTAAAGTCGCAGAAACAATCGTCTTTGCTCTGCCCAAAGCGACCGGAGCTATTTTCAATATATTATTTTTTAATCCAACTTAATATAGATTCTTATATATTTATGCAATAATCCATATTCCTTTATTATAGTAGAAAGGTGATCAAAATGCACCCACTCCAACATAAGCTGTTTATCCAATACTTGATCCATTTCAATAATGAAAAAGATTATTTCGAATGCCATGAAGTCGGCGAGGAATACTGGAAGTCTCTTGCACCAAAAGATAAAATGCATCCATTGACCGGTTGGATCCAATTAGCGGTCGGCATGTACCATTGGCGGCGCAGCAATTATCCCGGCGCCCTGCGCTCGTTTATCCGCTCTCGGGCTAAACTCGCTGACGCCGGCATTTGGGTGGAAGGCTTCGACCACGACCAATTGATCAAAGATCTCAATAACGCCATCGCTGCTGTGACTGAACGCGAGCCTTTCGGCCATTTCGACATTCCGGTCGATTCCCAGGCACTCCAGGCATCAATTGCGCAATACATGCTGGAACATCCCCTTGAAGCCCAGGATCCACATTACATCATGCACAAACATCGTTTGAGAGACCGGACGTCCATTATTAATTTGCGCGAACAACGCAAAAAAAGAAATCTGGAATTATAAAACATGAAGCGAAAGCCTCAGTAAAAATGACGCACTTTCGGCAATTTATTTTCACTTTTAACTAGCTCAATTCAATTTCTTTATTTTAATATAATAATTAAATCAAACTAAAAAGGCACTGGAATTTAATCCAGTGCCTTTTTGTGTAGAATCTAGAAACATTAAGCCTAAGTCCGGGCTTTCTTATCCATGCATTTGCGGATGAATGCTTCCGTTTCATCCGTCGTGCGCATTTCTTTTCCATTCATAAGCTGCTGGATTTTCTCAATCATGGCTTGTCCGATGCCTTCTCCCCGATGGGACGGGTTGACGGAAACGTGATGGAGCGTAAAATGATCTTCGTTCACTTCCACCCCTAATAGGCCGACAAAATCCTCACCCTTTTTCCAAAGGAATAATTGCCAATCAGGATTTTCTTCGTATATATGCATTGTCTGCTGCAATTTCTTCAATTCACGCTCTTTAGGCATGAATGAAAGAAGCCCCATCGCGATTTTTTCAAAAGATTTCTTATATCTAAATAACATATTCAATCCCTCATTTTCGTCTTTAAACGGCTTTTTCCATCCTACTATAGATTCGCAAATAACTCAAGTTTCCATGCAGTCAGACGGCTGCGACATTTTCCGCTAAAAAGAGCCAATAGACAACTCCCCAGGCAATCGCCATCACTAAGAGAATCACCAATAAAATTAAATTACTCTTTTTCATCCTTTTTGTTCCTGCAACGCGTAAGACATGTCCTGCTTCACCAAATCTTCAAGCGTTTCGCGTTTGACGACGAGTTGATGGTTGCCGTTTTCAGCGAAAACGACGGCTGGGCGCGCTAAGCGGTTGTAATTGCTGGCCATCGAGTAGCCATAGGCACCTGTACAGAATACTGCAAGGATGTCTCCTGCTTCAGCAAGCGGCAAGTCTGCTTGTTCGATCAGCTTGTCACCTGACTCGCAGCATTTCCCAGCGATGGTGTACTGTTCGGTTGCGGCTGCTTCCGCTTTATTGGCAATCAGTGAACTGTATTTCGCACCGTAAAGAGCGGGGCGGATATTATCCGACATGCCTCCGTCGACAGCAGCGTATTTCCGCGTGCCCGGCACTTCTTTCATCGAGCCGATCGTGTAAAGCGTTGTACCGGCATCACCGACAAGCGAACGGCCTGGTTCAATCCAAATTTCCGGCAGTGGATAATCCTGTACCGCCGCTGTTTCTTTGACCGTGCTGATCATGTCTTTGACATAGACAGAAGGCTCCAATGGCTCGTCTTCGGCAGTATAGCGGATGCCAAAGCCGCCGCCCAAGTTCAATACTGGGCACGTATAGCCTGTTTCTTCCCGCCATTGCGCCATTTTGCCGACCAGTTTTTCGGCTGCCATGCTGAAAGCTGCCGTATCGAAAATCTGAGAACCGATGTGGCAGTGCAGGCCCAGCAAGTTCAGGAACTGATGCTCATGCGTCTCTTTAAACGCCAAATCCGCTTGGCCGTTGTTCAAGTCAAAGCCGAATTTGGAATCTTCTTGACCCGTCGTGATGTAATCATGTGTATGTGCTTCAATGCCCGGCGTTACGCGCAGCAGTATATTCATTGGTCGTGCAAGCTCTTCAGAAAGTTTCTTCAACTGGCTGATTTCATAAAAATTATCGACAACGATGCAGCCGATTTCTTCTTTGAATGCCATGCGAAGTTCTTCTTCGCTTTTATTGTTGCCATGGAAATGGATTTTCTCTTTCGGGAAGCCTGCTTGAAGCGCTGTGTAAAGTTCCCCGCCAGATACAACGTCCAATGACAGGTTTTCCTGGGCGGCCACTTGATAAATAGCGATGCTTGAAAAAGCTTTGCTGGCGTAGGCCACTTGGTAGCCGATTCCCGCGTCTTCGAAAGTTTTTTTGAAAGCACGCGCCCGGTCCCGGAATAATTGAATATCATATACAAAAAGCGGTGTGCCATATTCTTTTGCCAGATCTACAGCATCCGTGCCGCCGATCGCCAAATGGCCTTTTTCATTGATTTTTTGTGTACCGTATAAATGCATGATGTCCCTCCTGAGCTATGCGAAATGGAAGACCTTATAAAAAA
>NZ_RQII01000014.1 GCF_004761975.1 Planococcus koreensis | reverse complement strand
GGACCATCGATTTCGCTTTCGCATCCGCTGCATCTGCTGTCCGGACACGGTTTTTACGGCTGTGGCGGTCTTTCAAATCAACGAATTCGCCTTTGACGATGTCTTTTTGCTGGAACGGAATGCCCATTTTTTCGACGCGGACGATTGCATCTTCTTCTTCCGGGTTGAAAATCGTGATGGCCAAACCTTTCATGCCAGCGCGTGCGGTACGTCCGACACGGTGGATGAAGAACTCAAGATCTTCCGGCAATTCATAGTTGATGACATGGCTGACGCCTTGGATATCAATGCCGCGCGCAGCCAAATCCGTCGCTACGATGTATTGATACTCCAAGTCACGGACTTGTTTCATCATTTTCACCCGTTCGCGTGGAGCTAAATCGCCGTGCACACGGCCGACGCGGATTCCAGCTTTGCCCAGTTCTTCAGCGACATAATCCGCATTGGTTTTCGTATTGACGAAAATGATTGCCAAATAAGGATTGATGATTCCCATGATTTCTTTCAACCGTTCAACTTTGCGCTTGCTGCGGGCAGGAATCAGGTAAAAATCCAATCCTTCTGCAGTCGGGCGCTTGTCGCCGATTTTAATATGGACTGGTGATTCCATGTATTTTTTCAAAAACGGCTTCAGCTTTTCAGGAATCGTCGCAGAGAAGACATACATCTCCAGGTGTTCCTGCATTTTGCCCGCCACTTGGTCGATTTCCTCGATAAAGCCAAGATCGAAGGCCAGATCCGCTTCGTCGACTACCAGGATTTTGCCTGTGTGGACCAATAATGCATTTTCTTTCACTAAGTCTCTCAAACGCCCCGGTGTCCCGATGACGATATGCGGCTGCGTCTTCAGTTTATTGATTGAACGCTGCTTGTCTGTACCGCCGATAAAGCTCTTCACTTCGATGTCGGAGCCTTCGACGAGCTTCATCATTTCATTGTAGATCTGCGTCCCCAATTCGCGTGTCGGCGCACAAATAACCGCCTGCACTTCGTGGCGGCTTGTATCGATCCTTTCAGCGATCGGAATGATGAAACTATGAGTTTTGCCTGTCCCTGTATGGGATTGTCCAATAGCGCTCGTGCCTTTCAATATATGGGGCATTATTTCTTTTTGGATTGGCGTCGGCTCTTTAAAGCCTAGTTTTTCTACCGCTTCTAGTATAAACGGCTTCAAGTTGTAATCACTAAATTTTGTCATGGGATTGAATCCCCTCCTTATGCTCTTGACATTATAGCACAAAATCACTTTTTCCGTAATGCAACTTTTGTAAAGCCGCGCCGTCTCCGTTATAATGAAGATATGATTTTGAAAGGAGTGCGGTTATGAAAGTAATGAAAATATCGCCAAGGGGCTATTGCTACGGAGTAGTGGATGCAATGGTCATTGCGAAAAATGCGGCAATGGATGAAACCTTGCCACGCCCGATCTATATACTGGGAATGATCGTCCACAATAAACACGTCACCGACGCTTTCGAACAAGACGGCATCATCACGCTTGACGGTAAAAACCGGCTCGAAATTTTGGAGAAAGTGGAAACAGGCACGGTCATTTTCACCGCACACGGCGTTTCGCCGCAAGTGCGTGAACTGGCTAAACGCAAAGGCCTCGTATCGATTGACGCCACTTGCCCGGATGTCACCGTGACGCATGACCTGATCCGTGAAAAAACGGCTGAAGGCTACCACATCATTTACATTGGCAAAAGCGGTCATCCGGAACCGGAAGGCGCAATCGGCGTCGCACCGGACCTCGTTCACCTTGTAGAAACTGTCGAAGATGTCAATGAACTTGAGCTGAATTCCGACAAGATCATCGTTACGAACCAGACGACGATGAGCCAATGGGATGTTGTGGAATTGATGGAACGCCTGAAAGAGAAATTCCCGCATTCCGAAGTCCATAAAGAGATTTGCCTGGCGACCCAAGTCCGGCAGGAAGCGGTCGCGACACAAGCAGTCGACGCCGACTTGCTGATTGTCATCGGCGACCCGATGAGCAATAACTCGAACCGCTTGGCGCAAGTATCACAAGACATTGCCGGCACACCGGCATACCGCATTTCCGATTTGTCCGAACTGAATCTGGACTGGCTGCAAGGCATTGAAACTGTCGGGGTCACAGCCGGCGCTTCAACGCCAACGCCGATTGTCAAAGAAGTGATGGTGTTCTTGGATAAATACGATCCGGAAGATCCGTCGACGCACGATTTGGCACGTTCTGTTCCGCTGAACAAAATTTTACCGAAAATCAAGCACCCGAAACCGTCTGACCGCATCGAACCATACCCGGTCGGCGAATAAACTCATAAACAGCAAAAAGACACGCCCCCCATCGGAGCGTGTCTTTTTTATCGTGCACGGATTTATTTGAAACGGAACGGTTCGGTATTGGTTTCCGACGCCAGGAATGTGCAATTCAAGCCGCTATGTTGTGCCATATAATCCACTACCCCTTGGATCATCACTTTTTCCACATGATGGCCTGGGTCGACAACGGCAAGGCCGATCGCTTCCGCATCTTGGGCGACGTGGAAGTAAAGGTCCCCCGTCACATAAACATCCGCTCCCGCGCGTTTCGCAGCGGTGATGTATTTATTGCCATCGCCGCCTAGCACAGCAACTTTCTTGACCGGTTTCGCGAAATCCCCGACGACGCGCACGGCAGGAACGTCGAGCCGTTGTTTGACGAATTCCGCAAAGTCCTCCAATGACATGCCGGTTTCGAGCGTGCCGACACGTCCGAGGCCCATCGGCAATTCCTTGTTTTCAAGGGTGAACACATCGTATGCCACTTCCTCGTAAGGATGTGCAGCAATCATCGCCTTGATGGCGCGGTCTTTTTCCTGTTTCCGGATGACCACTTCGATTTTCGATTCGGCCGTCTTTTCCATCTTGCCGGCTTCGCCGATAAACGGATCCGCGCCTTGCGTAGGACGGAAACGCCCCGTGCCCGATAAAGTGTAGCTGCAGAATTCGTAATCGCCGATCGCGCCTGCGCCTGCTTTGCCTAATGCTTCACGCACTTGGTCTTCGTGGCTTTCCGGAACGAAGACGGCGATTTTCACCAATTCCGCTTCGTAGGTCTGCACCATTACGGATGTATCCTGAAGGCCGAGTGCGTCCGCCAGCAAATCGTTGACGCCGCCTTGTGCAACGTCAAGATTGGTGTGCGCGGCATAGACGGCAATATCATGCTTGATGAGCTTTTCCATCAAGCGCCCTTGCGGGAAATCCGTCTGCAGGTTTTTCAACGGGCGGTATATCGGCGGATGGTGCGCGATGATCAGCGATGCCCTTTTTTCGATGGCTTCATCGACGACCGCTTCGTTGACATCAAGTGTCACCAAAACCCGTTCGATTTTCTTGTTCAATGTGCCGACGTGCAAGCCGACCGGGTCGTCTTCCATCGCCAAATATTTCGGCGACCATTTTTCAAACTCTTCGATGATTTGCTGTCCGTTAGGAAATTTCACCATTCAGCACCTCTTCAACCAGTTTTATTTTTTGTGCCAATTCCTGCTTCTTCTCCCCAATATCGGCAGCTTCGGCGTTCGCATCCATCGACGCGACAATCTTTTGCCATTGCGACATTTCGCGCTGCCATTTTGTGTGGAAAACGTCCGAACGCTGTGCCATGAGCACCGGTCCAAAAAGCAGCTCTTTCTCCTCGAACTCTACAGCTTTTCCTGCAGGTTCCAGCACAATGATTTCATAAATCTTGCTGTTTTCTTCCAAAATTTCTTCGTTGACGATGTGCCAGCCATTTGCTGCCGCCCATTCGCGGATCGCTTTTGCATGGACATTGGGCTGCAGGATCAGACGCTGGACGCCTTCGAGACGTGCTTTGTCCTGTTCCAGAATCGATGCGATCAACGGGCCGCCCATGCCGGCAATCGTAATCGCCGTCACGCCGTCAACAGGCTCAATTGCCGCCAGGCCGCTGGCAAGCCGTACCGTAATCCGGTCTTCCAGGCCTTCCTGCCGGACTTGTTTTTTCGCTGACTCGAAAGGCCCTTTCACCACTTCTCCCGCTATGGCCCTTTCCGCGAGCCCTTCTGCCACTAAATAACACGGCAAATACGCGTGGTCGCTGCCGATATCGGCAACAATTGCGCCTTCCGGTACGTGGCTTGCGACCCGGCCAAGCCGGTATGATAATTGTTGAGCGTTCATGTAATGCCTCCTAACTGAAATAAGCTGAACAATGAAAGAAAAACCCTTAGCTCAAAGAACTAAGGGTTTTCAATACTATTCGAGTGTCAAAATCCACTCAGCCATTGCTGGTGCGTTTTCGGCTTCAACAAGGCCGGCTGGCATAGCGCCTTTACCGTTTACTAAAATTTCTTCAATTCCTGCTTGGTCAAGTTGCGTGTCGACTAATGATGGACCTACTCCGCCTTCATAGCTTGAACCGTGGCAAGAAACACAGCTTTGTTGTGCGACAGCTTCAGGATCGAATTCAGCAGCAGCTTCTTCGCCGCCTTCAGCGCCTTCTTCTCCGGCAGCTCCGCCTTCTTCTTCAGTTGCATGTTCTTCAGCGATTTCCTCTTGGTTGCCAACGCCTTCTAATGATAAGAAGAAAATTAGACCAATACCGAAAGCCATGATTAAGATATAAGGTACAATTGCATTTTTTTGCATCCGTTACCCCTCCTCTTCAAGTTCTGCGTTAATGATAGTGTTCGTATCATTCATTATTGTACTGTATTATTTACAAAACGAAAAGTCTTAACGGATAAGTTTTAGCAGATTGTGACAAAATCAGTAATTTAGCAGCCGATTTGGCGAGCGATGACCATGCGCTGAACTTCGGAAGTCCCTTCGCCGATTTCCAGCAATTTCGCATCGCGCATATAGCGCTCGACTTCGTATTCCTTCATATAGCCGTAGCCGCCGTGGATTTGAATCGCTTCATCCGCCACTTCCATCGCCATTTCAGAAGCATATAATTTCGCCATCGATGCCTCTTTCGTGAATGGGCGCCCCTGGTCTTTCAGCCACGCCGCTTTATAGACCATATTGCGGGCCAATTCGATTTTCATCGCCATATCCGCTAATTTAAATTGTGTAATCTGAAATTCCGATAATGTTTTGCCGAATTGCTTGCGCTCTTTCGAATAATTCAACGCTTTATTGAATGCCGCCTGAGCGATTCCTACAGCCATTGCAGCGATGCCGATGCGACCGCCGTCCAATGTGACCAGGAACTGCCTGAAGCCTTCTCCACGCTTGCCTAGGAGGTTTTCTTTCGGTACACGGACGTTTTCCAGCACCAATTCCGTCGTGTTTGATGCATTCAAGCCCATTTTATCGTAATTGTCGATGATCGTGAAACCTTCAGCATCCGTCGGCACGATGATTGCACTGATTTCTTTTTTGCCGTCGTTCATGCCGGTGATGGCCGTAATCGCCAAGTGCTTGGCGTGGCTAGCATTTGTGATGTATACTTTCGATCCGTTGATGACCCAGTCATCGCCGTCTTCCACTGCGCGCGTTTCCGTGCCGCCCGCGTCAGATCCCGCATTCGGTTCTGTCAGCCCGAACGCGCCGAACGATTCACCTGTGCAGATCGGCGTTAGGTATTTTTCTTTCTGTTCTTCGGTGCCAAATAAATTCAGCGGTGCGCCTCCAAGTGAAATATGGGCCGAGTACGTGATGCCTGTCGAAGCGCATGCGCGGCTCAATTCTTCAGTAACAATTGCGAAACTCGTTGTATCCGCTCCTGCGCCGCCATATTTCTCATCAAACGGCAAGCCCATCATCCCCATGTCGGACAGCTGTTTGAAAATCTCTGTTGGAAATTGCTTCGTACGGTCGCGCTCAATGGCGCCAGGAGCGACCACTTTATCGGCAAACTCCTTGACTGCTTTTTTGATCATCTGGTGTTCTTGCGTTAAATCGAAATTCATTTTTATTACATCCCCTTTGTGTATGCGCTTTCAGTATTCATTATATAGGAAAAATTTAGACAAACTCAACCTTTAACCTAAATTAGCGCAAAAAAACCGTTCCCTTTTTTTAGAGGGAACGGTTTCGGCTTATTCCAGGAAGTCTTTCAATCGTTTGCTGCGTGAAGGGTGGCGCAATTTGCGGAGCGCTTTCGCTTCAATTTGGCGGATGCGTTCGCGTGTGACGCCGAAAACTTTGCCAACTTCTTCAAGTGTGCGCGTGCGGCCGTCGTCAAGGCCGAAACGCAGGCGCAAAACGTTTTCTTCACGGTCTGTCAAAGTATCCAGAACGTCTTCAAGCTGTTCTTTCAATAATTCGTAAGCAGCGTGGTCCGATGGCGACTGCGCATCGGAATCCTCGATGAAATCACCCAAATGTGAATCGTCTTCTTCGCCGATCGGCGTTTCCAGCGATACCGGTTCTTGTGCGATTTTCAAGATTTCACGGACTTTTTCAGGCAAAAGGTCCATTTCTTCTCCGATTTCTTCCGGTGAAGGTTCGCGGCCTAAGTCCTGCAGCAATTGGCGTTGGACGCGGATCAATTTGTTGATCGTTTCGACCATGTGCACCGGGATGCGGATTGTCCGCGCTTGGTCAGCAATCGCGCGCGTGATGGCCTGGCGGATCCACCAAGTGGCGTACGTACTGAATTTAAAGCCTTTTGAGTAATCGAATTTTTCCACCGCTTTGATCAGGCCCATATTCCCTTCCTGGATCAAATCCAGGAACAGCATGCCGCGCCCGACATAGCGTTTTGCGATACTGACTACAAGGCGCAAGTTCGCTTCTGCCAACCGTTTCTTGGCTTCTTCGTCGCCTTGTTCAATCAATTTTGCGAGACGGACTTCTTCTTCGGCTTTCAAAAGGTCGACACGCCCGATTTCCTTCAAGTACATTCTGACCGGGTCATTGATTTTGACGCCGGGAGGAACGCTCAAGTCGTTCAAGTCGAATTTGTCTTCAGTCGGTTTCATGAGGCGGTCCAAATGCTCTTCGTCATCTGATTTGCGTTCAAGCTCAATGCCATGGCCTTCGAGCTGGTCGATGAATTCTTCCACTGCATCCGATTCCATTTCAAAAACCGCTAATTTATCGGCAATCTGCTCATAATTCAGTTCTCCGGTTTTTTTACCTATTTCAATTAATTGCTTTTTCGCTTCTTCGACTGTTGCTTCTGGCGCTTCTGAACTCAATGACACATTGCTTGCTTCTACTTCGTTTTGGTGTTCTGATTTCTCAGCCATACGACTTCCTCCTTTAAAAAAACCGGAATTGATTTTACAATGATTTCCGTAAAGCAATCACTTCTTGGGCAAGAAGCAGTGCACGTTTCAAATCATGCTGTTTTTCCGCCTCTTTTGATTGCTGGATCTTAAGATTGATTTCCTGTTCGACCAAATGCTTTTCAAGATGCTTGATGCAGTCTTTTATTTCCTCATCGGAATGTTCCGGGTCGCGTTCGGTCATTGCGGTCTCCATGACGATTTTGCGGAGTTCCGGATCCTGCAGCGTTTCCAAAAATTTATGGAAATCGGCTTTGTCCCATTCTTCGTAAAAGCCGAGGAGCTGGACATACAGCGCTTGGTATTCTTCACTGATAAATGGCATGCCCGACTGGACCGCCGCTAATTTTTCCATGACTCGCTGATCGGCCAATGCATGGGAGAATAATAGCCGTTCTGCACGATTCAGCGAAGTCGTTTTTTTAGGGCTCCGCTTCGCCGGTTGGGTGTTGACGGGCTGCTCTTTCGGAGGCCGGCTGCGTTCAATCGATTTGTTTTCAAGCTTTCGGTAATGCTGTAAAATCGCCTCTTCAGACAACCCTGTCTCATTAGACAATTGCTTAATGTACAAGTCCCGCTCAATCGAGGACGAACGGCCTGCCAGCAATTGCAGCACTTCCTGGATATATTGCAGCAAGTCATTTTCATATTGAAAATTCTTGTGCCTGCGTGCATGCATCATCGCGAACGCGATAAAAGCATGCGGTTTGCCGATGATTTGGTCTTTAAAGGCTTCGCTGCCATTTTCCCGGACATAATCATCGGGGTCCATTTTGCCTGGCAGAACCGCTACTTCAACTTTGAAATTTTCTTCATTCAAGGCGATTGCGGCCCGTTTCGCCGCTTCCCATCCTGCATCATCCCCGTCAAAGCAAATGACTGCTTCCTGCGCAAAACGCTTCATCGCACGGATATGCTGGGCTGTCAGGGATGTCCCCATCGTCGCCAAACCGTTTTCAACGCCGGCTTTGGATGCCGCAATGACATCCATAAAGCCTTCGAATAAAACGATTTTCCGGTTTTTGCGTATCGCGCCTCTTGCATGGTTGACGTTGTAGAGAACCTGGCTTTTTTGGAAAATGGGCGATTCCGGGCTGTTCATGTACTTGGCTTCCTGTTTCGTGTTTTCAAGGACCCGTCCCGAAAATGCGATGGTTTTGCCGCTTTCGTTCATGATCGGGTACATAATTCTACCGCGAAAACGGTCAAAATAGCCATTGCCCTGCTCACGCTGGATCGCCAATCCGCTTGCCGTCAATTCCTCTTCGCTAAAGCCTTTGCGCTGCAGCGCTGTAGCCATGTAATTCCACTCTGGAAGAGACCAGCCAATGCGGTATTTCTCAATCAATTCACGGGTGAATCCACGATTCTCCAAATAATCCAATGCTGCCTGCCCTTCTTCTGTATTGAGCAAGATGTGATGGTACATATCAGCAGCAAATTCATGCATCACAATCAACTGGCTGTCGCTTTTGGAAATCGCCGGTGCCGAATCGCCCGGGGCATTGACTTCCACTTCAATTCCTGCGCGTTGGCCAAGCTTTGCCAAAGCTTCCTGGAAAGTCACATTTTCAATATCCATTAAAAATGTAATAACATTTCCGCCTGCGCCGCAACCGAAGCAATGGAAAATCTGCTTGTCGGATGTTACAGAAAATGAAGGTGTGCTTTCACCATGGAAAGGGCATAGGCCAAACCAGTTGCGCCCCCTTTTCGTCAGCTGCACGTACTCGCCGACTATATCTACAATATCTGCCGTAGAGCGGATTTGCTCGATTACTTCTTCAGGAACTCGATTTGACATTTCATCACCATTCTTTTTTGCTTAACATATTTAATTCGAGATTCTTTGGTGAATTCCTTCATCTTTTTGCAAAAAGATGACGCACGTTTTGCGCGCCTTAGTATAGTTTTATCCACAATTCTTCATTATAAAACGTTTTCCTGAAATAATCCACACATAAAACAGAAAAACCGCCTATACAGGTGGCTTCATCTGTCGTTCTATTTTCGTTTATTTAAAATCAGGTTGGCCGTTTCTTCTACTGCCCGGTTTGTGACATCGAGAACTTCACAGCCGATGCGGTCGACCACTTTATAGAAATGGGTGATTTCTTCATGGATGCGGTTGATCTGCGCGTAATTGGCATCGTCGTTCAAGCCGAGCGCAATCAAGCGTTCTTTGCGGATATGGTTGAGCTTGTCCGGTGATATCACCAGGCCGAAGCATTTAGCCGGGTCCACTTGATACAGCTCCTCCGGCGGGTCCACTTCAGGCACCAGCGGGACATTCGCCACTTTCAGGCGTTTATGCGCCAAATACTGCGACAGCGGCGTCTTGGAAGTCCGGGAGATTCCAACAAGCACAATATCGGCCATCAGGATGCCGCGCGGATCGCGTCCGTCGTCATACTTGACTGCAAATTCGATCGCTTCGACTTTTTTGAAATAATCGTCGTCGAGTTTCCGAACGAGTCCGGCTTCTTCAAGCGGCTTCGCGCCGAGCTGGTCTTCGAGCGCATCCATCAGCGGCCCCATCAAATCGACTGCGGGAACACCGAGTTTCACCGTTTCCGCAGACAGATACATTCTTAGTTCTTTCGAAACAAGCGTATACACGATAAATGCGTTTTGCTGAGACGCCAATTTGATGATTTCATGCAGATGTTCAATCGAATCAATGTATGGGAAGCGTTTCATCACCGCATTTTGATCCGCGTATAGATACTGGCTTACGGCGGCTTTGGCGACCAATTCACCCGTTTCCCCTACTGAATCGGAGACAACGAACAAGCGGAGTTGTTTCATTTTATGCACCTCACAATTCATGGCTTTCCGATAAAGATAAAAATGCGCGTGTAATATTCGTCTTGGTCAGGCGGCCGACAACCTTGAATCCGTCAGGCTGCTCTTCAACGACCGGCAGCGCGTCAATTTGCTGGTTGATCAGGCGATGTGCCGCTTGGATCAGCGAATCGTTCTTGGTGCAGAATGTAATGTTCGGCATCCTCGTCATAATGATATGTACAGGGATAGCGCCCAGATTCTGGCTGCCTAGGCTCGTCCGCAGCAAATCTTTGCGGGACAGGACGCCAGTCAAATAAGAATTCTTATCGACGACGAACAGCGTTCCGACATCGTCAAGAAACATCTGGCTGATGGCGTCATAGACACTGACGTCTTCCCGGACAACAACCGGAATCGACTGGAAATCCTTTACTTTCATATTATTCATCGTATCCGAAATGTCCTGGCCCGGTTTTTTGCCGGAATAAAAATAACCGACACGCGGTCGGGCATCCAGGAACCCTGCCATCGTCAAAATGGCCAAATCGGGCCGTAATGTAGCACGCGTCAAATGCAGACGATCTGCAATCTGCTCACCCGTAATCGGGCCATTGCCTTTGACGATGCGCAATATCTCTTCTTGTCTCTTATTGAGTTCGATCGGACTCACCGCCTCAAAATATGTTATACTCAATGTTAATTATTATATACTAATTAAAGCCATATTGCGAAGAAAAGAATGCCATGTTACAATACTATAGAATTAAATAGCTGGCAATGATAGAGATTAGAGTACTGTTGCATAAAGCGAGCGGGGATGGTGAAAGCCCGCAACGACAGGAAAAGGCACTCTGGAGCCATATTTTTTAAGAGGGTTGCATGCTGTGCAGCCAATCGGGGTGGAACCGCGGGTCATAACGTACTCGTCCTCGGACTATATGTCCGGGACGTGTGCGATTTTTTATTTTATGGAGGTTTTTTTATGTCAATGGAAGATGTAGTAGCGTTAGCAAAACACAGAGGCTTTGTATTCCCAGGCTCTGAAATTTATGGAGGCCTGGCAAATACGTGGGATTACGGCCCACTTGGCGTCGAATTGAAAAACAACATCAAAAAAGCATGGTGGAAAAAATTCGTCCAGGAATCGGTGCATAACGTCGGTTTGGACGCTGCCATCCTGATGAACCCGAAAACGTGGGTGGCTTCCGGCCACGTCGGAAACTTCAACGATCCGATGATCGACTGTAAGAGCTGCAAAACGCGCCACCGCGCAGACAAATTGATCGAAGACGCGCTTGACGCAAAAGGCATTGAAATGATCGTCGACGGCCTGTCTTTCGAACGCATGGCTGAATTGATCCAAGAACACGAAATCAAATGCCCAGTTTGCGGCAAACAAGATTACACGGACATCCGCCAATTCAATTTGATGTTCAAAACGTTCCAAGGCGTAACTGAAGCTTCCACAAACGAAATCTTCCTGCGCCCTGAAACGGCTCAAGGGATTTTCGTCAACTATAAGAACGTCCAGCGCTCGATGCGCAAGAAAATGCCATTCGGCATCGCACAAATCGGCAAAAGTTTCCGAAACGAAATCACACCAGGCAATTTCACATTCCGTACGCGCGAGTTTGAGCAAATGGAACTTGAATTCTTCTGCAAACCGGGCGAAGACTTGGAATGGTACGCGTACTGGCGCGATTTCTGCAAAAACTGGCTGTTGAACCTCAACATGTCAGAAGACAATATGCGCCTGCGCGAACACGATGCAGACGAATTGTCCCATTACTCGAATGCCACTGTCGACATCGAATACAAATTCCCATTCGGCTGGGGCGAGCTTTGGGGCATCGCTGACCGCACAGACTTCGACTTGAAGCGCCATATGGAGCATTCCGGCGAAGATTTCAATTACATCGACCCGGTTACGAATGAACGCTATGTGCCTTATTGCATCGAGCCTTCACTTGGTGCGGACCGTGTAACCCTTGCTTTCCTTGTGGATGCTTACCACGTGGAAGAACTTGAAAACGACGATAAGCGCACTGTGCTGAAACTGCACCCTGCCCTTGCACCGTATAAAGCGGCAATCTTGCCATTGTCGAAGAAATTGGCTGACGGCGCGACTGAAGTATTCGCTGATCTTGCCAAGCATTTCATGGTGGACTACGACGATTCCCAGTCAATCGGTAAACGCTACCGCCGCCAGGATGAAATCGGTACGCCGTTCTGCATCACATACGATTTCGATTCAGTCGAAGACGGCCAAGTTACTGTGCGCCACCGCGACTCAATGGAACAGACGCGCATGCCAATCGCTGACGTCCAAGCTTACATCGAAAAACACATCCAGTTCTAAACATTTTAGACCGGTGCATCTTCGTGATGCACCGGTTTTTTTATTGGATTCCTTTTTAGCAGCTTCCGGACCTTATTGGAGTGCTTCCCGACAGTATTGGAGCAGTTGCGGACCGTATTTCACCTCGAACGGACAGTATTCCTAAAATGCGGACAGTCTCGATCTCCCAAATATATTTTACTCACAAAAAAAGGCCCGCTCAGGAAAATTCATCCTGCTGCGGGTCTTTTTCTGGTTTTTTCGGCAGAAACTCTGGCGTCCGGTCAAGCTGTTCGAGGAAGCTCCTCGACTTCAGCCGGATTCCCGCCTGTTCTTCGTAAATCGAACGGACGATTCCTTTGACGATCGATTTCGTTTCTTTTTTCAGCTTCAGCGATCCGACTCGCTCGATCGGCACGAAATAAAACGTGCGGATAAGCTTGACGAGCGATGGGCTGAGCCGGATGATGTAGCGGTCGATATGGAAACAGCGATGGCATAAGAAGCCCATTTCCTGGAACGAGAAGGCGAATTCGCCATCTGTCGCCCCGCAATTCGCACATTCGTGCAGCGTCGGCGTCAATCCAGCGGTCGGCAGCATTTTCCATTCCACGAACAGCGAAATCGCTTCCGGGTCGTACTCTTCTTCGATTGCATGAAGTGCCTGGTACAGCAAGTCGTAAATCGCTGGCTGCGGCTCGTCCTGCTCCGTCAGCCGGTCGATCAATTCAACGATGTAGCTGGCATAAGCGGTTTTCATGATGTCTTCCCGGATATGGCGCAGCGATTCCAGCTGGTCCCCGCCTTGCAGCGTTCCCATGCCTTTGCCTTTGAAGATGGAAAAACTGCCATGCGTGAAAGGCTGTGTCACTGCCGCCAAACGGCTGGACGGTTTTTTCGCGCCCCGCGCCATGCACGTGATTTTGCCGGCATCGCGTGTGAATAAGGTCACGATTTTATTGTTTTCACCATACGGGCGGGCGCGGATCACGATACCTTCGATTTGATTCAGCATAAGCCGGCTCCTTAGTATTCGTCGTCTCTAAACCCGAAATCGCGGAGGTGCATTGCTTTGTTGCGCCAATCTTTCTGTACTTTAACCCAAAGGTCCAAATAAACTCTTGAACCAAGCAAGTTTTCGATATCTTTGCGGGCGCGTGAGCCGATTTCCTTCAGCAAGACGCCTTTTTTGCCGATGACGATGCCTTTTTGGGAATCGCGTTCAACCATAATCGTCGCCTGAACGCGGATCATGCCTTCATGCTCCGCGTCCGGTGCGATTTTCTCGATAACGACCGCAATCGAATGCGGAATTTCTTCGCGCGTCAGATGCAGCGCCTTTTCACGGATCAGTTCAGAAATGATGAAACGCTCTGGATGGTCCGTTACTTGGTCGGACGGGTAATACTGCGGCCCTTCCGGCAAGCGTTCGGCGATTTTCGCCAACAGGTTGTCGACGTTATTGCCTTGAATGGCCGAAATCGGCACAGCTTCAGCAAAATCGAATTCTTTTTTATACGATTCGATGATTTTTGGCAGATCATCCGGATGGACCTGGTCGATTTTGTTCAAAACCAGAAAAACCGGAACGTCGATGCCTTTCAGCATGTCGAGGACAAAACGGTCCTGTTTGCCGATGCGCTCATCTGCACTGGCAACAAAAAGCAGCACGTCCACTTCACGGAACGTGTTCTTTGCCACTTTCAGCATAAAATCGCCCAGTTTATGGCGTGGTTCATTGATGCCTGGCGTGTCGATGAAAACCATCTGGCTTTCGTCAGTCGTCACAACGCCTTGCACTTTATTACGGGTTGTCTGAGGTTTATCGCTCATGATGGCGATTTTCTGCCCGACAACACGGTTCAAGAATGTCGATTTCCCGACATTCGGGCGGCCGATAATCGAAATGAAACCTGATTTGAAGCCGTTCTTATTTCCCTGCTGCATAATCTAAATCCTCCGTTGAAAACGCGCCTGGAAGCAGTTCGCTGACTGTCGTTTCCTGTACGTCGCCTTGCAAATTTGTTAAGTAGACCGGCATATCCGGCGCACAGAATTCCGCAATTACTTGGCGGCATGCTCCGCACGGCGAAACCGCGCCTTTTGTATCGGCGACAACAGCAATCGCTGCAAAATCTTTATCGCCTTCTGATACGGCTTTGAACATCGCTGTACGTTCCGCGCAATTCGTCATTGAGTAAGCTGCATTCTCGATATTGCAGCCGTGGTATACTTTTCCGCTTTTGGTAATCAGCGCGGCGCCGACCTTGAATTTCGAATAAGGCACATATGCCTGTTCGCGTGCTGTTATGGCTTCTTTGATCAATTGTTCTTTTTCCATTGCGAATCACCTCTGTAAGTTAAAACCATTTTGGTAGAAATATTAGTAAACCAATTATAGCACTTGCGGCGGCAAATACCAAAACTGCGCCCGCCGCAATGTCTTTCGCTTCTTTCGCCAATGGATGCAGTTCCGGAGATGCCAGATCAACCACCCGCTCAATCGCGGTATTGATCATTTCCAGCGCAAGCATTCCACCAATTACTCCGATGAGTGCCAGCCATTCACTGCTGGATACTCCCGTTAGCGCAGCAGCCACAATCACCACAACCGCGGCCGCTAGATGGAACTTCATATTGCGTTCGCGCTTGGCTGCGGCCACAATCCCTTGGCCAGCAAATTTAAAAGACTGTAAAAACTTATTCCCCGCCATGCTCGCCACGCGTTATGCCGAGTGAAGCAAGGATTTCCTCTTGTCTTGCGAACATTTCCTTTTCTTCTTCTGCATCCATATGGTCATAGCCAAGCAGGTGCAAAAAGCCATGGACCGCGAGAAAACCAAGCTCGCGTTCGAACGAATGGCCGTAATCCGCCGCTTGTTCCTTCGTGCGGTCCAGTGAGATGACGATGTCTCCAAGCATGCGCGGCTCTTCGGATCCGACGATTGCCTGCTCTCCCTCGCCCAATTCTTCCATGGCGAACGAAATGACATCGGTCGGCGTGTCCTTGCCGCGGTATTCTTTATTCATTTCCTGGATAATAGCATTCGTCACAAAAGTCACCGAGACTTCCGCTTCGCCTACATTTTCCGTCTCTGCAGCGTGCTTCAGCACTTTTTCCACAAATGACAGTTCACTGTTTCCCAATGTTTCAGTTTCGTCCATCAAATCGATTGTCAGCATGGCTGTCCCTCCCATTATTTCGTTTCTGCCGGATATTCGATGCGGGAATGGAATATCCCGTTCAAGGTTTCGCACATGACCTGTTTGATCGCATGGATTTCTTTCATCGTCAGATCACATTCATCGAATTGCCCATCTTTCAGTTTATCTTCTACAATCGCATTGACCAATTTTTTTATCTTTTCTGATGTTGGTTCTTTCATTGACCTTACAGCCGCTTCTACGCTGTCAGCTACTGAAATGACAGCCGCTTCTTTTGACTGCGGCTTCGGCCCCGCGTAACGGTATTCATCTTCATCCAGCGCCGGATCTTTTTCCTTCGCTTTGAAATAGAAGAACTTCAGCAAGCTGGTGCCATGATGCTGTTCCGCAATATCGACGATTTCTTTCGGCATCTTATGTTCGCGGAGAATGTCCGCACCCAGTGTACCATGGGAAATGATGATATCGCGGCTCATTTCAGGCGGCAGCGAATCATGTGGATTTTTCATATGGACCTGATTTTCAATGAAAAACTGCGGCCGCACCGTTTTGCCGATGTCGTGGTAATAACAGCCGACGCGCGCAAGCAAACCATCCGCTCCGATCGCCTCGCACGAAGCTTCCGCCAAATTCGCCACCATTACGCTGTGATGATAGGTGCCAGGCGTTTCCATCAAGATGCGTTTGATCAGCGGATGATTGGGGTTCGACAGCTCAATCAGCTTCATCGTCGACAAAATGCCGAATGCAATTTCAAAGAACGGCAGCAAGCCGATCGCCATTGCCCCGGAAGCAATCCCCGATACAAGCGCAGCTGCGAAATAAAAGCCGATTTCACGCCAGTCATACTGGCTTTGGGCAATCAATAAATAAAAACCGATAAACAGCGCATTGGTGGCGGCAACCGCCATACTTGTCTGCAGCACTTTGCCGCGGCGCCCTTCCTGGTCGATCAAGTAAACGCCCGCCAATCCCCCGAAAAGGATGTAAAGTGTGATTTCCATCTGCAAGGTGAAGGCACTGCCCTCTTGCAACATCATACCCCCGATGGCCCCTACTAAAAACGTCGTGTAAATTGCAGCCCGTTCATTCAGCACCAACCGCACAAGCATGCCCGCTAACGCGGAAGGAAACAGGAACGCGATGATGACATCGAAATTGCCGCTGACCGAAGCCACAAGTTTCATCAACGACAACGAAATCAGCAGCACCGCCCCGATGACGAGCAGGCATTTTAGTTTATTGATCCGCTGTTTATTGGTGCGATGCATGATAATTGCAAGAAGTCCAACGGCGATAAAGACAAACAATGCGAGCCCGAAGATTGGTTTATAATCCGCCTGGTCTTGCGTCATGCCGCTTAATTGCAGCTGGCGATAGATTTCCTTATCCACAACTTGGCCTTCCTGTACGAGAACCTGGCCTTGCAGGATGCGCGTCGGCTCGATGCTTGCCATAGCCTGTTTTGCTTGGGCTTGCGTCAATTCCTCATTGATGATGTCATTCGGGACAATCGCGAAACGCCCGATTGAAATCGCCGCCTGCAGGACAGAAGCCGGAATTCCGCTTTCCTCCCGCAATTGCTGCTCGACTCGATTGCGGGCCCCTGGCAATTCGTCCAGCCGGACCGGTTCAGCGAGTTCCGCTTCGACAAGCCGCTTAATGATCGCTTCCATGGCTTGCAGGCTGTCTTCAGGCAGCAGCAGCAATTCGCGCTGCATCTCTTTAGTCAGCCGCAGGCCATTGTCGCTCGTCTCCATGAGCCGTAAGCTTTCGCTCAGGGCATCCAGCATCTCAGGCATCTTCGGCCCTTCTTCCGGCTTCTGCCCCGGCGTTAAGCGGGCATCGCTGATATAGCCGAATAGCGACTCGATGACCGCCAACTGATTGCCCGCGCTTTCTTCATTGAATTGGTAGCTCGGCAATATTTCCGCAGCTGCACGCTGTCTTTCTTGTTCCGTCCTGACAGGGTCTTCCACTGTTTTTGCTGAGCGGATTGTTTCGTCCGACAGCTGGAACAATTCAATATCATAACTTTCGCCCGCTACTGAACTATAAAGGAACCCGAAAATCGCCAAACCGATGCCCAGCAGCAACGCTATCGACAGCGTCCGGTAACCTGCTTTTTCATATATTCGCTTCCATCGTTCTGCCATAACGACACCCCGCTTCTAGTACTTCTATCATACCAATTAACTACGGGGATATCACGGAAGATTTCTATATATTTGAAATTCTGTACTTAAATCGACTAAAAAAACCAGCCTAGACAGAAGGCTGGTTTTCATATGCTTCAATGATTTTTGACACAAGTGGATGGCGGACAACATCGCCGCGCTCTAAGTATTGGACGTGGATGCCTCGAACGCCTTGCAATACTTTTTCAGCTGCGATGAGCCCCGATTCCGCTCCGCGCGGCAAATCGATTTGGGTTTTATCGCCGGTGATGATCATCTTGGAACCAAAGCCGAGACGTGTCAGGAACATTTTCATCTGCGCTTTCGTGGTATTCTGCGCTTCATCGAGAATGACAAACGCTTCATCAAGCGTACGCCCTCTCATATAAGCGAGCGGAGCCACTTCAATCGTGCCGCGCTCGATGAAACGATTGGTCTGCTCCAAGCCAAGCACGTCGTGCAAAGCGTCATACAACGGCCGCAGATAAGGATCGACTTTTTCTTTCAAATCACCAGGCAAAAAACCGAGGCTTTCGCCAGCTTCAACAGCTGGACGGGTAAGGATGATTTTTTTAACATGGCCATTTTTCAATGCCTGAACGGCCAAGACAACAGCCAAATACGTTTTTCCGGTACCAGCTGGCCCGACCGCAAAAATCAAGTCGTTGTTGCGTATGCCGTGGACATATTGGCGCTGGCCGATCGTTTTCGCACGGATCACTTTGCCAGCGGCGTTGCGTGCCACTTCTTCGTCGTATAATTCAGCGAAATACTCAATCGTGCCGGATTTCGCCATTTCGATCGCCGAAACGATGTCGCGCTGATCGATGTTGATACCTTTGCGGATCACTTTCAGCAATTGCTCTATTAATAATTTACCTACTTGCTGGCCTTCTTCCGAGCCTGACAGCCGGATGACTTCACCGCGGGTAATTATTTGGATTTGTAAAGCTTCTTCGATCAATGTCATGTGGTTATCGGAAATCCCGAGCAGCAGCACCGCTTCATTTGGATCCTTCACATGCAGTTCTAGTAATGGGTTGTCTGTCATGTAGTCGCTCCTTGAAATTTCAAATTTATTATAAAACAACTGTATCATTTATGATGAAGAGTTGTAAAACAATTTCCTTCTCATTTAGTTTACATAATAATATTATTAAAAATAAAAAACCGGCCCATGTTTCAGGCCGGCTAGCATTCATCTTTTTGATTTGGGCGGCAATAGGATTTCCGAATAAATGATCGCCTTCTGCAAATCTTCCGCTTCCAACGGGAAAATATCGGATAACTCTTCTTTCTTGCGCATATCGCGGACTTCTTCAGGCGCTTTATGGGCCGACAGCCTGCCAGTTGAAGCGAGCGGTTTCATCGCCTGCTGAATTTCTCGCTGCGGCAATCTTGATTTCGTTTGGTCGACTTTGTCCATGACCTTTTTCGCCTGTTCCGGATGTTCTTTCATCTGTGTCTGCAATTCACCGTACTTTTCTCTGGCGTAGTCTTCAACCCGTCTCAGAGTGCGTTGTCCAGTTGTCGCCGGGGCACGCCGCCTTTTGTCCGGTGTTTCCGACGCGCCATCCGGTTTTTTGTTATTGAAAAATGCGCCAATCGCCATGATGACGAGTGCCATTATGAGACCTTCCATGCGAAAACCTCCTTTGCCGGCGGCTGTTATTTATCGTCTGATTTATCCGAGCCGGTCCGTGCAATTGAATCTCTCATGCTTGTGTCCGCTTGGACGTTTTTATAATTGATGTAATCCATGACACCGAAATTGCCAGCACGGAGTGCTTCTGACATCGCCATTGGAACTTCCGCTTCCGCTTCGACAACTTTCGCTCTCATTTCGACAACTTTGGCTTTCATTTCCTGCTCGCTGGCAACAGCCATTGCGCGGCGTTCTTCGGCTTTCGCCTGAGCGATTTTCTTATCGGCTTCTGCTTGTTCTGTCTGAAGTTCTGCGCCGATGTTTTTGCCGATATCCACATCTGCAATATCGATCGACAGGATTTCAAATGCTGTACCTGAATCGAGCCCTTTGCCAAGAACCGTTTGCGAAATCAAATCCGGATTTTCAAGAACTTTTTTATGGCTTGAGCTTGAACCGAGTGTCGAGACAATCCCTTCGCCGACACGGGCTACGATCGTTTCTTCGCCCGCACCACCGACAAGGCGGTCGATGTTCGCGCGTACTGTGATTCTGGCTTTCGCTTTTACTTCAATTCCGTCCATCGCAACACCTGCGATAAATGGCGTTTCGATGACTTTCGGATTTACCGACATTTGTACGGCTTCCAAAACGTCACGCCCTGCAAGGTCGATTGCCGCTGCACGTTCGAACGGCAATTCGATGTTCGCACGGTGAGCCGCGATCAATGCGTTAACGACGCGGTCGACGTTACCGCCCGCCAAGTAATGGCTTTCCAATTGGTTGATGGTGACTGTCAATCCCGCTTTTGATGCTTTGATCAACGGGTTGACGATGCGTGATGGAATAACGCGGCGCAGGCGCATCCCTATTAACGTGAAAATGCTGATTCTGACGCCTGCAGCTAATGCCGAAATCCAAAGCGTGATCGGCACAAACGTGAAGAATATTGCGAGTACGATGATAATGCCGATAATTATTGCACCTAATCCAATTGCTTCAATACCCATAAATTATTCCTCCTCTTCTTTTTCAAGTTCGCGGACAACGATCCGCGACCCTTCGACCTTGATGATCTTCACTTGCGTTTTAGGATCGATAAAGCGGCCATCTGAGACAGCATCTATCCATTCATCGTCAAGTTTGATCGTTCCAGAAGGCCGTAATGCTGTTGCTGTCATCGCTAGCCGGCCGACAAGCTCCGGACGGTTGACCGCTGATACATAGCCGCTTTTCGTATCGGTTGCATCCGTTAAAATCAGCCGCTTGAATAAATGCGGCCGTTTGCCGAAAAATTTCACTATAATCACCATCCCTGCTGTAGCTGCTATCATTGCAATAAGAATTGAGATGGCCGTGGCCATCGGATCTCCACCAGCCAAAAAGATGCTGCCGAGCACTGCTGCAATGCCCAAAATGCCGGCAATGCCTCCCGGCACAAAAAACTCGGTGATCAACAGACCCAGTCCGATGACCAGCAGGACGATTGATTCGTAGCCGGCCAACCCTGCCACCAAATGCCCATAAAAGAAAAGCATCAATGAGAGCAAGCCCATGAATCCTGGAATGCCGACCCCCGGTGTAAATAATTCAAGCAGCAAGCCGAGCGCCGCAATCGACAGCAGAAATGGGACGACAACAGGATTCGTCAAAAACCTGGCCAATGTCTCGGAAAAGGTTTCATCTACGGCAACTAATTGTGCATCCTGCCATCCTTTCGCCGTCAGCAATTCTTCTATAGAAGAAACTATCCCTTCCGAATAGCCCACTTCCCGGGCTTCGGCAGCGTTCAAGGTCAACAGTTGCCCTTCAGCCGCCTGCAGTTCAGGCAAGTCGATTCCAGCATCCGCCATTGCCAATGCGTATAGCGGATCGCGCCCTGACGAAGCGGCAGCATTTTCCATTGACGAGAGCCAAGCGCTGTTCGCTTTGTCTCCGGCCGCATTGCCCGCTTGGTCGATCACTTGTGCAGCGCCCATACGGCTATTGGGATGCATGTAGATTTCATCCGCATTCAATGCCAGAAACGCACCGGCCGACAAAGCATCCCGGTTGACAAAAGCGATGGTCTCGAGCTTAGTGTCGCTCAACAGTCTGGCAATGCCATCTGCTGCGTTAACAAATCCGCCCGGCGTATCGATTTCGAAAATGACCGCTTCCGCATCCGCGTCTTCCGCTTCCTCAAGCGCACGTTCAATGAACGCCTGCAAGCCCCGCTCGACCTCATCTTCAATCGGTACAACATAAACAGTGGGTCCAGCCGCATTGAACGCCGGCAGCAGCATTGCAAAAGATAATAACAGAAATCCAAAAGCCACAAAGGCTTTGACGCTGCGCAAAGGAATCGCTCCTTTCATTTTACTGCTGTCTTATTCTACGTACAGCAGCGGAAATGGTTTCACATTCCGCTGATAATTCTATTATAAATGAAACATTTCGTGAAAACGAAAGAATGCGCTTACAAAACGGAGCGCTTCCGGCAAAGAGTGATGAAATTATGAACGGCTGGAGGCAAGTTGTGGCCACGTGCAAAAAAAAGATATAGAAAAACCGCCTGCACATAGAATGTGCAGACGGTTTAGGCTGTCGTTCATATTTTTTAATAGTCAATTTTAAAGTAAAGTCAATTAAAATTTACGTTTACGCGCAGCTTCTGATTTCAGTTTGCGTTTCACGCTCGGTTTATCATAATACTCGCGCTTTCTTACCTCTTGCATTGTTCCGGATTTAGAAACAGTGCGTTTGAAGCGGCGAAGAGCATCTTCAATTGATTCGTTTTTACGAACAGTTGTTTTTGTCATCTCTTTTTCCCTCCCTCCGAACACACGTTGAAGCAGATAACAACTAGTGTTATATACTATAAAATTATAACGCAATCCCTATCTAAGGTCAATACTTAATAATCGGAATTTGAAGTTAGCCCCTGCATGATCTGCACGCCAGAGCTGGCGCCGATGCGAGTCGCTCCAGCATCGATCATTGCTTGAAGATCTTCAAGGCTTCTTACGCCGCCAGATGCTTTTACGCCCAGGTCCGGACCGACCGTTTCGCGCATTAGCTTAACATCCGCTACTGTTGCTCCGCCAGTAGAGAAGCCGGTAGAAGTTTTGACGAAATCTGCGCCCGCTTCTTTCGACAAGCGTGAAGCAACTGCTTTCTCTTCATCAGTCAATAGGCAGGTTTCGATGATCACTTTGACGATCGCTTTGCCTTTTGCTGCTTCAACGACCGCTTTGATGTCGTTTTTCACAAGTTCTTCGTCGCCGCTCTTCAATGCGCCGATGTTGATGACCATATCGATTTCTTCCGCGCCTTTCGCAATTGCGTCAGCTGTTTCGAACGCTTTTGTTTCTGAAGTCGATGCGCCAAGCGGGAAGCCGATTACTGTGCAGACTTTAACTGGGCTGTCAGACAATTCTTTGGCTGATAGCGATACCCATGCAGGGTTGACGCAGACCGAAGCAAATTTATATTCAGCAGCCTCTTGGCATAGTTTGACAATCTGTTCTTTTGTCGCCTCAGGCTTTAATAATGTGTGGTCGATATAAGATGCGATGTTTGTCATGTTCAAAACTCCATTCTGTTTTTCGAATTAGTTGTCATTCAATCACTCAAATTCATAAGACATTGCAGCCAATGCATATAAAGGAGCCGTTTCGGTTCGCAAGATGCGCGGCCCAAGAGAAGTGAAGATCGCACCATTTTGTTTCAAGGCCACCACTTCATTTTCTGAAATTCCGCCTTCCGGACCGAATATCAATAGGAATGAACTTTTATCATACATTGATTTTAAAATTTCAGCAAACCGCGTTCTAGCGCCTTCTCGCGCCTCTTCTTCATAAGCGACGATGACAGCGTCAAAGTCCGCAGCCTTCTCCACCAACTGCTTGAAGCTATGGACGTTATGTATCTGCGGGATGTGCGTCCGGTGAGATTGTTCTGCCGCTTCTTTGGCAATCTTCTCGAGCCGGCTGCGTTTCTTTTCGCTTTTTCCCGCATCCCATTTGACGATGGACCGCTCTGCCGCAAACGGAATCATTTCGTACATGCCGAGTTCTGTCGCTTTTTGGACAATCAAATCAAGTTTGTCGCCTTTCGGCAATCCACAAGCAATCGCCACCCGTTTCGGCATTTCCACTTCCGTTTCGATTGCCGAACCGACTTTTGCTTCAATATCAAAATCTGCCGCCTGGATCGTTGCAAGAAAAGCTGTTTCTTCAATGACTGCGATAAATTGATCCCCGATGCTTTGGCGCATAACTTTGGCGATGTGCTTCGCATCATCGCCAGTTATGGTTATTATTCGGTTATCGGGAAATTTGCCTTCTATGAAATATCTCTGCATTTCCGCACCCCGTTATTCCGGTTTTTTTGAAATAATCGTTACCCAGTCTTCCATCATCATGATGTCTTCAACGACAAAGCCAGATGCTTCAAGCGCTTCTTTCACATCATTCTTTTTAGCGGAAATGATGCCGGAAGTGATGTAATGGCCGCCTGGTTTTACCACTTGAAACGCATCATCAGTGAAGGAAATGATGATTTCGGCCAAAATATTGGCAACAACGACATCTCCAGGCTCTTTGATCGTATCCAGCAAATTGCCTTGAACGACCGTTGTGCGGTCCTGGACCTTATTGAGTTTGACGTTGATTTTTGCAGCAGTGACGGCAATATCGTCCAAATCCAATGCATGCACATGGGAAGCGCCGAGCAATGCCGCGCCAATCGCCAAGACACCTGAGCCCGTGCCGACGTCAATGACGCGCTGCCCAGGCTTCACTGTCTTTTCAAGCGCCTGCAGGCTCATGACCGTCGTCGGATGTGTGCCGGTGCCAAACGCCATTCCCGGATCCAGTTCAATGATCAATTCATCGCTTGAAACCGGTTCATAGGTTTCCCATGTCGGGACGATTGTAAAGCGTTGGGAAATTTTGACCGGATGGTAATATTTTTTCCATGCAGTTGCCCATTCCTCTTCGTTCACTTCACTGATCGTCACAACATTGGCTCCGATATTGATGTCATACGAAACCAGGTTATTGATCGCCAATTTAATGGCCTCAACCGTTTCTCCCAAAAAGCTGTTGACGGGCAGATACGCTTTCAGGATGACGCCTTCTTTCGGGAAATCATCCGGATTCAGCGAATAGATTTCGCCGAATTTGTATTCGCGCTCTTTCGTCAAATCCTCCGCATCTTCGATGACGACGCCGCTCGCACCCGCTTCGTGCAAAATATTGGAAACGGGTTCAACGGCTTCATTTGTCGTATGGATTGCTAGTTCTGACCATTTCATGTAGGACTGGCTCCTTTATTCACCTTTTATGGTGCGTTTGATTTTATCGAAAAGCGAACTGCCTTGCTCTTCCGGAATGTCACCGCTGATTTCAGCAAACTCTCGAAGCAATTGTTTTTGGCGCTCGTTGAGTTTCGTCGGTGTTTTGACGCGGATGACAATGTGCTGGTCTCCAGTGCCATAGCCGTGTACATTTTTGACGCCTTTGCCTTTCAAGCGGAAACGTGCGCCGCTTTGAGTGCCGGCAGGAATTTTAAGCTTCACTTTGCCCGAAACAGTCGGCACTTCAATTTCGTCTCCAAGTGCTGCCTGTGCAAATGTGATCGGCAGATCCAAATAGATGTCGTCGCCTTCACGTTCGAATTCCTTATGCGGTTTGACGCGGAATACGACATAGAGATCTCCAGCTGGTCCTCCATTGACGCCGGCGCCGCCTTGGCCCGATACGCGCAATTGCTGGCCATCGTCCACGCCTGCAGGAATGGTGACTTTGATTTTTTTCGTTTTGCGGACTGTCCCTTCACCGCGGCAAGTCGTGCATTTCTCCTCGATGATTTGGCCTGACCCTTGGCAATGATGGCAAGCACGTCGGTTGACCATGCGGCCGAACGGCGTATCCTGTGCAACATTCAATTGGCCGGAACCTTCGCAATACGGACAAGTTTTCGGCTTCGTGCCTGGTTTTGCGCCTGAGCCGTGGCAGGTTCCGCATGTTTCGTCTTTCGGCAATTCAATTTCCGTTTCTTTTCCGAATACGGCGTCCATGAATTCGATTGTCATCGAATACTGGAGATCGTCGCCTTTTCTTGGTGCATTCGGGTCGCGGCGTCTTGTGCCGCCGCCGAAAAACGTGCTGAAAATATCTTCGAATCCGAAACCGTCAGCACCGCCGCCGCCAAATCCTTGGTTTGGATCCTGATGGCCGAATTGGTCATATTGCGCACGTTTCTGGTCGTCGCTCAGCATTTCGTATGCTTCTTTCACTTCCTGGAATTTTTCAGAAGCGTCCGCTTCTTTATTGATATCCGGGTGGAATTGCTTCGACAATTTCCGGTACGCTTTTTTTATTTCTTCTTTAGAAGCTGTCTTGGATACCCCAAGCACCTCGTAATAATCTCGCTTGTTCATACGTCACTCTCCCTCTTGCAATCAACTGTTATTGTACACGGTTCTAATTGCGGTTGCAAAGACATTGAAAAAGCCAAAGCAGCTTGCTTTGCTTTGACTTTTTCATGTTTTTATTTTTTGTCGTCGTTTACTTCTTCAAAGTCTGCGTCAACGATATCGTCGTTTTCTGGTGCGCCGCCTTGTTCACCGGCAGCTTGCTGTGCTTGTGCAGCCTGCTCGTATGCTTTCATCGAAAGGCCTTGCAGAATTTCCTGCAATTTATCTTTCTTCTCGCGGATTGTATCGATGCTGTCGCCTTCAAGCGCCGACTTCAATTCGTCGCGTGCATCTTCAGCTTGTTTTTTCTCTTCTTCAGTTACCACTTCGCCAAGATCCGCGATCGTTTTGTCCGTTTGGAAAACGGCTTGGTCTGCTTCGTTGCGAAGTTCAACTTCTTCTTTCACTTTCGCATCTGCATCCGCGTTTTCTTCTGCTTCTTTGATCATGCGGTCGATTTCTTCATCTGTAAGTGAAGTGTTCGATTGGATTGTGATCGTCTGCTCTTTTTGTGTACCAAGGTCTTTCGCTTTTACGCTGACAATACCGTTTTTATCGATGTCGAAAGTAACTTCGATTTGCGGTACACCGCGCTGTGCTGGTGGAATATCAGCCAATTGGAAACGGCCAAGTGTTTTGTTGGCTGCGGCCATTGGGCGCTCACCTTGCAATACATGGATATCAACAGCCGGCTGGTTGTCAGCTGCAGTTGAGAATGTCTGCGATTTAGAAGTCGGGATCGTCGTGTTGCGCTCGATCAATTTCGTGAACACGCCGCCCATAGTTTCGATGCCGAGTGACAACGGTGTAACATCAAGCAATACAACATCTTTCACGTCGCCGCTCAAGACGCCGCCTTGGATTGCTGCTCCCATTGCAACTACTTCATCCGGGTTAACGCCTTTATGCGGCTCTTTCCCAGTCAATTTCTTAACGGATTCCTGTACTGCCGGAATACGTGTAGATCCGCCGACCAAAATGACGCGGTCCAAATCTGAAGCTGAAATGCCGGCATCTTTCAATGCTTGGCGAGTTGGCCCCATCGTGCGTTCAACCAATGCATGCGTCAATTCGTCGAATTTCGCGCGTGACATTGTCACTTCCAAGTGCAACGGTCCAGCTTCGCCAGCCGTGATGAATGGCAATGAAATCTGAGTGGAAGAAACACCTGAAAGGTCTTTTTTCGCTTTCTCAGCTGCATCTTTCAAGCGTTGAGTCGCCATTTTGTCTTTAGAAAGGTCGATGCCGTTCTCTTTTTTGAATTCCTGCACCAAATAATCGATGATCAATTTATCGAAATCATCTCCGCCCAGACGGTTGTCGCCGGCAGTTGATTTAACTTCGAAAACGCCGTCGCCCAGTTCAAGGATCGATACGTCGAACGTACCGCCGCCAAGGTCATAAACCAAGACAGTTTCGTCTTTGTCCATTTTATCGAGGCCGTATGCAAGTGCTGCTGCAGTCGGCTCGTTGATGATGCGCTCTACTTCAAGTCCGGCAATACGGCCAGCGTCTTTTGTCGCTTGGCGCTCTGCATCATTGAAGTAAGCAGGAACAGTGATAACCGCTCTTGTCACTTTTTCTCCAAGGTATTCTTCTGCGTAGCCTTTCAAGTATTGAAGGATCATTGCAGAAACTTCCTGTGGCGAATATTCTTTGCCTTCAGCAGTCACTTTTTCTTGTGTGCCCATTAGGCGCTTGACTGACTGGATTGTGTTCGGGTTCGTGATGGATTGGCGTTTTGCTACTTCACCGACTTGGCGCTCGCCATTTTTGAATGCGACAACAGAAGGAGTTGTGCGGTTGCCTTCTGGATTTGGAATGATCTTTGGTTCGCCGCCTTCTAATACTGCGACTGCTGAGTTAGTTGTACCTAAGTCAATACCGATAATTTTGCTCATTTAAAATTCCTCCATTACTGTTTTTATTCGTTTACTTTTACCATTGCCGGACGAAGCACTCTGCCTTTGAGTGTATACCCTTTTTGGAGTTCCATTAAGACAGAACCCGCTTCAGCCGAATCATCTTTTTCCTGCATGACAGCTTGATGGATATTCGGATCGAATGCTTCCCCGACCGATTTGATTTCTTCAAGCCCTTCGCGTTTGACCGCTTCAAGCAATGATTTCTGGACCATTTCGACTCCTTTTAATAAAGAAGACGATTCTTCGCTCCCCGTCCCCATTGCTAGGGCACGTTCGAAATTATCAAGGACCGGAAGAAGATCCACCAGCACCGACTGGGCACGGAATTTTTCCGCTTCCTGCCGGTCTTTGACCGCCCGGCGCTTGTAATTATCGAAATCCGCCATCAGGCGCAGGTATTTATTGCGTTCTGCTTCCAGTTCTTCGCGCAGTTTTTCTGTTTCATCCACTGCTGGTTCTTCGGCAGCCGCTTCAGGCGCCTCTGCATCGGCTGGCTCCGCGATTGTTTCGCCGGCCGCAACCGATTCTTCCTGCAATACGTCTTCTGTAATCGTTTCTTCGGTTTTTGGAGCTTGTTTTTTCTTAGCCAAATCCAGTTCCTCCTTTTGTTCACTTGCCCCGCAATAACCGGGTCAGTTCTTTAGACAAGTCGCCGCTCAGCGTATCCAGAAGCGTCACGACTCGTTTGTAATCCATGCGCTTCGGCCCTACTATCGCGATCGAACCTGTCTGTTCCTCCCCGATCGCATAAGCGACGGTAATCACGCTGCAATCTTCCATCGCAGACAAGGTGTTTTCCGAGCCAATGCGAATCTGGAGTCCGAGGCTGCCGGCTGGCATGATCATCGGAATGTGCTTCGATTCTTCCATAACATCCATCAAGCTTCTGATTTTATGGATGTCATGGAAATCCGGCTGTTTCAGGATATTCAGCTTGCCCGCATAATAGACATTGTCTTCATGCGGCAACACGACCGCTTGCCGGAAAGTTGTAAAAAGTTCGGCATAGCGGTTGATATGCTGCCTGAATATCGACAAGGTTTCCTGTTCGAGCCGCATGTGCAAGTCGTTCAACGAAACACCTGCCAGCCGCTCGTTCAAGATGTTCACCATCTTCTCGATGTCAGACGGATCAAGGCCAGGAGGGATCGGGAATACCCGATTTTCAACATGGCCCGAATCAGTGACGATAATCGCCACAGCGCTGTCTGCGCCAAGCGGCACAATCGACAGCCTTTTCACCGTATGCTTCCGGACGTCGGGGCCGAGCAGAATCGCCGTGTAATTGGTCAATTCCGATAAAATCATCGCTGAACGCTTGATAACTTCTTCCGTTTCAGCAATTTTATCATCGAAAATCGACTGCAGCTGCAGGATATCCTGCTTCGGCAACGGACGCGGCGTCAGCAAATGGTCGACATAATAGCGATACCCCTTTTGAGACGGGATGCGCCCAGAAGAAGTATGGGTCTTTTCAAGAAAGCCCATCTTTTCCAAGTCGGCCATCGCATTGCGGATGGTTGCCGGGCTGAATGGAAGTTCGGATTTTTTTGATAGTTGGTTCGATCCTACCGGCTGAGCTGACTCAATATAATCATCAACTGTTACTTTCAATATGAGCAACTGCCGTTCTGTTAACATGATCATCACCTCTGTTAGCACTCTATAGGTTCGAGTGCTAAGACTATATTAAAATTAACAAATTCCAGAAACCTTGTCAACGGATGAGGTCTCTTTTTCGTATTTTTATTCGGCAATGCGGAAAGACTGTGCCAAATAAAAAAGGATAGACCCTATTAGCGGGCCTATCCTCTTTCATATTTAGCGTGCAGCGTATTTATTCCCCTAATAGAAATTGCTCGAACACTTCGTTGCCGACAAATCTTCCTTGGCGCGTCAACTTCAAGCTGCCGCCTTCAGCAGTCAGATTGCCTTTCGCGATTTCTTTCTCCAAGATTCCACCGTAGACCGCTTCGAGCGGCTGGCCGAATTTCTCGTGGAAGCGTTCGGTCGATACGCCATCCGTCTTGCGCAGGCCGAGGAACATTTCCTCTTCCATCTTTTCATGGACCGGCACTTCATGCGTATTCAACACCGGGCGCTGCCCTTCGTCGAGCGGCGCCATGTATTTTTTCAGCGGGCCGGCGTTTGAATAGCGAATGCCGTTTACATAGCCATGGGCTCCTGCACCGACTCCGATGTATTCGGCGTTGTCCCAGTAAAGCAAATTATGCCTGGAATGAAATCCAGGGCGGGCAAAATTCGAAATCTCGTATTGCATCAAACCACGCGCTTCCATTTCATTCATCAGCTTATTGTACATATCGGCTTCCAAATCTTCTGTCACCGTGTTGAGCTTGCCTTTCGTCATCAAGTTATAGAAAACCGTTTTCGGTTCGATGATCAGCGAATACGCTGAGAAATGCGGCAAGTCGAATTCAAATGCCTGGCGCAGCGTATCTTCCCATTCTTCCATCGTCTGGCCAGGAAGACCGTACATCAAGTCGAATGAAATATTCGTAAAGCCCACTTCGCGTGCCGCCTTTACAGCGTTGTGGACATCGTTATTGCTATGTGTGCGGCCGAGCCGCTTCAACAAGTCAGCATCAAACGACTGGACGCCCATGCTCAAGCGGTTGACGCCGCCATCGAACAAGACCTGCATCTTCTCGCGCGTCAATTCATCCGGATTGGCTTCCGACGTCCATTCCAGATTTTCCGCCATCGGCACATATTCATGGACGTACGCCAATAATTTACGCAGCTGGTCCGGTGTCAGTGAAGTCGGCGTACCTCCTCCAAGGAAAATCGTCTCAAGCGGCTGATCGAGCGCACCTTCCTGCTTCCACAGCGCCAGCTCTTTGCCAACCGAATCGATGTACGCATCCACGGGCTGGTCTTTGAAGAACACCTTATTGAAATCACAGTAATGGCAAATCTGATGGCAGAATGGGATATGGATATACAATCCTTTTACCATGTCATCCCTTCTTTCTAAATAAGTTGAGTTAGATATTTATGATATTTCTTTAGATATTCCGCAAAAAACGCCTCGCTTGCTGCGGGCAAGACATGGGCCGAAGCCAGCGAGACCCATGTCTTTGCGACGAAGCGCATAGCGCTGCAATGTACTTTTTGTCTCGAAGCTAGCGCAGCGTTGCAGAGACAGGAGCAGAGTGCTTTTGCAGGCGTCTCGGCATTTTTTGCTCCATATCTTTTTTTAAAGAAATGAATTACTTTAGTTCTCTAAATTTTAGAGAGCTTATCCAGCGGAGGGGCGTCAAAGGGCTAGGCAAGGAAATGGTCAAATAAAATTTGGTCCATTTCCTTTGCTTCGAAGCTAGCGCAGCGATGCAACGGTTTTTCATGTCCCGAAGCTAGCGAAGCGATGCAGGGACAGAAGCAGAAGGTTTCTTAGCTGTGAGACGGGTGCTTTTCCCGTCTCATAGCAAGAGCCAAGGTGGTGCCGGGCACTTTCGGCAACTCCTTTGCGACGAGCTTGCGCAGGAGCAATCGTCTTTGCCCTACCCTGAGCGACCGAAGCGATATAGTAATCCATTCTTCTTTAGTTTAAACACAATAGCAAAAGGAGGCACAAAATCGGCCTCCTTCTCGCGATTTATTTTGATTGGTCGTCCATTTTCAGGATGGCCATGAATGCTTCTTGTGGTACTTCTACTGAACCGACTTGCTTCATGCGCTTTTTACCTTCTTTTTGCTTATCAAGAAGTTTGCGTTTACGAGAGATATCGCCGCCGTAGCATTTAGCGAGTACGTTTTTGCGCATGGCGCTGATGGTTTGGCGGGCAACGATTTTCTGGCCGATCGCTGCTTGGATCGGCACTTCGAATTGCTGGCGCGGAATCAATGTTTTTAGTTTGTCGACAATGACTTTGCCGCGTTCGTATGCGAAGTCGCGGTGGACGATAAAGCTGAGTGCATCGACTTGTTCAGCGTTCAACAGGATGTCCATTTTCACCAATTTCGACTCTTTATAGCCAATGAGCTCGTAATCGAATGAAGCATAGCCTTTTGTACCGGACTTCAATTGATCGAAGAAATCATAGACGATTTCGGCAAGCGGCAATTCGTAGACGATGCTGACGCGTGTTGCGTCGATATAGTCCATTGTCAGGAAGTTGCCGCGTTTTTTCTGGCAGATTTCCATAACGGCACCGACGTAATCATTCGGCACCATGACCGTCGCTTTTACGTATGGCTCTTCAACCACTGCGATTTTCTGTGCATCTGGCATCATGGCAGGGTTGTCTATTTTCAAGATTTCCCCATCCGTCATGTGGACATCATAGATAACACTCGGTGCAGTGGTGATCAAATCGATATTGAATTCGCGCTCGATGCGCTCTTGGATGATTTCCATGTGCAATAGGCCCAGGAATCCACAGCGGTAGCCGAAGCCAAGCGCTTGTGACGATTCCGGCTCGAATTGCAGCGCAGCATCGTTCAATTCCAGTTTTTCTAGTGCATCGCGCAAATCGTTGTATTTGGACGTATCGATTGGATACAATCCGCAATACACCATCGGGTTTAAACGGCGGTAGCCAGGCAGCGCATCGGTCGCCGGGTTTTTCGCCAGTGTGATGGTGTCGCCGACTGTCGAATCGCCGACATTTTTGATGCCGGCTGAGATAAATCCAACATCGCCGACTGTCAATTCTTCCAATAATAAGGCGTGCGGTGTAAAGACGCCTGTTTCGATGACATCGAACTCTTTGCCTGAAGCCATCATTTTGATGCGGTCTCCCGGTTTGACTGTACCTTCTACAATACGGATATACGCGATAACGCCGCGGTAAGGGTCGTAAAGCGAATCAAAAATCAACGCTTTTAGCGGTGCGCTAGGGTCGCCGGTCGGGGCAGGAACTTTTTCCACAATCTGTTCCAGAATATCTTCAATGCCGATGCCTGCTTTTGCTGATGCGAGAACCGCTTCTGAAGCATCAAGGCCGATCACTTCTTCGATTTCTTGGCGGACGCGCTCAGGATCAGCGGCCGGCAAATCGATTTTATTGATGACTGGCAGAATTTCGAGCTCGTTGTCCAGTGCCAAATAGACGTTGGCCAGCGTTTGGGCTTCGATGCCTTGCGCCGCATCAACGACAAGAACTGCGCCTTCACAAGCTGCGAGGCTCCGTGAAACTTCGTATGTGAAATCGACATGTCCCGGAGTGTCGATCAAGTGCATGATGTATGTTTCTCCGTCTTTCGCTTTATAATGCAGCTGTACAGCATTCAATTTGATCGTAATGCCGCGTTCGCGCTCCAAATCCATGGAGTCCAAGGATTGCGCTTTCATCTCACGGGAAGTCAGAGCTTCCGTTTTTTCCAATATGCGGTCTGCTAATGTAGACTTTCCATGGTCGATGTGTGCGATAATGGAGAAGTTACGGATTTTGCTTTGGCGTGCTACTCGTTCCTCATGATTCATTCTCTTCACTCCTATATAAACTACTTTGAATTATAGCAGTAGAGCAACTATTGAGCAATGAAAGCCTGTTGAAATCATTTTAGTGTCAAGGCAAACTTCTTTGCACGTATCTATGCAATCCGTTCCGCGATTTGATAAAATAATTCATGTTGTATAGAGACATAAAAGACAAGAGGCCTTCGCGTCTCTGTTCCTATTTGTCTAGGAGGTGAAATACATGCCAAACATTAAATCTGCTATCAAACGTGTTCGCACGAATGAAACGAAAAACGCTCAAAATGCTCACCAGAGATCAACTATGCGTTCTACTGTTAAAAAAGCTGAGCAAGCTCTTCTTAACAAGGATGATAACGCTAGCGACTCTATCAAAGCGGCTATCAAACAGGTGGAAAAAGCAGCTTCTAAAGGTCTTATCCACAAAAACACTGCAGCTCGTAGAAAATCTCGCTTGATGAAACAAGCGTAAAAAACGAAAGACCGTTTCCCTTGGGAATCGGTCTTTTTACTTGGTCTTTTTTTATGAAAGCTGGGCTTTGCTGCGCGGCTGTTTGCGCTTCATCAGGAAAAATTCCAGAATGCGTTCGCGGTTGCCGCTTTGCGTCTTCAGCTGCAAATCGATTTCAGCCAAATCGTTGAGCACTTCCAGCAAGCGCTGCTCCGGAATCTGCTGGCGCTTTTCAACCAAGAGCTTGACCCGATAAGGATGGGCTTTCAGCTGCTTGGAAATGGCTTGAGCATGGTAGCCTTTTTTCTGCAGGTAAAACACGTGGACCATGAAGCGGATCTGCGACGCAAGCAACGCCGTCAGCGCAACCGGCTCTTCTTTCTGCCGGATCAAATCGTAGTAGACGCTTAGCGCTTCAGAGATATTGCCATCCAAATAGGCTTGCAGCATCTTGAAAGCGTCCTGTTCCAGCGTCCGGGCAGTCATCCGTTCGATCAATTCGATCGTGATTTCTTCTTCTGACCCGAGATACAATGCCATCTTTTCAATCTCTGACGACAGCAGCGTCAAATTCGTGCCCGCCATTTCGATGAGCCGCTGCGCCGAACGTTTCGAAATCGCTTTGCCGTAGCTTTTGGCTTCGTGCTCAACCCACACTTCAAGATCGTTCGCCTGAAGCGGTTTCGCTTCGATCATCACCGCATGCTGCTTCATGAGCTTGGTGACTTTTTTGCGTTCATCCAATTTCTCATAAGGCGCAACGAAAATCGTCACGGAGCTGGATGGCGGATTTTCAAGCCACGTCTCCAACATCTTCAAGTTATGGTCGATTTTTTCTTTGCCGCGTTCAGCTGCCCGCAAAAACGATGCATTGCGAGCGATGATCAATTTCCGGTCGCTGAAGAACGGAATCGTGTCCGCTTCATCTATGACGTGGTCAACCGGCACTTCATCCAAGTCGAAATTGATGAACTCCGGTTCGCCGTCGGTCAATTTTTCTTTCAATAAATTCAAGGTTTTTTCAATGAAATAACTTTCTGTCCCCGCAATGACATAAACAGGATCGATCTGTCCGCTGCGGATGGCTTTCCATACTGAAGTGATCATGGATTGCACCCCCTCCTTCTACTATAAAGGATTTTAGCGCCGCGTGGTAATTTGACATTTTTGTGTCGGCAAGGTTTTTGGGCTAATTAGTTTAACTTCAATCTAGATTTTTCCACACGCTTCACTTATAATTAGAGGGAATTAGGAGGGGTAGCAATGAATGAATTTGAACAGAATGTACAGTCGAAGCGCAACGACGCAATAGACGCTGGAATGGGGTTTGTTGTTTCATTCGGTTTCTTTGCACTTATCTTTATCACTGCGGCTGTCGTACAATTTGTAGCTCGATGAATAGAAAAAAAGGTCTCCGCATCTGCGGAGGCCTTTTTATTTTATGGAATCTTATTTTGTTTCCTGCTCTTTTTGAGGAGCATTGTTTTTCAGCAAGACTTTCAAGCCTTGGCCCATATCCGATGCCAGTACGTAATTGCGGTCCACGAATACACCCCATACATCGGCTTGGTCCGGCGTGTATTGGCCAATCTGTTCAGGCTTGCTCGGGTCCGTAATGTCGACTGCATAGACGCCGCCGGCATAATGGCTCAAGTACAATGTGTTGCCGTGGACTTTTGGATCGTGGACGGTATTGGCGAATGTCGGCCCGTCTTCCACTTTCTCAGTCAAGTCTGTTTTAAATTCGCTCAATAGCTTTGGATTCGCTTTGTCTTTAATATCGAAGATGCGCGTATAGCCGTACGATTTTTCATAACCCGGGCGTACCGGACTGGACACTTCACGCGTTTCGATCAGCACATTGCCGCCTTTAGCCAGTGCTGCAGAATGTGCCGCCCCTTGCTGTTCAGAAGAGAAATCCGTGCGTCCGACAAATACCGGGTTTTCGGGATCTTTGATGTCAAAGATGACCGTTCCCAGGTCCCACATGGAAACATAAGCGAATTGCGCGTTATGGTCCGTGATGACACTGTGGTTGAAGACGGCTCTTGATTTGCCGTCCGGAGCGTTCCAATTATAGCCGTTGAACGAATCCGGCACTTCCGGTAATGAACGCGGATCAAACTGCCACAATGTTTCCGGCTCTGCCGGATTCGAAACGTCGACAATCTGGAAATCTTTTTGTTCTCCGCCACTATAGAAATCTGCATATGGATTCGACGCAAATACCAATGCACGATCACCTTGCATTGTCAGGTAAAGTTCATGTGTGCCACGAGTGGATGCATACGTTTCCCAATAGCCGAGTTTTTCCGGATTCGCAGGGTCGGTTACGTCGTACAGCAAGAATCCGCCTGACGTTTCAGGATTATTCCGATTGAGCTGCTGCACGCTGACTACTGCCAAATCCCCTTTGAAATCTGGGGTATCGATGCTCTTGACGATGACTTTTTCCTGCCAAGACCCTGGTACATCATCATGGCCGAACACAGCCACTTCTTTTGGATTGGCAGGATCTTTCAAATCGAATACCCGGACGCCGCCGTTTCCTCCATTGGCCGTATGAGTTCCGAGATAGGCATAGCCTTTATGGGCATAGACATCGGCTGTATTGTTCTGCACGCCATTCAGTTCCTTGAGTTGAGCGGCTGCTCCTTCTTTCAGGAACGAAAGATTTTTAGAGCCATTGATGCTTGAATCGCTTAAATTAATCAATTCTTCATTGGAGAAAACACTGCGTTCCCCCTTCGACAAATCACTGCCATCCAACGCATCGTGGGCAAGAACCCCTGGTGCTGCCGACAATACAAGAAGTGCAGCTAAAGAAACATTCAAAAACGGTTTTTTAATGCTCAATATTTTTCCTCCTAATGTATATTATTTTATATTTACCAAATATAGTATATTAGGAAGAAAACGATAATAGCAATACTTTGAAAGTCTAATTATTTAAATATTTAAAAAATAATCTATTTGGCACATCCTCCTTCATTTCAAATGACACAGAAAATAAGCCGAAATTTTTTATTAAAAAGGCTTTTAAGAAAAAAGAACTATCTCCGATTATGCGTAGGAGATAGTTCTTTTGCAGAGCTTCATTCTAAAATTAACGTTCATAAATTTTTTTGGAACCTGGGTTATACCGGATCAGCTATCTTGAATCTTTGGATGGCATGCCTGCAAACTTTTTGTGCTCCTGCTTCACCATTTCGATGAATTTCCGTTGTTCTTCTTCATGCTTTTTCAACAAAGGGATATTGGAATCCTCTTTCAAATAGCGTCCCACCCGATTATTATGCCAAATAATATGGCTATAGCGGAAATCGTCGGCTAATTCAATGAACCACTTTTCTTCAGCCAATAATTTTACATTCTTCTCTAATTTCGTGTCGTTTGTAAAAAAGTCTTCGATTGCATTGCTTATCTTACTCGCTGCCAGTTCTGAAACGAAGAAACCCAGAAGCCTTCCGATTGCAACCGCTGCTTGGTACAACACCGCTAAAAGTAATTCCGCCATTTCCGCATCCATCCTTTACAAGATCAAACCTCAATACATTCAGTATACATCTATCCCCAAAATATGGAATACCGTTTTTGGAGGCTAATAAAAAAAAGACAGTCGGTAAATTTTCTGCCGCACCGCCTCTTTGCTATTCACGTATTTCAACTATCTATTTTTAACGCATTTTCCGGAGTTCCACCTCACCGTCCACAACTTCCACTTCAATTGTGCCGCTTTCCGCTGTGTTCAACACCGGCAGGTTCAATTTTTGAAAACGCCCCACCACGTCGGGGTTCGGATGCCCATACCGATTGTCTTTGCCAGTGGAGAAAATCGACAGCTTCGGCATTGCCGCTTCCAGAAATTCTTGGCCACTGGACGTTTTGCTGCCGTGGTGGCCGATTTTTAAGATCGTCAAACCAGCCAACTCTCCGCTATACGCCTCAACAATTTTTTTCTCGCCCGCCAATTCTAAATCCCCGGTGAACAGTGCCCGGAAACCGCTATTTTCCAAAAGCAGCACCAACGAATCGTCATTGCCGCTGTATTCGGCATCCCCTGGAGACAAATAACGGAATCGGGTTGTCCCTTGCGTCCAGCCGCTGCCGCTTGTGGGATAGCTCAGCTTCGCCTCACCGGCATCCTTCGCCAACTCCTGCATGAGCGGCGTCGTTTGAGAGCCGGGTGTAAGATGGAGATTGCGGATCTGCAGCGCTTTGAATAATTCGTCGGCCCCTTCGGCGTGGTCCGCATCTGCATGGCTGAGGACGAGGAGGTCGACTGTCGAAATACCATTTCCTTTTAAGTAAGGCACCACCACTTGCCTGCCAATTTCGAACGGCCGCTCTTTCTGGCGGAATTCTTCCGTGCCGAAGCGCAAAAGCCCTCCGGTATCGATCACGTAGACGGCACGCCTATGGGGCAGCTCGATAACGGCACTGTCGCCTTGGCCGACATCCAGGAAAGTCACTTTCAGCGCTGGATCCAGATATGGCATAGCCGTAAATAAAGCGGCTGGCACAAGCACAATCAATAGCTGCCGCGCACGGAATCTTTTTTCGGCAAGACCGTAAAACAGCAAAACGCTTGCCAGGAGGCCCATTGCCAGCCATGGCGCCGGACGCCCTGGATTCCACATCTGGTACGGCCACGATGCAAGCCAAGCCATTCCGTCCCCGATCCATTCTCTGCAAGGTGCATATATGAAGAACAACGCATTCGCAGCCGGCGGGAACACCAGCGTCAATCCGAGGGCCAGCAAGTTAACCGGCAGAATGACCAAGGTATAAAGCGGCACAAAAAGACTGTTGACGGCAAAAGCCGAAATTGATATTTCGTAAAAATGGAACAGCAAAATAGGGTAAAGCGTCATTTGTGAAATTGCTGTAATCAGCAGCCCTTGCTCGAAAGCAGATCGGCACCTTGCCAACAGCTGCCGCGAGTAGATGATGCCGAACGCCGCACCGTATGATAATTGAAAACCGATATTGTAGATCGCATACGGGTTCCAGATGACAAAGAAAAGGAAGCTTCCGAGCAGCACGCTGGACGCTGGCAACCGGATATTAGCGAGCTTGCCTGCCAATACTAAACTGACCATGCAGACTGCACGCAGCACGGAAGGGGCACCTCCCGCCATGATGGCATAAAGCGGCAGCATGGCCAACAGCAAGAGCAGCGCGGATTCTTTGTGGACGCGCAGCCGGACCAGCAAAAAATAAGCGAGCCCTGCAACAATCGCGACATGCAGACCGGATATCGCAAAGAGATGCGTGATGCCAAGCGTCTGGTAAATCTGCCTTTCTTCGATGCCCATCCCCCGTTGCTCACCGATCAGCAACGCTTCCGCTTCAGTGGCGAGTTCAGCAGGAAACGACGCGTTGATATGCGCACCCAGCTTTTTCCGCTGCTGCAGCATCTTGGCGTAAAACGTATGCTGGGCTTTAAACGCATCAATCTTTTCAATTGTCAGCATCGCTGCAGCGCCGTTCGTTTCCAAGTAGCGGGCCATATCGAACGAGAACCGGTGCGAAGGTTCCGCCACTGCCTCGAACACACCGGCAACAACCAGTTTTGAAGCCGGCAGCGCCGCTTGTGCTTCCGCTTTTTCTTCAGCATCTTTGAACCGGTAAGCGGCATAGACTTTTTGCCCGTTTGCCAGTTCCGCAAAGCCGCGCAAGCTATCGCCGTCAATCGTGTAATTGCCCGCAAAATCCAGTTCTCCACTGTATGCTGCGGCTGTGATGACAGTTGGAACGCGCTGCTCCTGCAGCATATAGACACAGATCGTTATTGCCAGTATGTGAATAAACAGTTTCGCTCCTTCACGCTTCCAGAACATCCAACAAAAAAGCAGCCCGATGAAGACAAGCTCTTTCGCTGTTTCATGGGCTGCATAGGTGGCAATGATGGCTGCCGCCGCATTGTATAGAAGAAAATTTCCGCTTACACTTCCACTTCTCCGAATAATTCATTCACCCGTTCAGTAAAATGGGCCAATTCTTCTTCGGTGCTGCCTTTTTCCCGCAGCTTTTCAAGCATTTCCATGTAGAGCCTGTTTTTTTCGACGCTCAGGAAATCGATTTTGCGTTCATCGAACATCACTTGTATGACTTCTACACCGGCCTGCTCGAATAATTCAATCGCATAAGAGTGATTTTTATAATCGGCCGCATAATACAAGCGGGAGATGCCTGCCTGGATGATTGATTTCGAGCATTGCAGGCACGGGAAATGGCTGACGTACATGTCTGCCCCGTTGACGCTGACGCCATATTTCGCACATTGCAATAAGGCGTTCATTTCCGCATGGATGGTGCGTACACAATGGTTGTCCACAACGTAGCAGCCTTGGTCGATGCAATGGTCGCCGCCGGAAATGGAACCGTTATAGCCCCCCGCCATGATGCGGCGGTCACGGACGATTGTCGCTCCGACGGCCAGGCGTGTACATGTGCTTCTAAGTGCCAGCAAATGGCTTTGCGCCATGAAAAATTGGTCCCAAGTTATTCGCTTCATCTAATTGCCTCCTGCTTGTCTGTATAAAATAAGTTTAGCAGAGGGTGGATTTTCGTCAACCGTCCATCCGGATCAAATCCTCTTATTGGACCGTTATGCCGTCTTTCAATTGTTCAAAAGACTTATCGCCAATGCCTGTAACATCCTTCAAATCCTCGATTTTTTCAAAATTGCCGTTTTCGGTCCGATATGTGATGATGGCTGCGGCTTTTGAAGGTCCGATGCCCGGCAGTTCCATTAACTCCGCATCGGTGGCCGAGTTGATGTCAACCAACCCGCCAGCAGGGCCTGCTGCTGGCCCGGTCTGTACCGGACTGGCTAAAACGGGCAATTCTTCACCTATAGCTGGTACATATAACACCATTTCATCCTGGACTTTCAACGCAAGATTGATGGCCGTCGGATCGGCGGTTTCCAAAAAGCCGCCCGCCGCCGCTATGGCATCCTGGGCTCGGGCGCCTGCTGGCAGTTCAAATACACCTGGGCTTGCCACTTGCCCTTTGATATCGATCATGATGGTTTCTGGAAGTGCATCCTGCTGGGTGGGGGTTTCCGTCTGTTGGGGCGGTGCAGCTTGAATTTGTTCAAGAGTTTGGGCCGGCACAAGTTCCGGCTCGCTCTGGGGGATGAAAAGGTAGATGGCCAAAGCCATGGCTGCAGCTGCCGGGATGGCAAGCCAGCCTAATTTTCCGCGAAGCTGGGATAGGTTCAGCGGTGAGCGCTCCTTTCACAAGGAGGCAATTAATGAAGCTGTCTGAATTGTATACGAATTACCAGATGCTGTCTATCGATTTTTAGGCTGCTGATCTGCAAAAGTACATGAAAAAACCCGCAGACTTGCCGCGGGTTCTGTTGCTGCTTATTTGATTGCGTGGAAAAAGATGCGTTCGCTTTCTTCATCCGGGCTTTGCCCCGTGAAGTCGGCCGTTATTGATTCCACTTGGAAACCAGCCTGTTCCAGCCAAGCTTGATAGGTTTCTACCGGAAACGTTTGTTGCTCATGCGTTTCTTCAAAACGTTCGAACGTTTCTCCGTGGCGCATAAAAAACGTGATGTCATGGATGACGCTATTTGCATGGGCGCCCTTTTCCGTATGCCAAATATAAGCGACGTTTTCGCCGTCCATGACAAACGGGCTGTCCATATAGATATCGTTTATTTTGAAAAGCGAATGGACGTCGAAGAAAAGATGTCCGCCTTCATTCAAAGCGGCATGGACTTCAGCGAACGTCCGCTTGACTTCTTCTTCCGTTTCCAAATAATTAAGCGAATCGATGGCGATCGTCACGGCATCAAAGCCGCCGATGCCTTCTAAATTGTCCATCGACAATTGCAGCACCGGAATCGCTAAGTTTGCTTCTTGGAAGCGATTGCTCGCAATCGCCAGCATGTCTTCCGACAAATCGCTCGCCGTCACATCGAATCCGACTTCGCTGAAAAGTTGCGAAAGGGTCCCGGTCCCGCAAGCCAGATCGAGGAGTTTCCCCGACTGGACGGAGGACCCGACCCATTCGACATACTTTTCGTACGGAATATCTTCCATCAGTTCATCATAAACTGACGCAAATTTCCCATACCTCATATTTCCATTGTCGGCGCTTCTCTCCAGAGGCGCTCAAGGTTGTAATAATCACGCTCGTCTTTATGGAATACGTGAACCACTACATCGCCGATATCAACAAGAATCCAGCGCGCAGAGTCAAATCCTTCCACACTTTTCACTTCGTTTCCTGCTTCGTGGGATTGTTCAATCACAGCACGGGCAATCGCTTGCACTTGGCGGTCCGAGTTCCCTGTACAGATGAGGAAATAATCCGCCAATAGCGAAATGCCTTCCATATTCAAAACCACAATATCCTCGGCTTTTTTGTCTTCTACGGCATTATAAGCCATTTGGAGTAAAGTTTGTTTAGTCATTCTTTCACTTTCCCTTTCTGTTTCGTGAAGTATTCGTAACACTTCAATGAATCCGGAAAAACCGGTTGATTTTTTGATACAAGAAATTCGATGGAATGTTTGATGCAGGCTTCCATCATAACATCCAATCCTTGTTCTTTTAATTGTCGCAATTCATCGACTCCGGTGAATTTGCGGTTGGGCTCGACCATGTCTGCAACATAAATGATTTTTTCCAGGTCAGACATGCCTGCCCGCCCTGTTGTATGGTAACGGATGGCGTTCAAAACATCTTCATCGTTCACGCCGAATTCGTAGCTCGCGACATATGCCCCGACAGGCGCATGCCATAATTCCGCATGGTAATCGAGCAATAGCGGGTCCATTTTCTGAGAAATGATCACTGATTGCATCCATTGCCGATCCGAGAACTTCGCGACATCGTGCAAAATGGCTGCCACTTGCGCTTTTTCTTCCGGCACATTGAAACGCTTCGCCAATTCCACTGCTGTGCCGAGCACGCCTAGAACATGATTATAACGGTTTTCAGGAAGGCGTTTCTTCACCTTCTGCAACATTGCACTCTGGTCCATATAACCGCTCCTTTCGAATAAAAGCTTCCACTTTTTCCGGTACGAGAAATGAAATTGTCCTGCCTTGCGCCATTCTGTCGCGGAGCATCGTCGATGACAAATGCATTTCCGGCGAATCAATCATCCGCACTGGGTACGGGGTCGTATTTTCATAGCCTGGCCGGCTGATGCCGATAAAACGGACCAGCCTGGCGAGTTCATCAATCCGGTGCCAGGAAGACAGGTCGGCAATGCTGTCGCCGCCGATGATAAAGTAAAATTCGGTGTCCGGTTCGAGAGCCATCAGTTTCAGCATGGTGTCGTACGTATACGAAACACCGCCTTGCCGGATTTCAAAATCCTCTACACGGAAACCCGCATGCCCATCAATTGCCAGACGGGCCATTTCCAGTCGCTGGCCAGCGTTTGCACCGCTCACTTCTTTATGGGGTGCGATGAAATTGGGCATAAAGCGAACTTCATCAAGCCCAATGGAATGAAAAGCTTCGTTGGCCATAATCAGGTGGCCGAGATGTGGAGGATTGAATGTTCCGCCCAATATCCCGACTTTTTTCATCCTTTTCTAGGCAGCTCGATGCGTCTATTATTGACCGATGGCTTGTAAAGGACAACTGTATGGCCGATCAATTGCACCAATTCTGCCGCCGTTCCTTCAGACAATTGCTTAGCAACGTCATGTTTGCCATCTTCGTTGTTTTGAAGAATGCTGATTTTCACCAATTCACGGGCTTCCAATGCTTCTTCAATCTGGCGCAGCATCGCTCCGTTGACGCCGCCTTTTCCGACTTGGAAAATCGGGTCTAAATGATGCGCTTCACTGCGTAAAAATCGTTTTTGTTTACCTGTTAACATAAGTGCCTCCTAATTTTTCCGTAAGAATTCTAATCATTTTTTCTGTATCAGGGCTTACTCCCGTCCATTTCTCGAACGCGATAGCGCCTTGGTAGACGAACATGCCGATGCCGTTCAATGTCCGGCATCCTTTTGCTTCAGCCGCTTTCAAAAAAGGCGTCTCGAGCGGGTTGTAAATGATGTCTGCAGCAAGCGTTCCGGCTGCTGCATGATCAAGCGACAAAGGCAGCCCTTCATCTTCAGCAAGGCCGACAGAAGTGGTCTGGATAATGGTGCTGAATTCCGCAAGCGAAAGTTCAGCATCCCTCAGCGTCACCGCGTTTCCGTTCATGGCTTCCGCCAATTCCTCGGCGCGCCGGAACGTGCGGTTGGTGATGGTGACCGAGTCGAAGCCTGCTTTTTTCAAAGCGAAAGCGATTCCTCTAGCCGCCCCTCCCGCACCAATGACGAGCACTTTGCCTTCAAGGTCCGGCTGCTTCGCCATCAGCGAACGCACAAAGCCGTCGCCGTCCGTGTTCCAGCCCGTTGTCCGTTTGCCATTGAACGTGACCGTATTGACTGCGCTCATGGCAATGGCCGTTTCGTCGAGATTATCGAGCAGCGGGATAATGGCCTGTTTATGGGGCAGCGTCACATTAAAGCCGCTGATGCCCAATGTTCTCATAGCATGAAACACTTTTTCAAGTTCGAATGGTTCCGTATGGACCGGAATATACGCCGCGTCGATGTTGTGCTCTTCAAACCATTGTTCATGCATGAACGGAGACAGCGAATGTCCAATCGGATCCCCGATGACCGCATACCATTTTTTCATCAAAATCCCCCTATATTAAGGATGGCCGCAAAATAACTTCCACGCCTTTCGGTGCGTATGCGGCAATGACTACATTTGGATGCTGGACCGTAATCCAGCCAAGCCCTGAAAATACAATGTCGGTCTTGCTGTCTTTTACGCGGAATTCATGGCGCACCAATTCCGGGAAATCATCTTTGAATTCCGCGGATGGCGGCGCCAGCATTCCGCCTAGATGCTGTTCATACAATGCATCTGCATTTTCCAATTTCGTGCGGTGTATGGTCAAATCGTTGGCAACATGGACCGTGAAGGAAGAACGGTCGCCTTGGATGAAATCAAAACGGGCCAAGCCGCCGATATAAAGCGTTTGTTCCGGATTAAGCTGGAAAACGCGCGGTTTGATTTCTTTTTTCGGCATGATCATTTTCAAATCTTCTGTATGCAGAAAATGTGCCAATTGATGATGGTTGATGATTCCTGGCGTGTCGAAAAGCGAGTTTTCGTCATCCAACGGGATTTCAATCATATCAAGCGTTGTTCCCGGAAAATGGGAAGTCGTAATGATATCGGAATGCCCAGTCGACTGTTTGATGATGCGGTTGATGAATGTCGATTTCCCGACATTCGTGCTGCCGACAACATAGACGTCTTTGCCTTTTCGGTAATGTTCGATCGCTTCCATCGCTTCAACGATGCCAGTGCCTTTATGGGCGCTGACTGTCAGCACATCAATCGGTTTCAAGCCAAGTTTTTTTGCTTCCTGTTTCATCCAATTGATCAATTTATGCTGCTTGACCGATTTTGGCAATAAATCCGATTTATTGGCAATCAGCAAAATGTCATTGCTGCCGACAAATCGATGGAGCCCTGGGAGCCAGCTGCCGTTAAAGTCGAAAATGTCGACGATTTTAACGATCAGGCCTTTTTTTTCGCCAAGGCCGTTTAAAATTTTCAAGAAATCATCATCCGTCAACGAGACAGGCTGAAGTTCGTTGTAATTTTTCAATCTGAAGCAGCGCTGGCAGATGATTTCTTCTTTATCTAAGGAAGATGGCGGTGCGTAGCCCAATTCTCCCGGGCGTTCTGTCTGGATTAATGCACCGCATCCGATGCAATTTGGCATTTCGTTCAATTTTCTTCCTCCCACATGATCTGGCCTTTATCTTTCAGTTTCTTCATGATTCTGCGTTCTACCAATCGGTTGAAACGGGTAAAAAAGCCATCGGACTGGGCCACTGGCAACACAAGAATCGTATGGAGCTTGTTGAGGTTGCCGCCGAAAATATCGGTCAGCATCTGGTCTCCGATGACCACAACGTGTTCACGGCTGACATTCATCAGCTTGAGCGCTTTTCTGAATGCCCGGCCCATCGGCTTGCGAGCCTGGTAGATGAACGGGATGCCGAGCGGATCAGCAAAGGATTTCACGCGCAGCTCGTTGTTGTTCGAAACGATGACCACTTGGATCCCTGCCTCTTTCATCGAGCGCAGCCAATCGATCAGCATCGGTGTAGCTTCCGGGCGGTCCCATTCCACCAGCGTGTTATCGAGGTCGGTGATGATTCCGCGGATCCCTTTGTCCAATAGCATTTGCGGTGTGATATCAAACACTTTTTTTACATATTGGCTTGGTACGAATTTATGGTACATAATTGACAACTCCTGTTTCTAGCGACTTAATTCAACTGATTATAACATATGCGCGAGGGCTTCTCCCACCCTGACCGAATTTCCATTCTGCACATTGCTGCTGAACTCGACTTTTCCGCGTTCAAAAAACAGCACGACGGTTGAACCGAAACTGAAATAAGCGGCTTCTTCACCCTTTTTCCAGCTCGTGCCGAAGTTCGTCAGCTCAATCGAGTTAACGAACATGGCGCCCACTTTCACCATCAGGAGCCGACCGCATTCGCTGTCGAGTTCGGTGATCATCCGGTAATTGCCGCTGATCGGGGCCTTGCCGTATTGCAGCCCCGCCTGGTTCACCGGATACGATTTTTTCCCCAAAACATATTGCTTGAGCACAGTTCCATCGACTGGGCTATGGATGCGGTGGTAATCGGCTGGCGACAAGTACAGCACAATGTATTTTCCGCCGCGGTAGAAATCAGCCAGTTCCGCGCTGCCCAGCAGATCTTCCAACGAATATTGCTGGCCTTTCACTAAGAAATGGATGTTGTCATCGAGATCGCCGGCAATTTCCACTTTTGCATCGACAGGCGACACCACGGCTTGCTCTGACATCGGACGCCGGTCTTTTTTCAGCTGGCGAATAAAAAAGTCGTGCAATGTCGGAAACGAATTCACATTTCCGTCAACATCCGCCATATCTATTTTATAGGTCTTAATATACCCTGGAATCGCCTTGCGGCTCAGCCGCGACTGGGCGAAATGTTTAATCAGGCCGGAAGTTACCGGCCCATTTGTCAATTCAATTGAACGCTGGTAAAGCTTCTTCTTCACACAGACACCTCCGTTGCTTAAAATAGTCTACCATTTTTTGGCCTTAGGCAGTATAATGAACTAAAGAAGTTTATGACAAAGGAGTGTTTTCCATTGCTACTCATAGAACGGATGGATCACACAATTAAAAAATTGAGATCCCAAGCCGCAAACATGATCACGATTGGCAATATGGCTTTTGGCGGCGCGTCTTTAATGGCAGCGCTTAACGGCTATTATAGCTTTAGTGTTTTATTTATTTTCATAGCCGCATTTTTAGATCGTTTCGACGGCATGGTCGCCCGGAAGTTCAATCAGGAGTCCGAACTCGGAAAACAGTTGGATTCCATGAGCGACATCATCTCGTTCGGAGTAGCCCCGGCAATCTTGATGTACGAGCTTGTGCTTGCAGATTTCGGCATTGCGGGCATGGCATTCACAGTCATTTATATCGCAAGCGGCGCGTTCCGCTTGGCACGCTTCAACATTTCAGAGTCTACCGGCTATTTCACCGGCTTGCCGATTACAGCTGCAGGCACCGTTGTCACATTATCCTATTTCGGCTTAGCGGTCATTCCGCCTGTCGCTTATATGTTCTTGTTCTTGCTGTGCTCGTTGTTGATGGTCAGCACATTCACCCTTAGAAAAGTATAAAAGCTGGAAGCGGCTCCTTTGCCGCTTCCAGCTTTTTTTGTTTTTATTGCGCCGCTAAGCGGTCTACAACGTTCAAGACGATCTGGGTAGAATGTTTCGCCGCCACTGGCAGAAATTCTTCAAACGAAATATTGGATTGTTTGCCCGCGATATCCGACAATGCACGGATGACGACAAACGGCTTATCGAATTGGTGGCACACCTGGGCGACTGCCGCAGCTTCCATTTCAGCCGCTTTCATCGACGGGAAATGTCCGCGCACTTTTTCGACGCGCTCTGCGTCGTCCATGAACGAATCGCCGGTAGCGATAAGGCCCACTGCATAAGCGTGCTCCCCGAGCTCTTCAACCGCGGCAATCGCGTGATCCATCAAATCCGCGCTCGACAGGAATGCTGCCGGCAATTGCGGCACTTGGCCCATTTCATAGCCGAAAGCAGTGACGTCAACATCGTGATGGCGGACTTCGTCGGAAATGACGATGGCTCCAACTTCAAGATCCGCATCAAATCCTCCTGCAGAACCGGTATTGATGACAACATCCGGTTTGAATTGCTGAAGCAGCAGCGTTGTGGACATCGCTGCATTCACTTTGCCGATGCCGCTTTTCAATAAGACAACTTCTTGCCCTTTATACGTACCTGAAGTGAATTCGCAATTCGCGATTTCCTCCGTCTTCACATTGTCGAGGCTTGCACGCAGCAAATGAACCTCTTCTTCCATTGCACCGATTACTCCGATTTTCATCTATTCTACATCCCTTCTATGATTCTATAAATTCTTTTCAAAAACTTGCCATAAAAAAAGACGCCTTTTTAATAGGCGCCCTTCAGTGTTTTTAGGACATCCAATTTTACTGGGCTCCAGCCTTTGCCGTCAACCCATTCCATATGGACGCGGTATTTCTTCGATTGGTCTTTGGACTGCACCACTCCGATTGATTTCTGCGGGCCTCCGCCGTTTTTAATCATCATGATGTACATATCGTCCGCCGCCAATCCCGTGGCGTAAGAAATCGCTTTGATTTTTTCATTCCAGTCTGCTGAGCCTTTTTCATAAACAGAAACGTGCTCGCCTTTTTGCTTTGTGCCGACAGGCTCCCAGCTTGTGTTGATGATTGTTTCTTCAACGACCGGATCGTTTGAATCTTCCTTCGTGATGGTCCCGCCAGTTACTTTGCCTTCTTTTGTTTCTTCAGGCTCCGCTTCCTTATCAGCAGGAGTTTCTTCGGTTTCTTTTTCAACTTCTTCTTCTGAGTCAGCTTCAGTGCCGCTGCCAGCAGGTTCGCCTTCCGGTTCATTTGCTGTGCTGCCTTCTTCCAGCTCCGCTTCAGAAGCGATTTTTACGGATTCAGGTTGCTCAATGCTTCCTTCTTCCTTATCAAGAAAGATAAATGCTCCTGTAATGAGGATCAAAGTGAAGACCAGCCCGATCATCATGTTCAAGACCGAGTTCGACCGGTTTTTATCCATGACAGGGTTGGACCGATTCTTCTTATTCAAGCGAGAAGGATATCGTTTTTCTTCATTGGCCATTTAAATGCCTCCTCTTCAAATGTTTTTTGCGTGCTGCCACATAACGAATAGAACGTCTAGACGCACGTAATGTTCCAAGGGAGAGCGATTTTTACCAAAAACGGCCATTCTTTGTTGGAATGGCCGTTTTTCTAAATCAAGTGATCGATACGATTTTGATTTCCATTTCGCCGCCTGGCGTCAACACTTTGACGATCTCGCCGACAGTGCGGCCGATCATGCTTTTCGCGATTGGCGAATCATTGGAAATACGGCCTTCAAGCGGATCCGCTTCTGCCGATCCAACAATTGTGTAAGACTCTTCGTCGCCGTCCGGAACTTCGACGAAAGTCACCGTTGTGCCCAAGCGGACCATATCTTTATTCGATTCGTTTTCATTTATGATTACTGCGTTGCGGATCATCGATTCCAATGTCGAAATGCGTCCTTCGACGAATGCCTGATCTTCTTTTGCGGAGTCGTACTCTGCGTTCTCAGATAAATCACCAAAATCACGGGCGATTTTAATCCGTTCAACCACTTCTTTGCGTTTGATCGTTTTCAGAAAGTCTAGTTCATCCTCCAACTTCTGCTTTCCTGCAGCTGTCATCGGAAATTGTTTTTCGGTAGCCATTTTTCCCCACTCCTTCAACTGCTGACCCTAGATGCGGTGCATCCGTCAGTCTCGTATCATCATATTATAATCTGGCAATCTATTCAAGAATTGTTTTAATTTTTGTAACCATCAAGTCGATTGCTACTTCATTCTGCCCGCCTTCAGGGATGATAACGTCCGCGTAGCGCTTGGTTGGTTCGATAAATTGATTGTGCATCGGCCGCACGACAGTCAGGTATTGTTCAATCACTGAATCGATTGTCCGTCCCCGTTCGTTGATGTCCCGCAGCAGACGGCGGATGATACGCAGATCCGCATCGGTATCAACGAATAATTTAATGTCCATCAATTCCCGCAGACGCTGGTCTTCGAGGACCAAAATGCCTTCCAGGATGATGACGTCTTTCGGCTCAATATGTACCGTTTCATCAGCGCGTGTATGGATTGCGTAGTTGTAAATCGGCTTTTCGATCGCTTCACGGCCTAATAGCTTATTGACATGGCCGATAAGCAAATCCGTATCGAACGCCAATGGATGGTCATAATTCGTTTCGAGACGCTCTTCAAAAGCCAAATGGCTTTGGTCTTTATAATAATAATCTTGTTCGATCACAACGACCGAATGTTCTTTAAACACTTCATAAATGGAATTCGTGACGCTGGTTTTACCCGAGCCCGAACCTCCTGCTATCCCGATTACCACCGGACGGTTTTTCGACATTATTCCAAGCTCCTTGCAAATCGACTTTTTTATTGGCTTTTCTTTTTACAGACCATGATGCCGTCGCCTACTGGCAGCAATTGCACGTCGTACAGCGGATTGGCCATCATTTGTTCCCTGAATTTCTTGATGTTGCGGATCATCGTCCGCTTTCTTCGCGGTATATCGGCGAGCGGCTGGTCAGCCATCCCGTGCATCAGCATATTATCGCAATAAATGATTCCGCCTTCCGGCAGCAGCGTTTCGTATTTCTCGAAAAAGCGCTCGTATTGCCCTTTGGCAGCATCAATGAAGATGGCGTCATAAGAAGGCTGCAATACGGAAAAATCCATTTCGAGTGCATCGGCATGGAAAATACGGATGCGTTCTCCATAGCCCGATTCCAAGATGAACTTCTCAGCCTGCCCGAATCTGCTGTCATCCCGCTCAATTGTGTCGATTTTGCAAACCGGCAAAGCCTGCGCCATTTTTATCGCTGAAAAGCCGATGGCCGCACCGATTTCCAAAATGGAGGCCGGCTTCTGCTGGTCCAGCAGCTGGGTCAGTTCATCAATGCCTTGCTCTTCCATGATCGGCACATGATGCTGAACAGCGTAGCTTTTAATCGACTCCAGCGTCTCCGCCAATTGTTGTTGTCCCATTATTCAAGCCCCTTCTCGCGCTAGCAAAAATTACTACTTATACTAACATAAAACAAGAAGGAATGCGAGGTCGCTTCCTTCTTGTCGGGTTATTGTGTTTTATTGGCCGATGAATTTATCGCGGTTTGCCAAATGTTGGTCATAGGTCTCCGCAAAATGGTTTTTGCCTGTCGAATCCGCCAGGAAATAGAAATACTTCGTATCTGCTGGATCCAGTACGGCTTGGATCGATTCGATCCCCGCTGAAGCGATTGGCCCCGGCGGCAGCCCTTTATTGGTGTAAGTGCTGTACGGGTGCTCGAATTCGTAGTCTTTATTGAAAAGGCGGTCTGTCTCTTCGTCCTTGGCGTAAATGACCGTCGGATCGGTCTGCAACGGCATGTCATCATTGATGCGGTTGTAGAAGACGCTGGCAATCGTTTGGCGGTCGCTCAAGCTTGTCGCCTCTTCTTCAAGCAGCGAAGCGAAAGTCAAGAGCCAATGCGGCGTCTTCTCCATCTCCTGCAGCACCGCTTCGTATTGCACAACGTTTGACTGTGTCGCGTTTAGCATTTGTTCGATGATGAGCGTCAGCGACGGGTCTTCTTCATAGAATGGGTAGGTTGCCGGATACAGATAGCCTTCCAGCGCGTAGCGGACATTTTCATTTTTGATCTCGTCTGTCAACAAAGTCGGGTATTTCACCATCAGCTCATCGATGTAAGCTTCGTCGTTGACCTTCTCCATGAATTGCTCCGCCGTGAAATCGGTTTTCTTGGCGATGACATTCTCGGCAATCTGCTCAAGCGTCAGCCCTTCTGGAACCGTAATCGTAAATAGCGGCTCGCGGTAGACTTTCCCGGTCTTCAAGCTTTGCGTGATTTCATCGAGCGTCATCGACGGCAGCAAGCCGTAAGTGCCTGCCTGGAATTCCGATTCGTTATTGAATTTGACGTAATATTTATAGACGCGTGCATCTTTCACGATGCCGTTTTTCTCAAGAAGTTCCGCGATGCTGTCGAGGTTCGAACCGATCGGCACTTCTACTTCCACCACTTTTTCAGAATCCGGATCAACCGGCTTTAATGCTCCGCTCACGAAATTGTATACCTGGAAGCCGGCGATGCCGACGATCAATAACACAACAAGCGCGATGATTGCTACGATGCGCCTCACGGTTTTTCCTTCTTTCTTTTTTTCTTTCATCCGTTCAAACATAATCTCTTTTTTTGATTGCTTGTCCACGGGTTCCCCCCCTTAGCTTTTTCCTTTATCAGTATACCTAATTCCTGACAAAAGAAAAAGACGGAATCAACAAGCAATTCCGTCCCTCTCCTTTTGAGATTACTGTTCTTCGTTCTCTTCTTCGTCGTCAAGGAACGCGTTAAGCATTTCTTCGATCATATCCCATTCTTCATCCGTCTCAACCGGGCGAAGTTCTCCGCCTGCGATTTTGCCGTCTACATCAGCGTTTTCTGTGAAAGAAGATGCTTGGATTTCAATTTCGCCTTCGTCATCTTCCTCAGCGCCAACCGGGAAATACAATACGTATGATTTTCCGAATTCTTCACTTTCAAATGTGAATAAAACCTCAAATAATTGTTCGTTGCCGTTTTCATCAACGACTGTAATGTGCTCTTGTCCGTGTTCCATTTACGTCACCTCATAATTTTTTAAAGTCAAGGTAGCCTTGCAGTATCATCACTGCGGCCATCTTGTCGATTACTTTCTTGCGGTTTTTGCGGCTGACATCCGCAGAGATCAACATCTTCTCTGCAGCCATTGTCGTGAGCCGCTCATCCCATAGTACCACCGGTATAGCATATACTTCTTCGAGCAAAGCTGCAAATTTTTGCGATGCTTCCGCGCGCGGACCGATCGTATTGTTCATGTTTTTCGGAAATCCGACGACGACTTGGGTCACTTCGAATTGTTTGATCAATTCGCCCAGGCGCGCCATGCCGAACTCCCCAGCCGCCTCATTAATCTTGACGGTCTCAATGCCTTGGCAGTCTCAGCCCAGCGCATCACTGATGGCGACGCCGATCGTTTTCGAACCGACATCCAGTCCCATTATTCTCATTCTTGTTCCCCGTTATTCTTTTTAATATAGAATTTCACAAGCTCTTCCAGAATTTCATCCCGTTCAAGTTTGCGAATCATATTGCGTGCATCCTGATGGCGAGGAATATAAGCCGGATCACCTGACAGTAAATATCCGACAATCTGATTGATCGGGTTATAGCCTTTTTCTTCAAGTGCCGTATGGACTTGAAGCATCACTTGCTTCACTTCCTGCTCCATCGACTCATCAGACGGATTGAATTTCATTGTTTGATCAAATGAACTCACGACAAGCACCTCGTTTCGGATTTAGATAGGAGAATTTGACTCTCGCTGCCTGACTTATAGTATAAACGATAACCGGCATTTATAAAACCTATTTGAGCTGTTCGTAGACAGATTCCAGGGCAGCTTCCAATTTTTCAGGATTTTTAGCGCCTGCCATTGCCATATCAGGGCGGCCACCGCCTTTGCCTCCGCATTGCTCAGCTACATGTTTGACGATTTGGCCGGCATGATAGTTCCCGCCTGCCAAATCTTTTGTAACGCCTGCGATCAGCATGACTTTATCACCATCAGCAGCACCTAAAACGATGACCGCTTTGTCGAATTTCTGTTTCAAATCGTCCATCATCTGGCGCAGCTGGTTATTGTCTTTCGCTTCGACCTTCGCTGACAACACTGTGATGTCATTGATTTGGCGTGCAGCAGATAAAATTTCTGACGACTGTGCGTTGGAAATTTTCGCCATCAGCGATTCGTTTTCGCGCTGCAATGATTTCATTTCCTGTTGGAACGACTGGACTTTTTGGACCATGTCTTTCGGCGAAGACTTTAATAGCGAAGCCGCTTCTTCCAAAATCTGTTCCGTTTCCCGCAAGTTTTCGTAAGCACCTTTTCCGGTAACCGCTTCGATCCGGCGCACGCCAGCACCAATGCCGCTTTCCGAAACGATTTTGAACAAGCCGATTTCCGCTGTATTCATAACATGGACGCCGCCGCAAAGCTCTTTCGAGAAATTGCCGATTTCCACGACACGGACGATATCGCCATATTTTTCGCCGAATAAAGCCATTGCGCCCATTTTTTTCGCTTCTTGCAAATCATGGAAGCCGGTATCGACTGCGATGCCGCTCCAGATTTTTTCGTTGACGATTTGCTCGATTTGCGTAATTTCTTCTTTCGTCACGCCGCCGAAATGCGAGAAGTCGAAACGCAGGCGGTCCGGCCCAACGTAGGATCCTGCCTGGTTGACGTGTGTGCCCAGTACATCTTTCAGCGCTTGGTGCAATAAATGCGTCGCCGTGTGGTTTTTCACCGTATCGCGGCGTTGGGAAGATTCCACTTCCGCTGTAACCGAACCGGCTGTCAGTTCGCCTGAGTCGACCCGGACAGAGTGGAGATTCTGGCCGTTCGGCGCTTTTTTAACGTCCAGCACAGTCGCCTGCACCAAATCGTTGCTGAGCGTTCCGCGGTCGGCAATCTGCCCGCCGCTTTCAGCGTAGAACGGCGTCTTGTCGAGAATGACTTGCACTTCGTCGCCTTCTTGCGCGCTTTCAACCACGTCGCCGTCTTTGATGATGACGAGGACAGATGCTTGTGCCAGTGTGCGGTCGTAGCCGATAAACTCGCTGTCAACTTTGATGTTGCCCAGAACTTCCGATTGCGTCTGCATTGAATTGACATTTTGGCGGGCTTTCCGTGCGCGGTCGCGCTGAGCACCCATTGCAGCTTCAAATCCAGCGTGGTCAATGACCATGCCTTCTTCTTCCGCATATTCCTCGGTCAATTCAACCGGGAAGCCGTACGTATCATAAAGACGGAACGCATCTTCACCCGGGATTTCATTGCGGCCGGCAGCTTTTTGGCGGCCTGCCACTTCCGATAAGATCGCCAAACCGTCGTGCAATGTCTCATGGAAACGTTCTTCTTCCAGTTTCATCACGCGGATAATGAAATCCTGTTTGTCGCTCACTTCCGGATAAAAATCCTTCATGATTGCGCCGACAACAGGAACCAATTCATACATGAACGGTTTTTCGATGCCCAGCTTTTTCGCATAGCGGACAGCACGGCGCAATAGGCGGCGCAAAACGTATCCGCGGCCTTCATTCGACGGCAAAGCTCCGTCGCCGATTGCAAACGCGACTGTGCGGACATGGTCAGCGATGACTTTGAACGCCATATCGGTATCGACGTCTGTGCCGTAGCGCACACCGGAAATCTCTTCGGTTTTCTCGATGATCGGCACGAACAGATCCGTGTCGTAGTTCGTCGGCACGTTTTGTACGACCGAAGCCATACGCTCCAAGCCCATGCCTGTATCGATGTTCTGCTTCGGCAATGGCGTGTACGTATTGTCCGGGTTGTGGTTGAACTGCGAGAACACCAAGTTCCAGATTTCCAAATAGCGGTCGTTTTCGCCGCCTGGGAACATTTCCGGATCGCTTGGATCATTGCCGTAGGATTCGCCGCGGTCATAAAAAATTTCCGAGTTCGGACCGCTCGGGCCTTCGCCGATGTCCCAGAAATTGCCTTCAAGGCGTATGATGCGTTCAGCCGGCACGCCGACTTCATTGAGCCAAATGCCATAAGCTTCTTCGTCTTCCGGATGGATCGTCACCGACAGCAATTCCGGGTCGAAGCCCATCCATTTCGGGTCGGTCAGGAATTCCCATGCCCAGTGGATCGCTTCCGTTTTGAAATACTCGCCGATCGAGAAGTTGCCGAGCATTTCGAAAAACGTATGGTGGCGCGCTGTTTTGCCGACGTTTTCGATATCGTTCGTGCGGATCGATTTCTGCGCGTTGACGATGCGCGGATTTGTTGGGATCACCCGTCCGTCAAAATATTTCTTCAGCGTCGCTACACCGCTGTTGATCCATAACAATGAAGGATCTTCGAACGGCACAAGCGGTGCGCTCGGCTCCTGGTCGTGGCCTTTTTCTTTAAAGAATTCAATATACAATCTTCTGATGTCTGCAGCTTTCATGTTTTTCATCTTTTCTCCTCCTAGCCATAATAAAAAGCCCCCATCCCTTGCGCTGGCGCAAGGGACGAAGGCTTTAGTTCGCGGTACCACCCTAATTACACGGACAAACTGCTCCGTGTCTCTCATTATGCCTTAACGCGGCTGTGACGGCAGGGATTAGCTGCACTCCGGAGTAGCTTTCCAAAACAGCGGAGCGAAGGTCCTTTCAGCCGGGGAACCTCTTTCTAAACGCGCGCGATCTTGTACTTTCTCCATCTGGGTGTTGGTGTATGGATCTATATCCTGAATTATATAGAAAAAGATTCCGCTATGTCAATAGCCGCGCTTTTTTGCGTGCGGCAAGTGCGTTTATTCCTTCAATTTTTGCAATACGCCCGGTTGCGGCTCGAATACGCCCCATTGCGGTGGAAATACGCTCTATAAGAACCGAAATACGCTCCGTTATGGAATAAATACGCTTCCAGCCGAAAAAAAAGCATCCGCAATGGGATGCTTTTACGCTTCGATAAAATCTGCCGGCTTGATGCCTTCCATGCCGATGAGCGGATGGATGGCGTGGGCGTTTTCCGCCGTCAAGCTCGCGGGGCCGGATTGAATTGGCGTTTCACTCGCTGGTACAGCCGATTTCTCCGCTGCAGCCTCTTCTGGCGCCCCTTCAACCGTCACTGGTGCAGGTGGTGCCTCGGACAGCTGCAGACGGCTTTTCAGCGTCGTCATGCGCTGTGTATCGTCGGTGCGCTCGACGCCGTAGCGGAACACTTGCGGATCGCCGCACAAGATCAGGAAATCCTTGCTGCGGGTGATGCCCGTATACAATAAATTCCGGCGCAGCATTTTCATATAGCCGCGGACGATCGGCATGATGACCGTCGGAAACTCCGAGCCCTGCGATTTATGGATCGAGACGCAATACGCAAGCGTCAGCTGATTCAAATCACTGCGCTGGTACTCTACTTCAATGCCATCGAATGACGCGACGAGCATGTCCTGTTTCTCGACCGTCTCTTTCGCTTTCATGATGGCGACGACTTCGCCCATATCGCCGTTGAAGACATTGCTTTCCGGCTGGTTGACGAGCTGCAGGATCTTGTCGCCGATGCGGTACGTGATGTCGCCGAATACCAGCTCTTTGCGTTTGCCATCGGCATTCGGGTTGACCATCTCCTGGATCATGCGATTCAGCGCATCGATGCCGGCTGGCCCTTTGTACATCGGGGCGAGCACTTGGACATCTTTGATCGAATGCCCTTTCGCCAATGCGCTTTTGACGACTTTCTCAACAACCGATGCGATCTGGTCCGGGCCCGCTTTGATGAACGAGCGGTCCGACGTTTTCGCGGTAATGTCAGCTGGCAGCTGCCCGTTTTTCATTTGGTGCGCGAGTTCGATGATCGACGAACCGGAAGACTGGCGGTAAATATCGGTCAGCTCGACCGTCGGTATGCGCTTCGATTCCAATAAATCCCGCAGCACTTGGCCGGGCCCAACGGGCGGCAGCTGATCCTGGTCGCCGACGAAAATGAGCTGGGCATCTTCCGGCACAGCCTTCAGCAATTGATGTGCGAGCCACGTATCGACCATCGACATTTCGTCAATGATGATCAGGCGGCCTTCAATCTCTTTTTCGGTTTCTTCGTCTTTTTCCTGCCCGTTAAAGCCGAGTAAGCGATGGATCGTCATCGCTGGCAGCCCGGTCGACTCGCTCAGGCGCTTCGCAGCGCGTCCCGTCGGTGCTGCAAGGATGATCGGGAACGGCTCTTTTTTCTTTGTGTATTCTTTCGGGTCGAGCGACAAGCCGTGAAGCTCTGCATACACTTCGACAAGCCCGCGAACAACGGTCGTCTTGCCGGTGCCGGGTCCGCCGGTCAAAATCATGACAGAGGAATTAATGCTCGCGTCAATCGCTTCCACTTGGGTTTCTGCGTAATTGACGCCAAGCCGCTCTTCCGCTTCGCCGAGCGCTTTCCGGACTTCCGACGCCGGGAAACGGTCGCGGTTCGCCTGCGATGCCAGCATCGTTTCAAGCTTTGTCGCAATGCCGACTTCCGAGTAATACAGCGACGGCAAATAAAGCCGGGTTTCTTCCCCCGACACTTTGCCTTCTTCATTCATCTCGATCATCGCTTTGGAAATGGCTTCGATCGGAATGTCTTCACGCTGGCTCGCTTCCAGCATTTCTTTGACTTGCGGAATGAGCGTTTTCGCATCGACATAGACATGGCCTTCCGACAGCGACGCCTGGTTCAGCAGGTGCAGAATCGACGCCTTGATGCGGTCCGGATGGCTGCCGGTGATGCCGAGCTTCGCGCCGAGTTCATCCGCGCGGTGAAAACCGATCCCTTCGATTTCCTCAATCAAAATGAATGGATTTTTCGTCAGGATGTCGATCGTGTCTTCGCGGTAGGTCTGGTAGACGCGCATGCCGATCTGCGGGCCGAAGCCCCAGTCGTTGAGCTGGATCATCACGCGCTCCAAGCCCAGATTCAGCTGCAGCGTCGAACGGATCGTGTCTTTTTTTTCATCGGAAAGACGCGGCACCGCATCGAGCGCTTCCGGGTCCTCCAGAATTTTCTTGATGGCGTCTTTGCCTAGTTTCTTGACGATCGTCTCCGCCGTCTTGCGGCCGATGCCATTGAACATATCGCTCGATAAATAATGCACAATCCCCTGCTCTGTTTCCGGCACTTCTTTCGTGAATGTTTCCACCTGGAACTGGACGCCGTAGCGCGGATGGTTTTTCACCGCACCCGTAAAGCGGTAGGATTCTTCAAGCGACAATTTCGGAAAATAGCCCGAGACGATGATCTCTTTTTCCTGGTACGAGGTATTGGTTTCCTGGATTTTCACTTTCGCGATGGAGAATAAATTTTGGGGATTGTGAAAAATCGAGACGACTGGCCTGCCCAGTACAAAATGCGTTTCTTCTTGGAATAAATCAATTTGTCCAGTCATCGTCGACGTCTCCTTTCACAATGGTTGATTATGTCTTTATGTTTTATTGCCGCTGTGAAGCAATCATATCATACGCATAACGTGCCATTTCGTTGCGATCGTCAAGCGTATATGCCTGCTTCAAATGATGCATGGCGTCCTCGACGCGGTCTGTCGACACGGCGTACAGCACACCTAAATTGTAATGCGCATCGGCGTGGTTGGCGTCGAGCGCGAGCACTTCCAAAAATTGCGGTTCGGCCAATGTGAATAATTCCATTGATGCCAGCGCGATGCCGTAGCTGAGGCGCGCTTGCACATCGGCGGGATCCAGTTCGACTGCCCGTTGAAGATAAGGCAGCGCCAATTTCGGCTGATCCATCTTTTCGAAGCATTTGCCCATCATGAAATGCGCATCCGAGCCTTCCAGCCCGTAATGCAGCGCTTTTTCATAAAGTTTCAACGCTTCGTCAAAACGCTCTGAGTTGAAATACAAATTCGCAAGGCCGTAATAAGCCGTTGCCGAGGTTTCATCAAGCGTCAACGCTTTTTGGAAAAAGCGTTCGGCTCGCTCGATATCATCCATTGATGTCAGCACATGGCCGAAATTGATATAGCCGAGCGGGTTGTCCGGCTGTTCTTCAATCGCTTGCGTAAATGCTTGGATTGCGGCTTCCGTATCGCCTTCTTGCAGCGCCTGGATGCCGATTTCATTGTAATTCTTCGCAGTTTCGCCCATTAGCCTACATACTCCAATCGTGCGCCGTTTTTGAACACGCGGTCAATCGTTCCGCCGCCTAGGCATTCGTCGCCGTCATAGAAAACGACTGCTTGTCCAGGCGTGATTGCCCGTACCGGCTCGTCGAATGTCACAAGCGCTTCGCCGTCTTTCATTTCAACGGTAACGCCTACATCGGCTTGGCGGTAACGGAATTTCGCTGTGCACGTGAACGTGCCTTCCGGTGCAGTATCCGATGTGAAACTTAAGTTCACTGCACTCAAGCTGTCAGAGAATAACGCTTCGTGGTGGATGTTCTGTCCGACGAACAAGACATTTTTCTCAAGGTCTTTGCCGATGACGAACCACGGATCGCCCGCTCCGCCGATGCCAAGGCCTTGGCGCTGCCCGATCGTGTAATACATCAAGCCGTCGTGCGAGCCCATTTTCTTGCCGTCCATCGTCACCATATCACCGGGCTGAGCCGGCAGGTATTGGCCGAGGAATTCCTTGAAATTGCGTTCGCCGATAAAGCAGATGCCGGTCGAATCTTTTTTCGTTGCCGTTGCAAGTCCCGCTTCAAGCGCGATTTCACGCACTTTCTTTTTCTCCATATGGCCGATTGGGAACATGACTTTCGACAATTGCTCCTGGTTCAGCTGGTTGAGGAAATAAGTTTGGTCTTTATTATTGTCCTGGCCGCGCAGCATTTTCGTTTCGCCATTTTCTGCGTGCTCCACTTGTGCGTAATGGCCGGTCGCCAAATAATCAGCGCCGAGGCTCAATGCATGCTCCAAAAACGCCTTGAATTTAATTTCTTTATTGCACATGACGTCCGGGTTCGGCGTGCGCCCTGCTTTGTATTCTTCCAAAAAGTACGTGAACACTTTGTCCCAATACTGCTTTTCGAAATTGACGGCGTAATACGGAATGCCGATCTGGTTGCAGACGCGGATAACGTCTTCGTAATCTTCCGTCGCGGTGCAGACGCCGTTTTCATCGGTATCGTCCCAGTTCTTCATGAAGATGCCGATGACGTCATAGCCCTGTTCTTTCAATAAATAAGCGGCAACCGAAGAGTCTACCCCTCCGGACATGCCGACGACAACGCGTGTATCTTGTGGTGCTTTTGTAGTCATAATATCTCACCTTTTCATTTAAGCGCTAAACGCTTGCAGATTTGTGCTGTTTTTAGTGCAGCTTCCTGCACTTGTTCGACGTCCAAGCCCAGCCCGAAGCTGAAGCGGATGGAATTGCGGAGCTCGTCCGCCTCGCCGCCGTACATCGCGACCAGGACATGGGACGGATCCATCGAACCCGCTGTGCACGCTGAACCGCTCGATGCCGAAATGCCGGCGATGTCGAGATTGACCAGGAACGATTCGATATCGACTCCTGGAATACTGAGGTTCAGGATATGCGGCAGAGAGTTGACGCCGTTTTCTTTGAATGCTATGCCTTGTTCTGTTAAGACGTTTTTAAATGCCTCTTTAAACGCCAAATAAAGCGCGGTTTTATCATCCATCGTGGCTAGCGCGATTTCCACCGCTTTTGCGAACGCGGTGATCGCCGGAACGTTTTCGGTTCCCGCGCGGCGCTTGCGTTCCTGTTCGCCGCCGTAAAAGAGCGGAGACAAAGCGACGCCTTTGCGCTGGTACAAGAAGCCGATGCCTTTCGGGCCGTTCAGTTTATGCGCCGATACCGATAAAAAGTCGACGTGGAGTTTCTCCACATCAATCGGCAAGACGCCGTAAGCCTGGACAGCATCCGTATGGAACACCACACTCGTGCCTTGCAGCAGCTCGCCGATTTCTTCAATCGGCTGGACCGTGCCGACTTCATTGTTGCCGAGCATGATGGTCACTAGAATTGTATCGCTGTGCAGCGCATTTTTCACGTCTTCTGCTCGCACTAGGCCGTTTTCATCAACCGGCAAATACGTCACGCTATAGCCGTCGCGCTCGAGTTTCTCGCAAGCGTGCAGTACGGCGTGATGTTCGATGGCCGATGTGATGATATGGCCGCCCGGTTTTTTCGCAGCAGTGCCGAAGATCGCCAAATTATCAGCTTCCGTTCCGCCGCTCGTGAAAATGATTTCCGGATCGTTTGCATGGATGCTGCGTGCGAAAACACGGCGTGCGTCATCCAGCGCTTTGCGCGCGATGCGCCCTGTGCCGTGCATGCTCGAAGGATTGCCGTAGACGGTGCTGAGTGCCTGTGAAAATGTTTCAGCCACTTCCGGATGCATCGGAGAAGTGGCCGCATGGTCTAAATAAATTCGATTCATGATTGATTAACTCCTTATATATAGAACATATAATTGTCGTTGTCGGTTTCTTGCTGGTTCGCCAAATCGTCGATCGATGTCGTATCCAGGACGTTTTTCACGGCGTCGCGGATGCGCACCCACAATTCGCGCTGCGGCTGGTCTTCATCTTCAATGCCTTCGACGGGCTGGATCGGCCCTTCGAGTACGCGGATGACGTCCCCCGCTGAAATGTCTTTCGGGCTGCGCGTCAGCATATAGCCGCCGTAAGCGCCCCGGACGCTTTTTACAAGCCCAGAATTGCGGAGCGGGCCTACCAGCTGCTCCAAATAAGCTTCGGACAAATCATAATCCGCCGCGATTTTCCGCAGCGGCATCGGCCCTTCGCCATAATTTTTTCCCAATGCGATCATAATAGTCAAGCCATAGCGGCCTTTTGTCGATATTCTCATCGTTACACCTCGAAGTCAGTTTCCAATTATTCTTCCTAAAAGTATAGCATATCTCTGCGCAATGGACTTGCAATGACATTTATTTCGCTCCGCGATATACTGAAAAGCGAACGATTGGACGGAAGGGGTTTTACTTTTGCAAAATGAACCATTGGCGTTCCGCATGCGTCCGCGCACGATTGACGAAGTCATCGGCCAGAAAGACGTCATCGGAAAGCATACGGCTTTATATAAAATGATCCACAATGGCCACGTGCCATCAATGCTCCTATACGGCGAACCGGGAATCGGCAAGACGTCGATCGCCCACGCTATCGCCGGCACGTCGAAGCTGCCGTTCATCGCGTTGAACGCAACGACTTCCGGCAAAAAAGATGTCGAGGAAGTCGTCGCTGAAGCGCGCATCACCGGCAAAGTGCTGCTGTTTTTGGACGAAATCCATCGCTTCAATAAACTCCAGCAGGATGCGCTGCTGCCGCATGTCGAAAGCGGCGCCATCGTATTGATCGGCGCGACGACGGAAAACCCGTTCCACGACGTCAATCCGGCGATCCGCTCCCGCTGCGGCGAAATCAAGCAGCTCAAGCGGCTGACCCACGATGACATCGTCCAGCTGCTGAACTCGGCGTTAACCGAGCCGAAGCGCGGCCTTGGCAATTCCGAAATCGAAATTTCCGAGGCGCAAGTTAACCGCATCGCTGACGGCACGAACGGCGACGCACGAAAAGCGCTGACGATGCTCGAATCGATTGTCGTCGCCTCCGATGAACGCGACGGCAAATTTATTGTCGAAGACCAGATGGTGGAACAAATGATCAAACGCGTCGGCGTCTTCGGCGATAAAAAAGGTTCGCATTACTTTAATTTATTGTCCGCGCTGCAGAAATCCGTGCGCGGCAGCGATATCAACGCTGCGATGTATTATTTGGCGCACCTGCTGGAAAACGGCGACTTGACCGCGGTCACCCGCCGCTTGCTCGTCATGGCCTATGAAGACATCGGCCTCGCGAGTCCGGAAGTCGGCGCGCACGTCCTCGCTGCGTGCCAGGCTGCCGACCGCCTCGGCTTGCCGGAAGCCCGCATCCCGCTCGCTCAAGCCGTGGCTGAAATGTGCTTGTCCGAGAAATCGAATTCCGCCTACAAAGCAATCGATGCCGCCATCGCGTCGATCAATAAAGGCGAAGTCGGCGACATCCCGATGCACCTGCGCGACACGCATTACGCCGGCAGCGCCGAACTCGGCCACGGCGGCTATAAGTATCCGCATGAAACGCCGCTCGGCACCTTCGGCGGCTGGGTCGACCAGGATTACTTGCCGAAAGAAGTTAAAAAAGCGGAGTTCTACAAGCCGATCATCGCCGGTTCCGAGAAGAAATTCGCCGGAATCTACGATAAATTGAAGTCATTCCGCAAAAAATAGAGGGGTCAAGCCATTTCCGCACGCGGGAATGGCTTTTGTTTTGGCAATTTGCGGGTTTATACGTGTTCAGGGAAATTTATGCGCGCTCAGAAATTTTTACGTGCGTTCAGCAGAATTTACGAGCGCTCAGAAAAATTTACGCGCGTTCACCAATTTCTCCACAGAAAAGCCGGCTCATCGTACGAGCCGGCTTCCCTATTAATTATTGCGTACGCGGTTGATCGGAATCGATTTGGTGATGTCGTTGACGACCCAGCTCGCGCAGATCAAGCCGACCGCTGAAGGCGTGAAGGCGTTTGAACTTGGCGGCATCTGGGCTTTACGGATTTCCGCGTCTGGCTTGCCGACTGTTTCAACAATGTCTTCGCGGACGATGATCGGGCTTTCGTCCGAAAAGACGACCGGTACACCTTTGTGGATGCCCGATGCGCGCAATTTCTTGCGGATGATTTTCGCCAACGGATCGGTATGTGTCTTCGAGATGTCCGCGATGCGGAAGCGCGTCGGGTCGGTTTTATTAGCCGCACCCATGCTCGAAATGATGCGGATGCCGCGCTTGACGCATTCCTGGATCAAATGGACTTTGTAAATCATTGTATCGGATGCATCGATGACGTAATCCGGCTGGTAGCTGAAAAACTCCTCGAATGTTTCTTCTGTATAAAACATATGCAGTGAAATAACTTCGCATTCCGTATTGATGTCGGCGATGCGCTTTTGCATGACGCCCGCTTTCGACTGGCCGACCGTCGACAGATTCGCGACCAATTGGCGGTTGATGTTCGTGATGTCGACGTTGTCTTTATCGACGAGGATGATCCGGCCGACGCCGCTGCGTGCACAAGCCTCTGCTGCAAATGAACCCACGCCCCCGACGCCAAGAATTGCGACGGTGGAATTTTTCAATAGCTCCATGCCTTCTTTGCCTACTGCTAATTCGTTTCTGGAAAATTGATGTAACATGATTTGCCTGCCCTTCAAATTGAATTCTTAAAGTAGATTAACCTACTAGGGATTATACACAAATAAAAACCCCCCGACAAATTGCCGGGAGGCGAAAAGTTGAAATAACGGAGAATCCCAATCGTGCCGTCCGTTTTGGTGCGCATCGTTTTTGAACCCGCTTCAAGCAGGTGGGTGACCTCGTCATCACTTATAACTTCCGGTTAGGGCATGTTAGCCATGATGAAATCTGGTCTCCCGACGACAAAATGTTGGGTCAAAACTGAATAGCTCGTAACGAACACATCAGGATTCTCTACTACTTGTATGTTAGCACACCTTTTTAGAAACGACAACTAATAAACTCTGGTTATTTTTCAGTATTCTGAACATTCAGAGATAGGCTTAATTCATCAAGTTGTGCATTTGAAACCGGGCTTGGCGCGCTCGTCAGCAAATCGCTGGCGCTCGCCGTTTTCGGAAACGCGATCGTGTCACGCAAATTCGTGCGGCCTGCAAGCAGCATAACCAAGCGGTCCAAGCCGAATGCGATGCCTCCGTGCGGCGGCGTGCCGTATTCGAATGCATCCATCAGGAAGCCGAATTGCTCGCGCGCTTCTTCGTCGGAAAAGCCGAGCGTCTTGAACATTTTTTCCTGGATGTCGCGGCGGTAAATGCGCAGCGAGCCTCCGCCCAATTCATAGCCGTTCAACACGAGGTCATAGGCCTGCGCTCGGACGTTCTGCGGCTCTGTGTCCAATTTGTCGATGTCTTCTTCAAACGGCATTGTGAACGGATGGTGGGCTGCGTAGTAACGGCCGTCTTTTTCATCGTATTCGAATAATGGCCAGTCCGTGATCCACAGGAATTTATACACCGAGTTGTCGATCAAGTTCAGTTCTTTACCGAACTTCATGCGCAAAGCGCCCAATGCGTCTGCCACAACCGAAGCGGAATCCGCTACGAATAATAACAGATCGCCGGCTTCTGCCTCAGCACGTTCCGTCAATGCTGTCGCTGCTTCGCCTTCGAAGAATTTCGCAATCGGCCCTTTTACGCCGTCTGCTTCCACTTTCAGCCAAGCAAGGCCTTTCGCGCCGTAGCGTGCCGCGAATTCGCCAAGTGCGTCGATGTCTTTGCGGGAGTAGTTTGCTGCGCTGCCTTTGACGTTGATCAATTTCACCTGGCCGCCGTTTTCGATGGCGCCGGAGAATACTTTGAATGAAGAATCTTTCACCAGATCCGAAACATTCACCAGTTCCAGGCCGAAGCGTACGTCCGGCTTATCCGATCCGAAGCGGTCCATCGCTTCGGTATAGCTCATGCGCTGGAATTGTGCATCGATGTCGACGCCTTTGACGTCTTTCATCATGATGCCCATCAAACGCTCGTTCATTTCGATGATTTCTTCCATCGTCTTGAAACTCATTTCCATGTCGATTTGCGTGAATTCCGGCTGGCGGTCAGCGCGCAGATCTTCATCGCGGAAACAACGTGCAATTTGGTAATACTTGTCAAATCCAGAAACCATCAGCATTTGCTTGAATAATTGCGGCGATTGTGGAAGCGCGTAGAATTCGCCTTCGTGCACGCGGCTTGGCACCAAATAATCGCGTGCGCCTTCCGGAGTCGATTTCGTCAAAATCGGTGTTTCCACTTCCAAGAATCCTTCATTGTCCAGGAAACGGCGGATCGATTTCGTGATGTCCGAACGCATTTTGAACGTTTCGTACATCGACGGCCGGCGCAAGTCCAAATAACGGTATTTCAAACGCAGGTCTTCGCTGACTTCCGTCTGGTCGTCGATTGCGAACGGCGGGTTTTTCGCCGCGTTGATGATTGTCGCGTGGTCCACCTGCACTTCGATTTTGCCGGTCTTCATCGCTGCATTGACTTGGCCTTCTGAACGCGCCACGACAAGCCCTTCAATGTGGATGACGAATTCGTTGCGCAGCGTTTCGCCGATTGCTGTGGCCGGCGCTGAAATTTCCGGATTGAATACCGCTTGCACGATGCCGCTGCGGTCGCGCATGTCGACAAAGATCAAGCCGCCCAAATCACGGCGCTTCTGCACCCATCCTTTTAATGATACACGCTGTCCGATAGCGGCTTCACTGACTTCTCCGCAATAATGTGTTCTCGACATATCTATTCCCCCAATGATTTCTTTTTCAATATCGTGCTGGCAATGTCAGCGAATAAAACCTCGTGCTGTTCGCCGGTTGCCATTTCTTTGACGTTCGCTTTGCCGCTAGCCAGTTCCGTTTCACCGATGACGACAACAAAGCCCGCTTTTTTGCGGTCAGCCGATTTCATCTGCGCTTTCAGTTTGCGCGCTGTGTAATCCATATCTGCCGATAATTTATTGACGCGCAGGTCTTTCACGACGCTGAACGCTTTTTTCTTCGCTGATTCATCCATCGCAATGACGTAGACGTCCAAGGTGTCCGATAAGCCGATTTCCACTTTTTCCATTTCAAGCGCCAATAACAGCCGCTCGATGCTCATCGCAAAACCGATTCCCGGAGCATCCGGCCCGCCGAGGTCTTCGACCAGTCCGTTATAGCGCCCGCCGCCTGCAAGCGTCGTGATGGCGCCGAAGCCTTCTGCGTCGCTCATGATTTCGAACGCAGTGTGGTTGTAATAATCCAGTCCGCGCACCAGATTTGGATCGATGACATATGGAATGTCGAGCTCATCCAGATAGCCTTTTACTTCATCGAAATACTGGCGCGATTCTTCATTCAAATAATCCGCCAATGAAGGCGCGGTGGCCATCAATGGATTATTGCGGTCGACTTTGCAGTCCAGGATGCGCAATGGATTTTTGTCCAAACGCGCTTGGCAATCCGGGCAGAACTCGGAAATGTGCGGTGCGAAATGTGCCACCAGCGCTTCTTTATGCGCCAAACGGCTTTCCGTATCCCCTAATGAATTGATGACAAGGCGCAGGCTTTTCAAGCCGACGGAACGGTAGGTTTCCATCGCCAGCGAAATCACTTCCGCATCGATTGCCGGGTCTTTCGAACCGATCGCTTCCACGCCGAATTGCACGAACTGGCGCATGCGGCCAGCTTGCGGACGTTCATAGCGGAACATCGGGCCTGTATAGAATAATTTCACCGGCTGGTCCGGCAAGCCGAATAATTTATTTTCCACGAATGAACGCACGACTGAAGCAGTGCCTTCCGGGCGCAGCGTCAAACTGCGGTCGCCGCGGTCCTTGAATGTATACATTTCCTTGGTGACAATATCGGTCGTGTCGCCGACGCCGCGCTGGAATAATTCCGTGTGCTCGAAAATCGGCGTCCGGATTTCCTTGTATTGGTATAGGCGGCATAGCTCAATGATTTTCTGTTCAACTTCCTGCCATTTGGCGGATTGGTCCGGCAGCACGTCGTATGTGCCGCGCGGCGCTTGAATATTCTTGCCCATTTTTTCCACTCCTTTGTTTTTCCATGCAAAAAAGCCCCCGCCCCTTGCTTTCGCAAGGGACGAGAGCTTTTGATAAGCTTCCGCGGTTCCACCCTAGTTGATGCCATGAAAATAATGCCGGCATCCTCTCATTCCGGGTAACGGCCGGTTCCGTCTTTCCCTAATAAGCGCGGGTTGCGCCGTTCAGGAAAAAGCCTCGTAAGTGTTATTCGTCGCAGATCCCTGCAGGAAAGTTTACAGCCCAGGACTTCCCCTCTCTTTTCAGCCAATCATGCAATTACTTTCTTCGTCAACAGCTAATATATAAGGATAATAAAGTTAATCTTAAGGACTCCCACAAACCTTGTCAACCTTTTTTGACAAACGGCCGTTTTTTTTTCATAATACAGAGAGAACGATTATAAAGGTGGTGCAAAATGAAAGGCAAATGGTTCATTGGTCTTATTCTACTTTTTTTAATGATTGCCGGCACAATTCCTCCGCTATCAGCAAACCCCGCATTGGCGGTAGGGGGCGAAGCGGAAATCACCGGATCGACGGTCAACATCCGCAGCGGTCCCGGCCTTTCCTACAGCGTTTCCGGAGCGCTTGAAAAAGGGGAAAAAGTCTCAATTGTTTCAGAAAGCGGCGATTGGCTGGAAATCAGCACCGGCAGCGGTTCTGGGTGGATCGCTTCTTGGCTGGCCCGAAAAACCAGCAGCGCTGAAACAAACAAAGCTTCCGGACAAACAGCCGTCGCTGCTGTTGACCACTTGAACATTCGTGCTCAAGCGGACATTTCATCATCCGTGCTGGCACAGATGAGCGCCGGCGACCAAGCCCTCATCGTCAACGATGCAGGAAATTGGCTCGAAATCGATTTTCGCGGCGTCAACGGATTTGTTTCCAAACAATACATAAGCACTGCGGGCCAAAACCAGGAAAAACCCGCCCCTGCTAAAAGCGATGTCTCTTCATTCGAAATCGCAGTGGATGCCTTGAATGTAAGGAATCAGCCGGATTTAAGTTCTTCTATCCAGAAGACTGTGAAAAAAGGCGAAGTCTTTCCGGTCCGTTCGATCCAAGGGAATTGGGTCGAGATCCAAATTTCTGAAAAAGAAGGCGGCTGGGTCTACGCCTTCCATGGCCACTTGTCTGACAAGCCGGTACAAAAAGCGGCAAGCCCGAAAGCCGAAAATATCACCATCTTGACCGATGGGACGAATTTGCGCACCAGCCCATCCACTGCTTCAGCCGTCGCAAGCCGCGCTAATGCCGGCCAAGAATTCGCGGTTGTGGATAAGCAAGGCGATTGGTACCAGGTTTTATTGCCGGATGGCCAAAATGCCTTTGTCGCGGACTGGGTCGTGACGAACGGCGAAACGAAAGTCCAGACAGCGGAAGCGCCTGAACCACAGACCCGCAAAAAAGGCACACTCAACGGGTTGACGATCGTGCTCGATCCCGGGCATGGCGGCAATGACGGCGGAACAGTCGGCGTCCGCGAGACAAAAGAGAAGGACTTGACGCTGAAAACGTCGGAAATCCTCTCTCACCACTTGCGTTCAGCAGGTGCTGAAGTGCTGTTGACGCGGCAATCGGATGTCTACGTCGACTTGCGTACGCGGGTCTCCACGGGCCACCAAGTGGCGGCAGATGCTTTTATCAGCCTCCATTATGATGCAACCGACGACAATAGCGTGTCCGGCTTCACGTCGTATTACATGCTCGATTACCAGCAGGCGCTTGCCGAATCGATCAACGAAGGCCTGAGCGGCAAAATCGATTTGCGGAACCGCGGCGCACGCCACGGCAACTACCTCGTCTTGAGGGAAAACAAGCAAGCGGCGGTACTCGTTGAACTGGGTTATTTGAGCAATTACAACGACGAACGCATTGTCACGTCAAGCAAATTCCAGGAACAGGCCGCACTCGGCTTGTACGATGGCCTCGTCAATTATTTCGATGCAAAATTAAGCCAATAACGATCCAGCGGCATGGGGCTTTCCCCTATGCCGCTTTTTTATGCCATAAAAAAGGAGGTGCCCCAAAAGTAATTTGGGGAACTTCCTTTGCGACGAAGCTAGCGCAGCGATGCAACGGGTTTTCATGTCCCGAAGCTAGCGAAGCGTTGCAGGGACAGGAGCAATAGTATTCCCCTGCGCTACGTTAGAAAAAGGGCTGTCCAATAAGTCTGTTATTCGACTTATTGGGCAGCCCCTTATTTCATTCTTTCGATTCAATGATCATTGTGACCGGGCCGTCGTTGACGAGTTCAACGTCCATCATCGCCCCGAACACGCCGGTTTCGACGAACAGTCCGCACGCGCGCAATTCGTCGTTGAACTTCAGCCAAAGCGGCTCTGCCACTTCCGGGCGCGCCGCTGCGGTGAAGCTTGGCCGGCGCCCTTTTCGGACGTCGCCGTAAAGCGTGAACTGGGAAATCGACAAGATGCTGCCGCCGGCTTCCTGGATCGACAAGTTCATCTTGCCCTCGCCGTCTTCAAAAAGCCGCAGCCCTGCAATCTTGTTTGCGACATAAGCCGCGTCTTGCTCGGTATCGCCATGTGTGATGCCGACAAGCAGCACAAAGCCGGAATCGATCGCTCCGACCTTTTCGCCGCCGACAGTCACTGACGCTTGTTTTGAACGCTGTAATATGACCCGCATAATGCCTCCTTAATTCGTGACGCGTATAACCGAATAGACATCGGGAATCTGCTTGATCTTTTCCACTACCCGGTTCAGGTGCGAAATATGAGGAATCATGATGGTCATGTTAATCGTCGCGATTTTATCGGAGTCTGCTTTGCCGCTGACCGCTGTGATTGTCGTCTTCGCTTCGCTGACCATATGCATCACTTCGTTGATCAACCCTGTCCGGTCATACGCCTGGACTTCGATATCGATTGCGTAATCTTTTTTCTCTGGCGATTCCGCGTTTTCCCATTCGACCGGGATCAAGCGGTCGGTCTGGTCAGCGTGGACATTCGGGCAGTCGGCGCGGTGGACAGAAACACCCCGGCCTTTCGTAATAAACCCGATGATGCTGTCGCCAGGCACTGGGTTGCAGCAGCGCGACAAACGGATCATCATATTGTCGATGCCGCGGACGATGACGCCTGAATCGGTTTGCTTGCGCGGTGCAGGCGATTTCATCTCCACCGTGATTTTCTCGAGGGCTTCTTCCTGCTCGCGGCGCTTGCGCTGTTTTTCCGCCAAGCGGTTGACGACTTGCTGGGCAGTGATGCCGCTGAAGCCGACCGCCGCATACATATCATCTTCTCCCGCAAAATTGAATTTTTCGCAGACGCGTTTGATGTTGTCGTTCGTCAGAATGTCTTTGACGTTGAATTCCTGAGCACGGATTTCCTTCTCGATCAGTTCTTTGCCCTTTTGGACATTGTCGACGCGCAATTGCTTTTTGAAAAATTGCTTGATCTTGTTTTTCGTCTGCGTCGATTTGGCGATTTTCAGCCAGTCGCGGCTCGGGCCGAACGATTGCTTCGATGTCAGGATTTCGACGATGTCGCCTGTCTTCAATTCCGTATCAAGCGGCACCATCTTGCCGTTAACTTTGGCGCCGATGGTTTTATTGCCAATTTCCGAATGGACCCGGTATGCAAAATCGATCGGCACGGAACCGGCCGGCATTTCGATGACGTCGCCTTTTGGTGAAAAGACATAAACCATGTCGGAAAATAGATCGTATTTCAGCGATTCCATAAACTCTTCCGCATTGTCCGCTTCGTTCTGGAAATCCAGGATTTCGCGGAACCACGTCAAACGGGAATCGACCGTGTTTTTCGGCATATCGACTTTCCGGCCTTCTTTATACGCCCAATGCGCCGCTACCCCGTATTCCGCGATGCGGTGCATTTCTTCCGTGCGGATCTGCACTTCCAAAGGATCGCCCTGCGGCCCGATGACCGTCGTATGCAGCGACTGGTAAAGATTCTGTTTCGGCATTGCGATGTAATCCTTGAACCGGCCAGGCATCGGCTTCCACGTCGAATGGATGATGCCGAGCACAGCGTAGCAATCCTTGATGCTGTCGACCGTGATGCGCACGGCCAATAAATCATAGATTTCATTGAACTGCTTGTTTTGCAGCGCCATTTTCTTATAAATGCTGTAAATGTGTTTTGGGCGCCCGAAAAGATCCGCTTCGATTTGGACTTCGTCCAATTGGATGCGGATTTCATCCATGACCTTATTCAAGTAATCTTCCCGCTCGGTCCGCTTCTTTTTCATCAAGTTGACGATGCGGTAATATTGCTGAGGATTCAAATAACGCAGAGCTGTATCTTCAAGCTCCCATTTGATCGTATTGATCCCGAGGCGGTGAGCAATCGGTGCAAAAATCTCCAGCGTTTCGTTCGCTTTGATGCGCTGCTTTTCAACCGACTGGTATTTGAGCGTGCGCAAATTATGCAGCCGATCCGCCAATTTAATGAGGATGACGCGGATATCCTGCGCCATCGCCACAAACATTTTACGATGGTTTTCCGCTTGCTGCTCTTCTTTGGACATATATTTGATTTTGCTGAGCTTGGTCACGCCATCAACAAGCATCGCCACTTCTTCATCGAAATCGCGCACGATGTCTTCGCGGCTGACTTCGGTGTCTTCCACGACATCATGTAAAAAGCCCGCTGCCACTGTGGAAGGGTCCATCTGCAATTCTGCCAGAATTCCGGCGACTTGGACAGGGTGGACAATATAGGGTTCGCCGGATTTACGGAACTGCCCCTCATGCGCCTTCAAGGCCACTTCGTAAGCTTTTTTAATTGTATTTACATGATCGGCATTCATATAAGACGCACACATGTCAAATACGTCTTCGGGAGTCCTAACTTGATCTTTCGCCATAATTGCCCACCTTGCTTTTAGTTTTAACGTAAGTATATCTATACATTATAAAAAACAATTGGGACAAAAGTAAAGCTTTGTCACAGCTTCTCCATGACTTTAATGAACTCTCGGAGATAATCCGGCAAATCCGGCGGACGGCGGCTCGAAATTAAGTTGCCGTCAACGACAACCGCTTCATCGATCCATTCCGCTCCGGCGTTGGCCATATCGTCTTTAATGCCCGGGGTGCTTGTGACTTTTCTGCCTTTTAAAATATCTGCAGAGATTAAGACCCAGCCGGCGTGGCAAATCTGGCCAATCGGCTTATTGTTCTTGTCCATATAGCGCACGATGTTCAGCACTTCCGGGAAACGGCGGATTTTGTCCGGCGCCCAGCCGCCTGGAACCAGCAGCGCGTCGTAGTCGCTAGGTGTGATGTCCCCCCACGCAAAATCCGATGTTGCCGGCACGCCGTATTTCCCAATATAGTCCTTGCCCTTTTCCTCGCCTGCAAGATGCACTTCAGCGCCTTCTTCACGCAGCCTTAGGATCGGGTACCATAATTCCAGGTCTTCAAAGTCATGATGGACGAAACTCAATATTTTCTTTCCGGTTAATTTCATTAGTTCTTCCTCCTTTTGATTAAAAAGATTCGTTTTCTGGAATGAGCACTATTCCCGATAGATTTCTTCTTCGACGACATTTTTACTGCCTTTGCCGATCTGCACGGCCCGCTCTGAAGAATGCAGGCAGCGGAGTTTGCGGACGGTAACATCCGTGGCGCATTGGCTGCCGCCCGCGACGAAGACATCGGCTTTCGCTTTTCGGAAGCCTGTGATCGTGCCGTTTGACAATGCGACATGCCCGGCCTTGTACTGGATTGCGGCTGCTGGATTATTGCTGTAATCGGTATCGGGATCGCCGATGAACAGGAAATGGTTGATGGCGACATTGCGGTAGCCCGACACCACCAGCGCGCGCGGTGCTGACCCTGCGTACATCTCAGTGAAGACAGGAGCCACCGATACAAGGCGCTGCGCGAGGATGTTATACGCAGTCATGGAATCAGGGTCGTCCGCTGTATGGTGGCCGATATGGCGGAAATTGAACGAACGGTTGTCGCGGACCGACAAATGGCCCGAAATAAAGACCCCGGTTGCCGCTGATGACGTGGCGTGGGCTTTTACTTCCACGCCGCCGAAACAATTTGAAGTCGAATTGTTCAAGAGCCACACGAAACGCGAGCCGTCATCAATTTCAATGCCGTTCGAGTTGGAGAACCCTTTCTTATGTGAACGTCCGCTTGGGTCGCAAAAATGCGAATTGGAAATGAAGATGTAATCGCTGTGATGGGTCGTGACGCCGTCATCACCGAAGCCATAGCCTGTGCAGCGGTCAATCCAGATAAATTGGCTGCCCCCTCTTGCACGCTTGCCGTCGCCGCCGTAATTATAGAATGTCGATGACACGTCAAAACAATGCAGCCCGGGATTCGCCGCTGCCACTCCCTTCGCCCAGCCATACGTAACTTTGGCAAAAGTCAGGCAGCTCGAGAAGTTATTGCCGGCACTTGTGTTTTCAACATCGCCCAGCCGTTCGACGTTCCAGTCCAGCCCGATGTTCTCAACCGAAATATGATGGTTGCCGCGGAACGGATTGGCGTTCATGACGAGCCGCTGCCGCTTAGGTGCCTTGTCGTGGAGCTTCAGTATGCTAGCCCCTTTGCCTTCTCCCCGAAGCCGTGAAAAGGATGGCATCTCGATTTTCCGCACAACGTAGATGCCTTTCGGCACATAGACGTCGGTGCGTCCACTGCCAAAAGCTTTTTTGAAAGCGGCTGTGCAATCGGTCACACCGTCTCCGAGAGCGCCGAAATCCTCGACATTGACGACTCGAGTCAACGCCTCTTGCAAGCTTTTGTATTCCTCATCGAGTTCCTGTTTCCATTCCGGCATAGCTTCATCGCCTTCGACGAGTTCAGCATAGCCATTCGGATCTTCAATGGAATTGTCCTGTGCCAGCATTGCCCATAAGCGGTCGCGCCAATCCTTCCGGTATGTTCCGCCCGGCTTCGGCCCTTCGCCTTGGATGCTGCGGAATAACTCCCGTGTTTCGTCCGTGATGCTGCCAAGTGACCCGGAATCCTCCAGAATTCCTGCCAAAATCGCGTTATTTTTTGCTGAATCGTGGTATTTGCTTAAATGCATGAATCATCACCTCCATTGACCATACCCTTTTTCAACAATGCTATGTATTCGAAACTAAAAAAACCTCCGCCCAAAAGGCGGAGGAAAGAGATTAATATTGCATCAAAGTCATGACATCATAGCCGACCAATTTATCGCGGCCATCAAGATAAGTCAATTCAATGAGGAATGCACAACCGACGACTACGCCGCCTAATTGTTCAACAAGGTTGATCGTTGCTTCGATCGTGCCGCCAGTAGCCAGCAAATCGTCAGTGATCAATACGCGTTGGCCTGGTTTGATGGCATCTTTATGCATCGTCAGGACGTCTTTGCCGTATTCCAGGCCGTATTCAGCGCGGATAACTTCGCGCGGCAATTTGCCTTCTTTGCGGACAGGTGCAAAACCTATGCCAAGTGCATACGCAACGGGGCAGCCAATGATGAAACCACGTGCTTCAGGGCCCACGATGATTTCAGCGTTGACTTGTTTTGCGTATTCCACAATCTGGTCTGTCGCGTATTTATACGCTTCGCCGTTGTCCATGATTGTTGTGATATCTTTGAAGCGAATGCCGGGCTGCGGCCAATCTTCTACAATTGTTACAAACTGCTTTAAATCCATATTTCTTCCTCCTTGGCTGCCACTTTCGCGTCAAACCACTGTTTTAAGTCTTTATAAGATGCATACAGCAGCTTCTGTTCCAAAGCGATTTGCTGTTCGCGTTTTTTGTAGATGGGCGCTTCAGTCAAGTCACGTTTGCTTGGAGCTTTAGCAATCTCTGTAAGTCCATTGTTAAGTGTAACAAAATCAAGTTCAAAAAACACCTGCAGCATGAAAAATAATGTTTCACGGCTCCAGCCTTTGTGCTTCGCCAACTCGTCGCAATGCTTTTTGAAGTCGAATGTGCCCCGTTTCTTGATGAACGAGAATAGCCATGCGAATTGTTCGCGCGTCGGAATCTGCTCGAAATACTGCGATTCTTTGGCATAGAAATGTGCGTAGATCCGCTTCGGCTTGAGTTCCGCAAGAACTGCTGCGAGCTCATCTTCGACATCCGGCAAATCGAGCAGCACGAGATGGTATTTATGCGCTTCGAGCCCTTTCAAGTCCTCCGTCCCCAGAATCGTCTGGCCGAGCAAACTTTCAAAGACTGCCGCGGTATCCGGACGGAACGCCAGGAACACTTGGTTCTTGTCGGGAATCAATTTCGACCAGCGTGCCACTTGGCGGATGCCGCGGATGTCATACAATTGCCATTCATCGGTGCGGACATCTTCGATCAACAGCTGCGGCTTTTTACGGCCGTTCCATTCATTCACCTGCAAGTCGCCGATAACGTCGATTTTCACATCAGGCGTCAGTTCATCGCCGACGGGGCCTAAGCCGAAGCCTACCGCATCTATCGTGGCCGCATCTTGTGCAAGTTCCACTTTCAAATGGTTCTGCGAAGCGCCGATTTTACGGATGGATGACACTGTCACATCACCGAGGAAAAACTTCGGTTTTGCAAAGCCCATGCCGAAAGGCGCCAGCATACGCATCGATTCAATTGTTTCCGTGTCAATCTCATCCAAACGCACGGGAATATCGATTTCCACGACCGGCACCAAATCTTCCTCCGACAATCCCGCTTCCGCCTGCTTGTTCAAGCGGCTGCGCAATTCATCGACATGCTCGATGTCGAGCGTCATGCCAGCTGCCATCGGATGGCCGCCAAAATGCGGCAGGATGTCGCGGTTTTCCGCCAGCTCGTTGTATAGGTGGAAGCCTTCAATGCTGCGGGCAGAGCCTTTCGCTTTGCCGGTTTCCGGGTTGAGCGACAGCACGATCGCCGGGCGGTAATATTGCTCGACCAATTTCGATGCCACGATGCCGACGACGCCGGGATTCCAGCCTTCCTGCGCGACAATGATGACGTGCGGCGGGCCGTCCGGATAGCGCTGTTCCACTTGCGCAGTCGCTTCTTCAGCAATTTGCTTGACGATTGCCTGGCGCTCTTTGTTCAAAACGTCCAAACCGCCTGCCAAACTTCTCGCTTCTCCTATATCTTCAGTCATGAATAAACGCACAGCCGGATCTGCGTCCTGCAGCCGGCCGATCGCGTTGACGCGCGGACCGAACATAAAGCCGATCGTTTCTTCCGTAATGTCGCGCTGCTTAACGCCGGATACTTCTGCCAACGCCTCGATTGCCGGGCGCGGTGAATCTCTCAGCGCCTCAAGCCCCGCTTTTACTAGGATGCGGTTTTCACCGTGCAAAGGCACCAAGTCGGCAATCGTGCCGATGGCCACTAATTCAAATAAATGCTCTGGCACGTCTTCGTACAGCGCTTGCGCCATCTTGAACGCCACGCCAACGCCGGCAAGCTCGCCGAACGGGTATGAGCCTTCCGGATGGCGCGGATGGATGACCGCTAATGCGTCCGGCATCACGTCACCGATATCATGGTGGTCACTGATGATGACATCAAGACCTAAGCTGTTGGCGAAAGCGACTTCATCAATGCCCGAAATCCCGTTGTCAACCGTGACGATGAGCGTTGCGCCTTCGTCTGCCGCTAGCTGGAATAATTCTTTATTAGGTCCGTAGCCGTGTTTAAAACGGTTCGGGATTTTAAACGAGGCTTCTGCCCCCAAGTCTTCCAATACCGTCATCATGACCGTTGTACTTGTAACGCCATCGGCATCATAATCGCCGTAGACGACAATTTTTTCCTGGTTTTCAATAGCGCGGCGAATGCGTTCAACCGCAATGTCCATGTCTTTCATCAGATAGGGATTATGTATGTTTTCCATCCCGACAGCCATAAAGTTCTTCGCTTTTTCAGCGCTCGAAATACCGCGCGTCACTAAAATTTTCGCCAATACCGATGAAATGGATAATTCTTGTTGTATGGCTTGTACCAGCCCTTCATCGGGAGTGGTCAAGCGCCATCTTTTTTTGGATTCGATCATCGTCATTCACTTCCTCACCGGTCCATTATACAGGAAAAAAATCCAGACAAAAAGGAGTTGCCTCCATTTAACATCGAAGGCCGCTCCTTTAGCTTAAAATCTTTCCTTGTTTTCCACCGATTTGCCGTCTGTCACAACCATTGCTTCCGGCTGGACATCCAGTTTCTGGTATTCCGCGATTTCATTCTGCTGCGTTGCAATCAGCGATTCTTTGACAGCAATTTCTTTTTGAAGGGCATTGTTTTTGCGCTTCAGCGAAAAATTGCGGATGATGGCAATCGTCGAACTGAGCAGTACGCCGAGCAGCGCCGATACCAGAATAACGAGGATCAGCGGCCATTGCGCTTCGCCGAATACATAGTTGACCGGTACCGAATCGACATTGACAACTGCGAATAACGCGATGATGACTGCAAAAATAAGGCCAAGCAAAATCAACCATTGAAATTTCATAATAAATTCATCTCCTTCCGTAAGTATAAAAAAAGAACAGGGTCATTAAATCCATACCCTGTTCCTTTTCCTTTATAAACTTATCCCACTTTAAAGAGCATTATGCCTCTTACGGAGTGAGTTTTCCTTTATACCACAGGCTCATCAGAACCCCATTTGTTTTTCTCTTCAAGTTTCTCGATGTCGATCGGGCCTTTTTTGTTAAGTTCGCGCTTTTTAAGCACGAGCCATAACTGGGCTGCGATGAAAATCGAAGAATACGTTCCGGCGATCAAGCCGATCAATAACGCAATCGAGAAGTTGGTGATCGAAGGAGCACCGAAGATCAATAGCGCAACGACGACCAGCACTACTGTCAGCACGGTATTAACCGAACGGACGAGCGTCTGGCGCAATGATCTATTGACTATATCAGCCAATTGATCTTCCGTTTCGATTTTCTTCACGCGCTTCATGTTCTCACGGATGCGGTCAAACGTCACGATTGTATCGTTGATCGAATACCCGACAATCGTCAGCACAGCTGCGATAAACGTGATATCAACTTCCAGCCTTAGCAAGCTGAACACGGCGACGATGAAGAATGCATCATGGATCAACGCCACGATCGACGCAACACCCATGCGCCACTCGAAGCGCAACGTCGCGTAAATGACGATTCCGATAGCCGCAATAAGAAGTGCGTAAAGCGCATTTTTGGCCAATTCCTGGCCGACTGTCGGCGAAACGGTGGAAACGTTCGGCTCGACGCCGTATTCTTCCACTGCTGCCGACTTCAAGTCATTGATTTCTTCTTGGCTGAATTCTTCCGTATACCGGGTTACAGCCAAATTGGAATCGTCACCTGAAATGACGACATCTTCTGTCTCAAAGCCGCTTTCCGACAAGAAGCTTTCAACCTGCTCTTTGGAAAGAGCCGCATCAGACGTAATTTCAACTCGCGTACCTTGCGTAAAGTCGATTCCCAAGTTCAAGCGGAAAACGCCGATGACGATCATACCGATCACGATGGTGATGATCGATGCAGCGAAGAATTTATTGCGGCTGCCGGCGAAATCAAACCGGTCAAATGGCGTCGTCAAATCATAGATTTCTTTATTCTCTGACGGATCATGGACTTTTGATTTATTCAACCCGAACCAGCTGAATTTATTGTCCATTACACCGCTGCCAACCAATAAGCCAAGCAGTACGCGTGAACCCCAGACAGCGGTCAGGAAGCTGACCAGAATCGAGATGATCAGCAGTGTCGCAAAACCTTTGACAGAGCTGGTACCGAAAATGAACAATACGATAGCAGCGATCATCGTAGTGACGTTAGCGTCCAAGATGGCTGAGAACGACGAAGCCGCTCCCGCTTTGAACGATTCACGCACCGAACGCCCAGCACGTATTTCCTCGCGGATACGCTCGTAAGTAATGATATTGGCGTCAACAGCCATCCCGACACCCAGCACGATCGCTGCGATACCTGGAAGTGTCAGCACCCCGCCGATCAATTCGAACACTAAGAGGATCAGGTAAATGTAAACCGACAGCGTTACCACTGCGATCAGCCCTGGAACCCGGTAATGGACGATCATGAACAGCAAGACGAGCGCAACACCGATTGCTGCGGCGAATACGGTCTGTTCAAGCGCCTGTGCGCCAAATTGCGCGCCGACAGAAGTCGAGTATACTTCTTCTAAGCTTACCGGAAGAGCTCCGGCGTTCAAGATGCCGGCCAAATTCTGCGTTTCTTCTACAGTAAATGAACCGGAAATCTCAACGGATGGCGAATTGATGCGCTGAGAAACCCGTGGATCCGATACGAACTTCGGATCCGGCTTGCCAAGTTCCTCGACGTAGGAATCAACGCCTTCTTCAAAATCAAGCCAGATAACGAGGACGTTTTCCGGTGGCGGCAATTGCGAAATCGTATTTGTGACTTCAGCAAATTTGCCTGGATCGTTCAGCTCAAGCGTAACAATCGGTGCGCCATTCTGGTCGAATGTCGCAGATGCGCCGCCTTGCTTCAGATCGTTCCCCGCAAGCATCACTTCATCGTTGGCGTTGCGGAACGTCAGATTGGCTTCAGTCGACAACAGCTCACGGGCAGTGGCCTGGTCTTCGACGCCAGCCAATTGCACACGGATGCGGTTGCCGCTTTCGATCTGGATGACCGGTTCACTGACGCCGAGTACATCGATCCGGCTGCGCAAAGCGTTGACCGTGTCAGACAGCACAGCGTCCGTAATTTCCTGCCCTTCCTCAAGCGCTTCAACTTGGTAGAGAACTTCGAATCCGCCCTGCAGATCCAGTCCAAGCTTGATGTCTTTAGCAATAGGTAAACTCGTGGCGCCGACGGTTCCTAACAGTACAATGACCAATAAGAAAAAGGCGATAATGCGACCTCTTGACTTCATATGTAATTATTCCTCCTCGATGTGAAAACACAGCACTATCATTATGAAACAGGTCTGGAAAGGTGTCAAACGGAATCCGGCTTTTTCGTCGGGCGCAGCAGCTCTTCAAGATTCGCTAAATTGCCTTCTGAAAACCAATTGCCGCCTTTTAGCCCTTCTACTTGATGGTAGGCGACGAAATCAGATGCACGGATGTCCATAATGCCGTTGACCATTTCATGCAGCCTCATATCCCCGATATCTTTTTTGCGCCATTTTTTCTTAATGCAATAATCCCAAAGATCTTCAGCTGAGAACGTATCGTATTGAAAATAACGGAATTCAGCAATTTTGCTTTCAAGCGCAGGCAGAACGACATCATATTGATCGGTAAATTTTAACATTTTCTTGCTCCTTCCATCCGTTCTTTTCCATTGTAGCCGATTGCGGGAAGATTGAGAACAATGGCTTTATTATTTATGGCTTTTATTTCAAATTTCATTGCGGTCTTATCGGCTATCTATATACGTTGAGCTAGAGAAGCAAGCTTTTGTACATCGCTGCGGACGCTCAGGGCATGGCTCACACAGAAAGCCAGGCAAAGAACGCCTGTCTTCCTGTTCCGCCCAGCCCGTGTTCGCGCCTTCGCTAGATAGTCTCATTGAAGAAAAGAGAGATCAATGTAGTTCTGATAATTATTAGATACTAGTAGATACGTAGCAAAACTGACGAGACTCCTGAAACCCTCTGTTTCTGTTCCTGCCTCTGTCTCTGTCTCTGTCTCTGTCTCTGTCTCTGCATCGCTGCGCTAGGCAAGTGAGCTGTTTCGCTGTATAACTAGAGATCTCTTAGCGAAGGCGCGTCAACGGGCTAGACGGAGCAATGAGACGAGTGTTCTTCTCGGCTCCTTGCGGGAGTCATGCCCTAAGCGACCGGAGCGACTTTTAATATGACGCTTCTTTAATTCTACTTTAATACACTATTATTTCAGCTCAAAAAAAATCGCCTTCGGTATCGAAGGCGATCGTTTCATTAGACCGTCGTTTTCGCTGCATCCACAACGCGGGCGATTGCCTGGCGTTCGAATTGCATGCGCGTGCCGTCTGCAACAGTTATGTAAATTGTTGCATCGTCGACTGCGTCAACTGTTCCGTGGAGGCCGCCGATTGTTACGATCCGGTCTCCGCGGCGTAGTTCCGACTGCATGTTAGCTGTCGCTTTCTGGCGCTTTTGTGCCGGACGGATGATGAAAAACCACATTAACAAGAACATTAATAGTAAAGGTGATAACGCAATAATTGTATCCATTTTTTCAATTTCCCCCCTTCGCTGTCTCTTATTCTTATTAGAAATTCTTAGCGTTTGGCTTATTGAAACCATAGGCTTCAAAAAATTCTTCGCGGAAATCTCCCAGGCGGTCTTCGCGTATCGCTTGTCGCACCTGTTCCATTAAGTTTAACAGAAAATGAAGATTATGATAACTAGTAAGTCGAAGTCCGAAGGTTTCATCTGCGCGCAGCAAGTGATGAACGTAAGCGCGTGAGTAATTCGTGCACGTGTAGCAGCTGCATTTGTCGTCAAGTGGACCGAAATCGTGTTTGAATTTCGCGTTCTTGATGTTCAAACGCCCTGTGCTTGTCATCAAGGTGCCGTTGCGCGCGATGCGAGTCGGCAAGACGCAGTCGAACATGTCGACACCGCGGATCGAACCGTCGATCAACGAATCCGGTGAGCCGACGCCCATCAAATAACGGGGTTTGTCAGCCGGCATGAACGGCGTTGTGAATTCCAATACGCGGTTCATGACGTCTTTCGGTTCACCGACAGACAAGCCGCCGATTGCGTAGCCAGGGAAATCAAGCGACACAAGGTCTTGCGCACTTTGGCGGCGCAAGTCTTCGAATTCGCCGCCTTGGATGATGCCGAACAAACCTTGGTCTTCTTTGCGGGCATGCGCCGCGATGCAGCGTTCTGCCCAGCGGGATGTGCGGGCGACGCTTGATTTCATGTATTCATGCGTCGCCGGGTACGGCGGGCATTCGTCAAAAGCCATCATGATGTCAGAGCCCAAATCGTTCTGGATTTCCATCGCCTTTTCCGGGCTCAGGAATAATTTGTCGCCGTTCATGTGGTTGCGGAAATGGACGCCTTCTTCTTTGATGTTGCGGAATTCGCTCAATGAAAACACTTGGAAACCGCCGGAATCCGTTAGAATCGGACGGTCCCAGTTCATGAATTTGTGCAGGCCGCCTGCTTCTTTGATAACGTCATTGCCCGGGCGCAGCCATAGGTGATACGTGTTGCTGAGGATGATGCCCGCATTCATCGCTTTCAATTCTTCCGGCGACATCGTCTTGACCGTTGCCTGTGTGCCGACCGGCATGAAAGCCGGTGTTTCGAACGAACCGTGCGGCGTGTGGACGATTCCAAGGCGCGCACCTGTCTGTTTGCATGTTTTTATGTGTTCATACCATACTGCTTGTGTCATTGTTGTGTCTCCTTTTTCGCTGGTTCAATGAACATTGCGTCTCCGAAACTGAAGAAACGGTAGCGTTCCTGGACCGCTTCTTGATAAGCGTTCAAAATGGCATCGCGGTTCGACAATGCGCTGACAAGCATGACCAAAGTCGATTTCGGCAAATGGAAATTGGTGATCAAGCCGTCAATCGCTTTGAATTCATAGCCCGGGAAAATGAAGATATCCGTCCAGCCGCTGTCTTCCTGCAATTCGCCGCTGAATTTATTGGCCACTGATTCAAGCGTGCGCGTCGATGTTGTGCCGACTGAAATGACGCGTCCGCCGTTTTTTTTTCGTGTTGTTGATCAGGTCCGCGGTTTCTTGGGTGATGCGGTAGAATTCCGCGTGCATTTCGTGGTCTTCGATCGAATCGACCGACACTGGACGGAATGTGCCGAGCCCGACATGCAGCGTGATGAAGGCGATGTTGACGCCTTTCGCACGGATTTCGTCCAATAGCGCATCGGTGAAATGAAGGCCGGCAGTCGGTGCCGCGGCGCTTCCCCGCTCTTTCGCAAAAACGGTCTGGTAGCGGCCCTGGTCTTCTAGCTTTTCACGGATATATGGAGGCAATGGCATTTCGCCCAATTGCTCCAAAATCTCGTAGAAAATGCCGTCGTAGACCATTTTGAAATGGCGGCCGCCGTGGTCCAAAAGCCCGACGCATTCCGCTTTCAACAGGCCTTCGCCAAATGAAATTACGGTGCCGATCTTCACTTTTTTGGCCGGTTTGACGAGGGTTTCCCAAACGTCGTCGCCGATTTCTTTCAGCAGCAGCAATTCGATGTTCGCACCCGTATCTTCTTTGACGCCCATCATGCGCGCCGGCAGCACGCGGGTATCGTTCAGCACAAGCGTATCGCCGGCATGGAGATGCTCGACGATGTCGCGGAAATGGCGGTGCGTGACAGTGCCTGTTTTTTTATCCATCACCAAAAGCCGGCTCGACGTACGGTCAAGCAACGGCGTCTGGGCAATCAATTTTTCTGGCAGTTCAAAATCAAAATCATTTACGTTCATTTTTTAAAACTTCCTTTATTTAGATTCAGGCATTTCCATTTGAAAATGCTCATAAGCCATTGCAGTGACAACGCGCCCTCTCGGCGTGCGCTGGATAAAGCCGATTTGCAGCAGGTACGGTTCGTAGACGTCTTCAATCGTCGTCGACTCTTCCCCGATGCTTGCCGCAATCGTATCGAGGCCGACCGGACCGCCGCGGAAACGGGTGATCATGCCGACCAGCAATTTATGGTCGATGTGGTCAAGACCGAGCGGATCGACTTGCAGCATTTCGAGCGCCTGGCTCGCGATGTCTTCCGTGATCGTGCCGTTGCCGCGCACTTGCGCAAAATCACGCACGCGCTTCAGCAGCCGGTTGGCGATGCGCGGGGTCCCACGGGAGCGCCGGGCGATTTCCACCGCGGCGTTTGGCGCAATGTCCGCTTCAAAAAGCTTCGAACTGCGCTCGACGATGTCCGTCAGCGATTCCGTGTCGTAATAATCCAAACGCGCATGCACGCCGAAACGGTCGCGCAGCGGTGCTGACAAGGCTCCTGCGCGCGTCGTCGCACCGATCAGCGTGAACGGCGGTAAGTCGAGCCTCACTGAACGCGCGGTAGGCCCTTTGCCGACAACGATATCGAGGCAGAAATCTTCCATCGCCGGATACAGCACTTCTTCGATCGAGCGGTTCAACCGATGGATTTCATCGATGAACAGCACGTCGCCCGGTTCCAATGACGACACGATGGCCGCCAAATCACCCGGGCGTTCGATTGCCGGTCCGCTGGTCATTTTCACGCCGACTTCCATTTCATTGGCGATGACCGCAGCGAGCGTCGTCTTCCCGAGTCCAGGAGGCCCGTACAACAAGACGTGGTCCAGGCTTTCCTGGCGCATCTTCGCCGCTTCGATGAAAATCTCGAGGTTGTGCTTGACCTTGTGCTGGCCGATATACTGTGACAAGAATTTCGGGCGCAGCGACTGTTCAAAGCGTTCGTCAAATTCCGATATTTCACTGCCGATTACACGTTCTTCCATGCCGTTCGCCTCCTTTTCATCAAGATTGTTTCAGCAATAATTGCAGAGCTTTCTTCATATAGCCTTCAGTATTCAAGTCCAGATCTTTCAGCTGCGGCTTCACTTTCGTGATTTCCCGCTCTGAATAACCGAGTGCACCAAGTGCCAGCATCGCTTCTTCCAGTTCGATATCGCCTTCAGCCAACAAGCCGGGCGCTTCGTTCGTCAAGAATGGCGCATCGAAAAACTCCGCCAGCTTGCCTTTCAAATCGAGGATCATCTGGCGCGCGGTCTTTTTGCCGACACCCGGGAATTTCACCAGATACGATTCATCTTCCCGTTCGATCGCTTCGATGACGTGCTGCGGTTCGCCGCTTGCCAATATCGCAAGCGCCCCTTTCGGCCCGATGCCGGACACCGAAATGAGCTTGCGGAACAATTCGCGCTGCTCCAGCGTCGTAAAGCCGAACAATAGATGTGCATCTTCGCGCACGTGATGGTGCAGGAAAACTTGCAGCTCTTCTGTGCCGAATGAGTACGGGTTCGGGGCAAAAATCTGCCAGCCGATGCCTTGTTGTTCCACTACCAGATATTCGGGCGTCACCCGTGTGACTATCCCTTTTATGTAATCGTACATAGATGTCCGCTCCTCCATTTTAACCTATTGATTATAGCATATTTGTTCGCCTTTTACGAAATAAACCCGTTAGGAAATTGTCCGTGTTAAAATGGATTTATCCCATCCGGAAAGCTGAGGTTGTATCATGAAAAAACTTTACGGAGAACAGCGCCGCCAGATTTTATTGGAAAAACTGAAAACCGCCGAAGCACCGTTAACCGGCGGCGAACTTGCCGCTTTCGCCAACGTCTCGCGGCAAGTCATTGTCAGCGACATGACGCTTTTGAAAGCACGCAGCGAGCCGATCATCGCGACAAGCTCCGGCTACCTCTTCCTCGCCGGCAGCGGCTCTCAGTTTGTGAGCCGGCAAATTGCGTGCCGCCACCTGCCGAGCGACACGGAAGATGAACTGAAAATTCTTGTGCGCGCCGGCGTTACCGTGAAAGACGTGTCGGTCGAGCACCCCGTCTACGGCGAATTAACAGCCGGCATCCACGTTTCCGATGAAGCCGGCGTCAAAGCTTTCATGAAGCGAGTGCGCGACACCGGTGCGAGCTATTTGCTCGAATTGACCGACGGCACTCACCTCCACACCATCACCGCAGCAAATGAAAGCATATTGGACGCAGCAGTTGCTGCCATGCGCGAGCACGGCTACCTGCTCGAAGACACTGAATAGATGAAACGCGGAATCCTTTTGGGGTTCCGCGTTTTTTATTGGGCAGTGTTATGTTACTTGCAGCAAATCGAGTTTACTGCAGAATACCGGTTTTATTTGCAGAATATCGGATTTGTTTGCAGAATAACTAGTTTGTTTGCAGAATACCGCACTTTCTTTGCAGAATATCGAATCCCCTTGCAGCAAGCATTAAAAAACCCCGCAGCCAAAACGGCTGCGGGGTTCATTTCACGAATTCTTATACATATAATACGAGCCGAGCGTTTTGACTTCGCAGCCGATCGCTGCCAGTTCTTCGAGCGCGCCGCGCATCATTGTCGCGTTTTCGTCTTCCAGCACGTCGACGATGAAGAAATAATCGCCTAGACCGGTTTTCAGCGGACGCGACTCAATTTTGCTTAAATTGAGCTGGCGCCACGCGAAGACGGAAAGGATTTGATGGAGCACGCCGGAACGGTCGTCTTTCGGCGGCGAGATCATCAACGTCGTTTTGATTTCGTTTTCATGCCCCGCGATTTCCAGTTTGTGATTCGTTTTCGACAACACGAAAAAGCGCGTGTGGTTGAAATGGAAATCATGGATATCGCGGTGCAAAATGGTCAAACCGTATTTATGGGCCGCGAATTCATTGCCAATCGCTGCAATCGGGCGCTCTGGAAGCTCCGACACCATTTTGGCCGCCGCTGACGTCGAGCTGTATTGCTCGAGCGGCGTGTTCCGGTATGTGTAGAATAGGAATTTATGGCTTTGGGCAAGTGCCTGCGGGTGGGAGTAAATCGCTTCGAACGATTCGGCTTCCGCATTTTCCGGATGCACCAGGAAATGCTGGCCGATCGGCGAAAGGACTTCTGCCGTCACATACAATTGAGCTTCATGGAATAAATAATCGACCGTCAACGACACAGAACCCTCAAGTGCATTTTCAATCGGCACGACCGCGTAATCAACGCGGCCTTCCGCCACTGCTTCGATGCATTCAGGAATCGTGGCAAACGGCACCAGCGTGCTTTCCGGGAATATCCGGACAGCCGCCAGATGGGTGAATGAGGCTTCTGGCCCCAAATACGAAATGCGGTCCTTCAAGTTTTCTCCAGCCATTCAACCACTCCTAAGTTAAGATGATCCGCTTGATACGACATCAGCCGACTCGACAAAATCGAGTTTTTTCAGCTGCTGCAAAAACGCATCCAATTCCAGCTCCATCGCCGTCACATCAAGCGACAACGTAACGTTCGCGCGCCCTTGGATCGGGATGGTCTGGTGGATGGTCAAAATATTGCAGCCGGCTTCAGCAACCGACTGCAGCAGGGTGGCAAGCGTTCCGGAGCGGTCTTCGAGCTGCAAGAATACAGTCAAAATCCGCTCCTTCACAATCGAATGGAATGGAAATACCGCATCCCGATATTTATAAAATGCACTGCGTGAAAGTCCGGCGTGATTGACTGCGTCCAAAATCGACATGCGGTCGCGCTGCAGCAGGCGCTTTACTTCAAGCGTCTTTTGCATCGCTTCGGTCAACACGTCTTCACGCACCAAATAATACCGTTGTTCGGATACATCCTTCATTCAATAAACCTCCCAAAAATCTCTCAATCAGTCCATGAATTCAAATTCGAATTCAAGCAGGCGGACCGTGTCGCCGTTTTCAGCGCCGCGTTCACGCAAAGCATCATCAATGCCCATACCGCGCATTTGGCGGGAGAAGCGGCGGATTGAATCTTCGCGCGAGAAGTCGGTCATCTTGAACATACGCTCGATGGCGTAGCCGGACAAGACGAATGCGCCGTCGGATTCGCGTGTGATCGTGAAGCCATCTGATTCTTTCTCGTGCTTGTAAAGAACCGTGCTTTCCGATTCGTCGACTTCTTCGTCGATCAACGGGAATTCAGGCGTCACTTCGATAAGATCCGCAATCGCGAACAGAAGATTCGACAAGCCTTGGCGGCTCAACGCGGAAACTGGGAAGATTTGTGCGTCTTCCGGCATTTTTTCGCGGAATTTCTTCAAGTTCTCTTCAGAATCCGGCATATCCATTTTGTTCGCCACGATCAATTCCGGGCGTTCAGTCAAACGCATATTGTATTGTTTCAGTTCTTCTGTAATCGTCATGTAATCATCATACGGGTCGCGTCCTTCAAGGGCGGACATGTCGATGACGTGGATGATAACGCGCGTGCGCTCGATGTGGCGCAGGAATTGATGTCCGAGGCCGACTCCTTGGTGCGCGCCTTCGATCAATCCTGGCAAATCGGCCATAACGAAGCTACGGTGGTCTTCTGTTTCGACCATTCCGAGGTTCGGCACGATTGTTGTGAAATGATATTCAGCAATTTTCGGCTTCGCTGCAGAAACGACAGACAATAACGTCGATTTCCCGACACTCGGGAATCCGACAAGTCCGGCATCCGCCAACACTTTCAATTCCAGAACGACATTGCGCTCAAAGCCCGGTTCGCCTTTTTCCGATAATTCCGGAGCCGGGTTCTGCGGCGTGGCAAAACGTGAGTTGCCGCGTCCGCCGCGCCCGCCGCGTGTGATGATTGCTGTTTGGCCTTGTTCAACCAAATCAGCGATTGTTTCGCCCGTATCGGCGTCTTTTACGACTGTGCCCGGCGGAACTTGGATAATCGTATCCTGTGCTTTCGCGCCGTGCTGGTTTTTGCTCATTCCGTGCGTACCGCGGTCCGCTTTGAAAATCCGTTTGTAACGGAAATCCATAAGTGTGCGCAAGCCTTCGTCTACCATAAAGACGATGTTTCCGCCTTTACCGCCATCGCCGCCCGCAGGACCGCCATTTGGTACATATTTTTCGCGGCGGAACGCTACCATACCGTCCCCGCCGTCGCCACCTCTAACATAAACTTTTACGTGATCGACAAACATATTATCCCTCCATCTGTGGGCGGACGGCCACTTCCATGCCGTCGCTGCCACACTTTATTACTGCTGTGTCTAACGAACTTTCCGGCAACTGCAGCCCCTGCCAGTCACCATTCAATGAAATCTTCATCGCAAGCGAGTCGTTTTCATTCCATATACTTATTGTACAAACATATTCAACGAACGGATCCATTTGAGGCCGGACCGTTTCGGCGAATTTTTCCAGCATTCCGGCAAACGCCCCGTCCAGCTTCGCAATGCCAGCTTCCGCCGTGCATTCGGTTTGGATCGCCAATTCCGGATAGCGCCATTTTGACAATAGCAGCCATTCTTCCGTTATCGGCATAGCCAATCCCGCGAGCCGGCTCATGTGCACAGCCGCTTCGGCATGAGAGCGAATCATCGCTTTGGCCTTTTCCGGTTGCCCGAGGTCCAGGTACATGCCGATCAATTGCAACTCATTCAGAAAATCATGCCGCGCATGCCGAAGCGATTGTACCACTGATTTTGACACGTCCATAAGTCACTTCCTATTTCAGCTTCTTTTATCAGTATACCAATTTTGCAGCGCAATTTCCCGGATTTTAGCTGGCTGCTGCATCTATTCAAAATAAAAAGGACTGCCAAAGCAGCCCTTTTCGTTTTTATTAAGCTTCTTGTGCAACTGGGTATACGCTCACTTTTTTCTTGTCGCGTCCGTAACGTTCGAAACGTACGATTCCGTCGATTTTTGAAAATAGTGTGTCGTCTCCGCCGCGTCCAACGTTCTCACCTGGATAAATTTTAGTACCGCGTTGACGGTATAAAATTGAACCACCAGTAACTAGTTGTCCGTCTGCACGTTTAGCGCCAAGGCGTTTTGATTCTGAGTCACGTCCGTTTCTCGTTGAACCTACACCTTTTTTGGATGCGAAAAACTGAAGATCTAATCTTAACATTCTGTCCCACCTCCTAAGCTGTGAAGGTTATTTTAATATATTGCCCATAATCGTGTTCAATCGTTTTTAAAGAAACAATCATTCCGCGCACCAGCAGTTGTACCTGCTCGTCCGTTTTTTCATCCAGTCCTGCCGGAAAAACGACTTTCAAGAAGCCGCTGCTGCTTTGCTTGATCTTAGGTTCGATTCCCGTCAGCTCCATTATGGCATTCACCGCTCCAAAAGAGACAGCAGATGCGCCAGCGCAGACGAGGTCTTGCCCGTGTTCGGCAAAGTCGGCATGCCCGGACATTTCAAAAGATGAAATCCGGTTTGATGTTTCAGTTACGTTTACTCGTATCATGTCTTACAGGTTGATCGCGTCGACAGTCAATTTCGTGTATGGCTGACGGTGACCTTGTTTTTTACGGTAGTTCTTTTTAGCTTTGTATTTGAAGACTGTGATCTTTTTGCCTTTTCCGCTTTTCACGACTTTAGCAGTAACAGTAGCTCCTTCAACAAAAGGAACACCGAACTTAGATTCATCTCCACCTACAAATAGAACTTTGTCAAATGTGATAACGTCACCAGCTTCTCCAGTTAATTTCTCAACGTAGATTTCTTGGCCCGCTTCAACTTTGATTTGTTTTCCACCAGTTTCAATAATTGCGTACATATCCTTGCACCTCCTCTTAGACTAAGACTCGCCTATTCAGGTGATCCGCATTGCAGCCGATTCTTCAATACCTGATTCGAGCGGTTGTAGCACAGGTGCGCTACAAACATAACATTAAAATAATACCACGCCAGACAACTCGAGTCAACTTAAATTCAAAAGCTTTCCTTTTTCGCCAGGAGGTGCGGAAACTTTGCCGCGAGGTGCGTTCATTCGATGTTGAGGTGCGAACTTCCGGTTTGGGGTGCGTTCACTAGCCGCTGAGGTGCGTTCACTTATAAATCGCACCAAAATACTCTATTAATAGCTCCCGGCGCGGCACAATCCAGCGCTTTCCGCGCTTATCTCCCTGCATCGCCGATTTCTCCAGCAATCTGTACAATAAATACTTATCTTCCACGCCGAGCAGCCGATAAGCGAAGTGCGTCGGCAATTCTTCGCCGAACAATACCGCATATTCTTGCAGCGCCACTTCATGCGCATCTATAAATACCCCATCGCAGCCTGAGCAATGCCATTTCCGGTTTTTCCGACCCAGCGAACGGCTGCGGCAGTCCGGGCACGTAACCCCGAGGCGCAACGACTCGGCGGTAATCCCATATTGTGCCATCAAATTTCCTCGGAAACTTCTTTTTGGCAGCGCACTCAATTTGCGAGACAAAGCTTAAACGTTAAAGAGCTTGCCGCCCTTATCCAGCTCATCCAGATGGAATGGCAAGTAATCGAGCGCGACGACCGGATACGCCGCCGGCTTCTCAACGACGCGCGCGGACCGGCTAGCGAGCACGATCACGCCTTCCACCGGAACCTCGAGAAACTTCCCGACTGCTTTGACTGCCCGGTGCAGCTGTGATTCCGGATTGCGCATGTCCTCCATGCGGCCGTCGACCATACGATGGAATTGAAAATTTTCCGTATCAAAGTAAAATTCGCCCCGCATATTCTTCACTTCCAGCACGCAGACAAAAGCTGCGTGGACCACCAGCACGTCAATTTGCGCAAACCCTCCTTGATAAGGAACGTGCACGTCCACCAATAAAACCGGCGCTTCGTCCAGCTCCAATTCCCTTTTCAAAAGCGCGACGGTGCGCGACTCGCCACCTGCACCTGCAAGCAAATTCTTCAAGTCAGCAGCGAGCGGCTGCCACGCGGCATGGTTTTTCGGCAGCCTTTCAGCCAATATCATTTGGGCCAGCAATCGATCGTCCAATCAGCACCTCCTTGGATTCTAAAAAAACCTCCGCATCGCTGCGGAGGTCGTTGGTACATTATTATTTTGCGAAGATCGCTTTGATTTTAGAGAAGACGCCTTGGCTCTTCTTGTCCATAGTCATCAACGGCACTGATTCACCGAGGATGCGGCGGGCAATGTTGCGGTAGCCGAGCGCGGCCGGGTTGTCCGGGTTCATGACCACAGGCTCCCCGCGGTTCGAGCTCGTGATGACGCTCTCGTCGTCTGCAACGATGCCTAAAAGATCAATCGACAAATGCGTCGTGATTTCATTGACATCGAGCGCTTCACCGGCATTCATCAAATGCTGGCGGATGCGGTTGATGATCAATTTCGGCGGTTCGATGTTTTCTTCCATTTCAAGCAAACCGATGATGCGGTCGGCGTCGCGCACCGCTGAAATTTCAGGGGTCGTCACGACAATCGCTTTGTCCGCACCCGCAACGGCGTTTTTATAGCCTTGCTCGATGCCTGCTGGGCAGTCGATGATGACAAAATCATAATCTTTCTTGAGTTCCGTCACCAATTCGCGCATTTGTTCCGGGTTGACGTCGTTCTTGTCAGCTGTTTGGGCAGCCGGCAATAAATACAGCATGTCGTCAAAACGCTTGTCTTTGACGAGTGCCTGGTGCACTTTGCAGCGTCCTTCCAAAACATCGATCAAATCGTAAATGATGCGATTTTCGAGGCCCAGGATGACGTCGAGATTGCGAAGGCCGATATCCGTATCGATCAAGCATACTTTCTTACCCTGAAGGGCCAATGCAGTGCCGAGATTGGCGGTTGTCGTCGTTTTACCGACGCCTCCCTTACCTGATGTAATGACTATAGCTTCTCCCACACTAGCTTCCTCCTTTAAACGTTGAAATTTCCGGCCGTAAGAATCTGAGTTCCTGCAAACGGTCGATGATGATGCTGCCGTTTTTATGCAAATAAGCACATTCCATTTCCGGCTGTTCCGATAAGACCGTCAACTCGTCCGTCATGATTTCCAGCTCATCATCAATCTGCAGATGCGTCGCTTCAAGCCATGAGGCTGCGATTACCGCTTCCCGGTTGCCGTTCGTTCCGGCGTGGGCAATCCCTTTCAGGCGCCCTAATACATATATATTGCCTCCAGCGGCTACGCGGCCGTTCGGATTGACATCGCCGACTACCACTAAGTCCCCTTCAGCTTTCACCACTTGCCCCGAACGCACAATGCCGACATAAGTCTCGGATTGGCGTTCCTGGATGCGGCGATTGCTTTCTTCTACTGTAATGACGTCGCTTCTTACCCGCGAGACGCGCAAATGCTCGTTCTTTTGGATAAGCGCAATGATTTCCTTGATCTGAGCTTCCGTGCAATAACGGTTGCCCAGCTGGAGTTGAACTTCAGCACTGCCGTCAAGCGCAGGATCCGACACCTTCGCCTGCAGTTCCGCCAGCAGATCGGCGTATGAACACTGGTCATCGAGCTGCAGCACGAGCCCTTGTTTCGTCCCCTTAATATTGACAAGATTCTTCAAAAATGTGTCACCTGCGCTTCCTTTAGTATACACTCGGGTTCTTTTCCCGTTCGATGAGGCGGCCGACGATGACAGACTTGAACGCCCAGCCAAGAACGAACAAGAACAGCGAATTCGCTATCATTGTCGGCCATAGGCGGGTCGCCAAAAATGTGCCGGCTGGAACGTCGGTCAACGAAATCAACGTGAAAAACTGGTACAGCACGAACTCGAAAAGAGCTGTGAGCACCAACGTCAACAGCGTCGCTACGAATAAATTCCGCTGCACCGTCTTTACCGTGTATCCGGCAACCACACAAATGGCCGGATACAAAAAAGAATATAATCCAATAATATCAATGAAAAAGACATCGTACAAGAGGCCGAAAAATAATCCATAATACATCGCATGTTTTGTATCAAAATAAACCGATACGAAGATCAGGAACATGATCAAAAAACGCGGAACAATATAATAATATTCGCCGCCCAGCTTGAGCGGCGAAAACAGGCCGAAGACCGGTTCCATGAAAAACAGCACCAAGCCGATCCCCAGAATCAGGTATCTCATCATGGGGCCTCTTCCTCCGCTGTTTCGCCGTTATCCTCGCCGTCGACTTCCGGCATTACCCGGTCCGCGATGACGACGTGATTGAGCAGTGAAAATTCGGCCGCCGGTTTGATGTAAGCCAATTTCGTCAAGCCGAACTCGTCAATCGCCACTTCGGTGATTTCGCCGATGATGATGCCTTTCGGGAAAATGCCGCCGAGGCCGCTCGAGACGACTTGCTGGCCTTTTTTGATATCGATGTCCGCATCAATGCGCTTCAAAAGAAGTTCGCGGCGTTCGCTGTCATAGCCTTCAATCAAGCCGAAGACATCTTTCTTGCCGCCGATGACCATCGCCGAGACCCGGTAATTCGGGTCTTGCGTCGAAATCAATTCAACTGTCGACGTGAACGGAGTCGTCAGCGTCACTTTGCCGATAAGCCCCTGGGCCGTCATAACCGCCATGTTTTCGAGCACACCGCTTGATGAGCCTTTATTGATGATGACTTTTTCTTCCCATTGGTCCGGGTTCCGCGCGATGACAGTCGCTTGGATCGGGTTGTAATCACGCATATCCGCTTCTTTGCCGACCAACGCTTTCAGTTCGCTATTTTCCGAGCGCAGGTCCGTCACTTCCGCTTGCACTCCGGCGAATTCTTCGAGACGTGATTTCAAATACTTATTTTCCTGGTATGTATTCAAAAGAGAATCGACATTATCAAAAATTCCTGTGACAAAATGGGCAGGTCCGGAAAAGACCATTTGCCCGGCCCCGACGCCGTCCTTGATGAGCTGTTCCGGCAGCGACACGTTGTCACGGTCGCGCAGGGAAAATGAAATCAGCGCAACAAGCAGGATAACGCCGAGCAGCAGCAAAATCAGCCGCTTGTTTGAAAAAAAGTGGAACATTTGGGGCAATCCTCCTTATTTATGCGATTGCTGGCGTCGAATCTGGCTGATGTTGTCCAGTGCTTTGCCGGTGCCGATCGCGACACAGTCAAGCGGGTTGTCTGCGATGAAGACAGGCATATCGGTCTGGTCAGCGATCACTTTGTCGAGGTTCTTCAACAAAGCTCCGCCGCCCGTCAAGACGATTCCGCGCTCCATCACATCCGCTGATAATTCAGGCGGCGTTTTTTCGAGTGTGCGGCGTACGCCTTCGATAATCGATGCAACCGACTCTTTCAACGCTTCAGCAATTTCTTCCGCGGAAATTTCAATCGTTTTCGGCAAGCCAGTTAAAAGGTCGCGTCCACGAATATCCATTTTAGCATTTTTCTCCGCTTCTGTTACTGTGCGTGCAGAACCGATTTCAATTTTAATCGCTTCAGCTGTGCGTTCCCCGATTGTCAGGTTATAGGTCTTGCGGATGAATTGCGTGATCGCAATGTCCATCGCATCGCCCGCGACGCGGACCGATTCGCTTGTGACGATGCCGCCAAGCGAAATGACAGCCACTTCAGTCGTCCCGCCACCAATATCGACGACAAGGCTTCCCGTAGGTTCCCATACTGGCAAGTTTGCGCCGATGGCAGCCGCGAATGGTTCTTCGATCGTGAACGCTTCACGTGCGCCTGCTTGGCGGGCAGCGTCAATGATGGCGCGCTTTTCAACCGATGTAATGCCAGAAGGCACACAAATCATGACGTTCGGCTTCGACCATGAAGTGCCGGACGCTTTCATCGCACCCTTCAGGTAATACTGTATCATTGCTGTCGTCGTATCGAAATCCGCAATTACTCCGTCTTTCATCGGACGAATTGCAACGATAGACCCAGGAGTGCGCCCTATCATATTACGTGCATCATTCCCAACAGCTACTATTTCTTCTGTGCTGGTATTTTTTGCCACTACGGACGGTTCCCGCAGTACAATCCCTTTATTTTTAATGAATACTAGGGTATTCGCAGTCCCTAAATCAATTCCCACGTCTTTCGTTCCAATTCCAAACAAGTCAAATCTTCCCTTCTTTATATGCACATTTGCCATAGAGTAAATACAATACTACTCATTATAGACGATTAAGAAAGAAAGTAACAGTCCTACATGAACCCCTTTTCGTTTAAAGAAATGAATTGATGGTCCCCTATTATGATATGGTCCAAAAGTTCTATTCCGATGATGCTTCCTGCTTCCAAAAGCCGTTTTGTGACAGCAATATCTTCCGGCGAAGGGGCCGGGTTGCCGGACGGGTGATTGTGGGCGCAGACGATCGATGCCGAAGAACGCCGCACCGCCTCGCGGAAAATTTCCCGCGGATGGACGATGCTGGCATTGAGGCTGCCGACGAAGATCGTCTGTTTATGCATAACCTGGTTTTTGATGTTGAGGAACAGGACCACAAAATGCTCCTGTTTAAGCGAAGTCATGTCCGCCATCAAGTAATTGGCGGCATCTTTGGGGGAACGGATGGTGTATTTCGTGTCTGTCTGCTTAGAGGAAAGGCGCCGGCCCAGCTCGACCGATGCCAGGATCTGCACCGCTTTCGCCTGGCCGATGCCTTTAATGGCTGTGATTTCTTCAATCGTTGCATCTTTTAAATGATGAATTTGTTCAAAGGAAAGCAAAACCCGATTTGCGAGATGCAAAACGGATTCCTGCTTGGTGCCGGTGCGCAGCAAAATCGCAATCAATTCCTGATTCGATAAGCTTGTCGCCCCTTGGGAGATGAGCCGCTCGCGCGGACGGTCGGCTGAATGGACTTCGCGCATCATCAGCGCCTGTTCCGTCAGCATTCGACGCGGCTCCCCTGCAATTCGATGTAACCAGACAACACGAGCTTCTGCGCAAGCGAAGCAATCGGCAAGCCGACGACCGCGTTGTAATCACCTTCGATCGCTTTGACGAACAAGCCCGATGCCGTCTGGATGCCATAAGCACCTGCTTTGTCATACGGGTCCGGTGTCGCAGTGTACGCTTCAATCCAGTCCTGCGGCAATTCGTGGAACGTCACACGTACGATTTCGTGGAACGATTGCACACTGCCGCCTTTGATGATCGACACAGCAGTAATGACGTCATGTGTTTGGCCGGACAGGCGGCTAAGAAACTCTTTCGCCTGCGCTTCGTTTTCAGGCTTCAACAAAATGTCGCCGTCGAGCACGACGACCGTGTCCGAGCCGATGACGACTGCTTCGGGATGGTCTTTCGCAACGTCTTTTGCTTTAAATAGCGCACACTCAATGACATAGCCCATTGCTGTGCGGAAACCCTCCGGCGTCGGCTCGTCTTTCAAACTCGGTTCTACAGTAAAGTCGATGCCCAGGCTTTCTAATAGTTCACGGCGGCGCGGTGAAGCGGACGCCAGGATGATCGGTTGTTTGGCTTTGAATTTCATGGATGGATTCCTCCCTTTTTTAGCATCATACCGAATTTCGGCGCCGTTGAAAATTGTCGCTAAAAAGGAAAAATGATTTTTGCTGCGAATTAAGGCTTGAAAAATGAAATTTGGCACTGAATTTATGTGAGAATCGATCCCCTGCGAGGTTTGAATAAATATTTTGTATAAATGTTGCGCCCCTGTGTCAGCTGAAATTGAAAAACATTTGTGTCTGACACGAGGGCGCAAAAAACCCCAACAAAAAAAGATGAAGCACAAGGCTTCATCCCCAGAAATTCATATACCAGTTCAATAACGCGTCGCTCCAGAAATAGACGATGACGGCGCCGAGCGCAATCGATGGGCCGAATGGAACCGGCGTTTTGCGGCCTTGGTTCTTGATGCGCAGCATGATGATACCCGCAATCGAGCCGATTAATGATGCGAAGAACAAAGTCATCAGCGTGCCGGACACGCCGAGCACGAGCCCAATGACGAAGAACAGCTTGATGTCCCCGCCGCCCATGCCGCCTTTCGATGCCATGGCAATCAATAGAAGGATGCTGAATCCCAGTGACGCGCCGAGCAGTGAATCCCACCACGGATCGAGTGGGATGAACAATCTTAAGACAAGCAGCAACGCGCCAATCGGCAACAATACTTTATCCGGAATAAGCATGTAAGCAATATCCGACACCGTGATGATGACAAGCAGCGACACGAACAAAATCGCGATGATCAATTCCGGCTCGAAGCCGATCTTCCAAAACGAAATGGCGAATAGCACGCCGGTGATGAATTCCATCAGCGGGTAGACCCAATGGATTTTTTCGCCGCATGAACGGCAGCGGCCTCGCAGGAATAAATAAGAAAAGACGGGCACTAAATCAAGTGCCGTTAATTGCCGGTCGCATTTCGTGCAATGTGACGGCGGAAACGCGATTGATTCTTTTTTCGGCACGCGCAAGCCGACGACATTATAGAATGAGCCGAAGACGAGCCCGAAAATCGTGAAGAACACAGTGTATGTAATTGCCATAATAGACCTCTTTTACGGATATTTTTTAAAAGAAAAAGGGAAATCAATGTGATTTCCCTTTAACGGCGTTCCGGAATGATCAGGGTCTCACCGAGCATGACAGTTTTATCAGTCTTGCCATTCGCTTGCTGAATTAGCGCTTCACCATCGCGGCTGTTGAAATATTGAACAGCGATCGAGAACAAGGTATCGCCTTTTTGTACTTTATGATAGCCGGCTGTCTGCGCGCCAGCAACGTTCGGGTTCGGTTCCGCTGGTACTGCAGCGGAATCTTCTTCGATGTCGACATCGACGTCAACTTCAACATCCACCGCAGCTTCTTCTGCCGGTACTGCCTCGTCTGGAGCAGAAAGGTCTGTGCCGTCATTTTGGGCAAGCGGGTTGACTTTCCCTGCCGGCGGAGGCGCATCCACTTTCGGCAATGTATCAAGCAATGCAATCAGATCCGGGCGGAAATACGCGGAAAAGCCTAAAGTGACTTCAATCAGCTCGCGCTCCTGGTCTGCCGTCGTGACTTCTTCCAATGCACCGAAATCGATTGAGTCAACAATCAAGATGCGGTCCATCGCTTCGATTTCCTTGATAAACGAAGTGATGTTCTTATAATCTGCAACTTCAATCGACACGGTCGTCTGCACTTCCTGCAAATTCTCCAAACCTTCGACCGGCACCGGCAAAACGACCGGCTCTTCTGTAATCGCGATATTCGTCACAAGCGAATTCGACAGCAATTCTGCTTGTTCGATTTGCAGGACAATCAATTCCGATAACGGTTCAATCGAAACTTTTTGCTGCAATTCGCTCGTGCTGATTTTTTCGCCTTCCGGCAATTCTTTGATTTGCGTCTGCAATGCCATTAATACGTCGCGTTCAGAGCTCAACGATTGCTCGGCTTGCAACGCTCCGTCGCGCGCAGGCGCGTACACCATGAAATAGGAATACGCAGCAAGCGCCAATAAGAAAACTGCTGCAAGGACGATCAATGCTGTTTCTTTTTGACGTTTGGTCATGCTGCTCATTGGTCATCACCTGCCGTTCCATCTGTTGGCACTGGCGCTTCAGTTGCAGGCGCCACCGGTGTTTCTGATTCTGTTGTCGGCGCTGGTGCAGGTTGATCGACTTCGACATTGACATCGACTTCAGCTGCCGGCGCTTCTTCTGCCGGCGGCGTTTCGGCCGGAACCTCTTCTGTAACCGGTTCTTCTACAATGATTTCGCCTTCAGGCGTCAACGCAGGGACGCGGCCATCGACGAAGATCAAGGTATAAGTCGCGAGGTATCGCGGGTTGATAACCGGTGCATCTTCATCAATAATAACCGTGCCGTCTTCCGCCGTTTCTTCTTCAAGCTCTTCTTGCACCACGGAATCCAATGTTGCCGATTCGAGAAGGCTCGACGTTTTCAGCTGCGCCAAGTAGTATGCAGCTTCACGGGCTGTATCAAATTGAACACCCAATGTCGCGACGTCCATGCCGGTATAGGAAAAGCTGTCGAAAAATCCGCGTACCGGCAATTTCGACACCAATTCCGCTAGCAGCGGCAATGTATCGAATTGATAGCTTTCCGCCCAATCGACAGTTGCTTTCAATTGCTGTTCTTCGTTCATGCCTTGCACCGCTTCCAGTTGTTCACGAAGCATCGCCTGTTCTGCTTGCACTTGCACGGTTTGCGCCGCAGCTATTGCCTGCTGTTCTTTATGGCCGCCGGCGAGAAAAGCGAAAACCGCCCAAATGATTACTGCCACCAATAAAATGGCAATCGCCGCAACGATCGAAGCGGGACGGTCCCGTTCTTTCTGCGGCAATAAATTAATATCTACTAACATCGTCACACCTCTTTCAGCGCAAGGCCAATGGCGCGGTTGAAACGGCTCGGTACATCTTTCGCGCTATCGGAAGGAATGTCATCCAATACAACCGGCGCAACCGGCAGCAAGAAGCGTTCTTCCAGGCGCGCTTTAAATGCCGGCCAATTATCGTATTCGCCGTTGCATACTACTTTCGTGATGCCGTATTCGCCTTCATTCATATTATAGCGGTAGAAGTTGGCAAGCTTTTCTGCCTCTTCTTCGACAATTTCCATTACTGACGCCGGGTCTTCCATGATTGTACCGGATACGTCGAATTCCACTGGCCGCATGAACAGCGGGAAATGCTCGTGGAAAATCGACACTGTCATTTTTTTCGATTGCAGATCGATGAGCATGATGTGCTCATCTTCTGCAAAGTCATGCTGCAGGTACGCGAGCCGGTAAAGAGCAAGCGGCGTGATGTCGGCTACGACCGCCTTCATTTTCGCAGAATCGAGCGCCGACTCATAATCGTCGATGACCGATTCTTTCGAAGCGATGATGATTACTTCCGGATTGTCGCTGTCAACATGGTACGGCACCACATCGAAGACGGGATCTTCGAATGGCAAGTAAAGAGTAGAACCGATTTCGATGAAGAAATGCCCTTTCAGCTCATCGGCTTCGACGCCTTCAGGGTAAGGCACTTTGCGGATTGTAACGAATTCGTCAGGGGCGAGGAAGCGGACTGACTTCTTAGAGAGACCCCACTGATTGACAGCCTTATCGAGCATCGATTCCAGCGCTTCCATGTCAGCCACTTTGCCATCTTCAATGATCCCCGGCGGCAGAGCCATCTCTTCCGCACAGCTCAATTGAAGGGGGGCAATCGACTTCAGGTCGACATGGCGGATCGCGTCTTCTTCTATAGTTATTGTCGCGACTCGCGCTTTTCTCGTTAAAAACGATAAGGCCATTTTCTCAGCTCCTAATATCAAAATTAATTGTTAATCGTTAAACCAGCAGCAGTTACTGCACTACCTTTTATTGCGTTAGAAGTAATCCCATCTGTTGTAGCGCCAGTAAAAGTCACATTTCCAGATGAAGAAAAAGGTATAGCTGGAGTTGAAATTTTAATTGGATTTGTATTTGTAAAAACTGTAACCCCCGCAGCAGCTGCTACTCCATCAGTTGTTGCTGGTAATTTACCAGCTGCATCTAGGTAACCGGCATCAATTAAATCTTTTGCGCTAGCAGTCGTTTCTGTAGGGTTTTCTGTAAAGAAAATATTTGCTGCACTTATTCCATTTGTAGCATCAGATTTAACTGCACTTAAGCGGCTATTCTCAATAATATTCCCAATCGCTGGAATAGCAATTGCCGCGATGATCGCGATGATGACGATAACTGCCAAAAGCTCGATCAACGTCATACCTTTCTGGTCTTTCAATTTCTGTTGGATAAATTTCTTCATTTCATTTCCCCCTCTTATTTTGTCTTAATCGTACTATGATGAGTACATGTTTATTATATCAATAGTACCAAATTAAACAATAGCAATTATAGCAATTATTTAGAAATTTTTTCATAATTAATGTTAATTATACCTACAATTTATCTACATTTTGGAACATCTCGAACATCGGCATCATAATAGCTAGTATTATAGTCCCGACAATTGTAGCAAGCACGACAATCATTAACGGTTCGATCAATGCTTTCAATTTATCGGTCTCGGCATCGACTTCCTGTTCGTAGAATTCCGCTACTTTTGCAAGCATGTGGTCGAGTGATCCGGTTTGTTCGCCGATTGAAATCATGTGCGGGATCAGCGGCGGAAACGCCCAGTGGTTGCGCATCGGTTCGGTCAGCGAACCGCCTCGTTCAAGCGAATCGCGCGAAGCGATGATGACTTTCGACATCACAGCATTGCCGACGACTTTTTCGGTCATCGTCATGGCCTGCAAGATCGGCACGGAACTCGAGAACAAAGAACTCAAGGTACGTGTCAGGCGCGCCAATGCGGATTTCTTGAAAATATTGCCGAATATCGGCATGCGCAGCAAGAACGTATCAAGCATCAATTTACCCTTTTCCGTTCGTTTCATGCCCCAAATTGTCGCAACGAAAAGCAGAATCGCCCCGAGTACGATATACCAATACACTTTGACAAATTCACTTGCCCCGAGCACAAACTGCGTGACGATCGGCAATTCACCGCCAAAGCCTGCGAACATTTCCGCGAACATCGGTACGATCGACGACAGCAGGAAAATAACAACGCCCATTGCGATGACACCGACAACAACCGGGTAAGACATCGCGGATTTCACTTTCTGTTTCGTCTGATAGGCTTTGTCGTAATGCGTGGCCAGCCGGTCGAGCGATTCATCGATATTCCCAGAAAGCTCGCCTGCACGGATCAAGTTGACCGTCAGCGGTTCGAAGATTTTCGGGAATTTCGCGAACGAATTGGAAAGCGAATTGCCTTTGCGCAAGTCTTCGTCGATTTCCCCTAAGGTTTTCTGCAACGCTTTCGATTCCACTTGCTGCGACAGGATTTTCACAGAATCGACGATTGTCACGCCGGAGCGCATGAGCGTCGAGAACTGGCGCAGGAACATGATGAACTGGTCTTTTTTGACGGGTGCACCGAATGAGATATCTTTTTGCAGCGCCGTCGTCGGCATTTCGCGGATATCGATGACGCGGACGCCATCATCACGCAGCTTTTGGACGGCAGCTTTGCGGTTTTCGGCGGTGATGATGCCGGACCGGATTTTTTTCTTATCGCGCCCTTCGTATTTAAAACGCGCCATGCTATTCCTCCCCTTCCAGGTAAGGCTGCGCCACTTGCCGCGAAATCTTGCCCCGTTTCAGCAATTCCTGCACCGAGGTAGACATCATGTGCATGCCGGCAGCGCGGTTCGTCAAGATGACGTTCGGGATCTGGTGCACTTTTTCCGTGCGGATCAAGTTGGCCACGGCGGTGTTGTTGATCAAAATCTCCGTTGCCGCAACGCGCCCTTTGCCGTCCACAGTCGGCAGCAAGCGCTGCGAGATGACCGCTTTCAGAATGCCGCCGAGCTGCGTGCGGATTTGTGCGTGCTGTTCAGGTGGGAAAACGTCGATAATCCGTTCCACAGTGGAAGCGGCACTTGATGTATGGAGCGTGCCCATGACCAAATGGCCCGTTTCCGCTGCGGTGATGGCGGTGGTGATCGTTTCCAGATCCCGCATCTCCCCGACCAGGATGACGTCCGGGTCTTGGCGCAATGCAGCGCGCAAGCCGTTGGCAAACGATTTCGTATCAAAACCGACTTCGCGCTGGTCGATGACCGACGTGCCATGGCGGTGCATGTACTCGATCGGATCTTCAAGCGTGATGATGTGCTTTGTCATCGTTTCGTTCATGTGGCGGATGATAGCTGCAAGCGTCGTGGATTTCCCGGAACCCGTAGGCCCTGTAACCAAGATTAATCCTTGGTGCGTGTCAGCCAATTTCTTTAATGTGTCCGGCATGTTCAAATCGTCGATGCTCGGAATTACGGTCGGGATGGAGCGGAATGCGTGCGACACTGAACCGCGCTGTCGGAATGAGTTTACACGGAAACGTGCGACACCTGGTATGGAGTATGAATAATCCATCTCCCCTTTTTCCAAAAACGTTTCCCAGAGCGCTTCCGGCATCAGTACTTTCGCGATTTCTTTCGTTACTTCCGGCATCATTTTTTCATCGCCGTATTGCTTCAAAGTACCGTGCATGCGGAATACCGGCGGGATGCCGGCCGTCATATGGACATCGGAAACTTTCATATCGATGGCTGCTGTTAAAACGGTATCTATATAGTTAAGAGTTGTATTCATGGCGTTAATCTATCATGGCGACGCGTAATACTTCCTCGGTCGTCGTCATGCCCTCCTTCACTTTTAATAGGCCGTCGTCAATAAGAAAAATGGTATTGTTGCGGACAGCGATTTCACGGATTTCCGCAGCTGTGCCGCCGCGGTTGATGACCATTTTCATCGGTTCATCGACGATGAGCACTTCGTGGATGGCCATACGCCCGCGGTAACCAGTCATATTGCATTGCGAACAGCCTTTGCCGCGCGAAACGACATCTAACGTGATGCCGCGTTTTGCGGCGATGTCCTGCTCCCGCGGAGTCGCAGGCTGGATTTCGCGGCAGTCGCGGCATACTTTGCGGACGAGCCGCTGGGCAACGACGCCGTTAAGCGATGCTGTCACAAGGAATGGTTCAACGCCCATGTCCATGAGACGTGTAATCGATGCAATCGAGTCATTCGTATGGATGGTGCTGAGCACCAAATGTCCGGTGAGCGATGCCCGGATGGAGATTTCTGCGGTTTCTTTGTCGCGGATCTCCCCTACCATGACGATATCGGGATCCTGCCGCAGAATCGACCGCAAACCGGCCGCGAATGTCAAACCGACATTTGCATTTACCTGGATCTGGTTGATGCCTTCGAGCTGATACTCGACGGGGTCTTCAACGGTGATGATGTTGACTTCTTCGCTATTGAGTTTATTGAGCGCCGCGTAAAGCGTTGACGATTTGCCGGAGCCGGTCGGGCCGGATATCAGCACGATGCCGTTCGGCTTGTCGATTTCTGCCATGAAGCGTTTCATGTTCAAGTCGGTGAAGCCGAGCTTTGAAATGTCGGTCAAGTTATTGCTTAAGTCCAGGATCCGCATAACGATTTTTTCCCCGAACACGGTCGGCAGCGATGACACACGCAAATCGATGGCACGGAAGTCGACATGGGTTTTGATGCGGCCATCCTGCGGCACGCGATTTTCGGTGATGTCGAGGTTTGCCAGGATTTTCAAGCGGGCGGTGACCATCTGCTGCATCGTCTTCGGCAAGATGCGCTCGGTGCGCAGCGTGCCATCGATGCGGTAGCGCACAAGAATCTTGCTTTCTTGCGGATCCAAATGGACATCGCTCGCTTTCATCGAAACGGCATTCGACAAGATCTGGTTGACGAGCCGCACAATCGGCGCGTCGATATCGTTCAAGTCTTCCTGCTGTTCCGCAGACTGCGGCATGTCCTCCAGGATATCGTCGTACGACTCTTCTTCGTAGTACTTGGCAATCGTGCGCATGACGTCATCTTTCGATGCAATCGCCGGCTCGATCTGGAAGCCGGTCGTCAGGCGCAAATCGTCGATGGCGAAAAAGTCCGTCGGGTCGGTCATGGCCACGTATAATTTATCGCCTTCGGTTTTCAGGGGCACGAGCATTTTGCGCTTCGCGAAATCTTTCGGCACGACATTGAATAATTTCGGCTCGAATGGATAACGGAACAGCGACACATGCGGGATGCCCAGCTGCACTTCCAGCGTTTCGATCAATTGCTGTTCAGTGATGTGGCCGCGCTGCACGAGCGCATCGCCTAATTTCTGGTCGTTCTGCTTGCCTTCTAAGGCGCCTTGCAGGTCCGCTTCTGTCAGCAGACCCAATTCGATCAATATATCTCCTAATCGTTTACGAGTTCTAGCCAAATTATTTCCTCCTCAACACCACATTACGGCTGTACTAAATTTCCGCCTTTGTCGCGTTCTTCTTCGGTTGATGGCGTCGGAGCTACCGGCGGCTGCCAATCGTGCAGCCCGTCGCCGTCTTCATCCACGAAGTCCGGATCGCCGGCAATCGGCGCTGGCGTTACGACAACGGGTGCATCATGAATGCCATCGCCATTGGTATCAATGAAACCGGAGGCGCCTGGCTGCGGTGTAATAACGGCTGTTGGTGCATCGTGTACGCCGTCGCCATTGGCGTCAACAAAGCCGGGCTCTCCCGGCTGCGGTACAACAGCTGTGGCCGGTGCATCATGCACACCGTCGCCGTTTGCGTCAACAAAGCCGGGTTCTCCAGGTTTCGGCACTGCTGCAACAGGAACTTCCGCTGCCTTCAGCGCAAAAACTTCGATTTTATGGACCGGCGGGTAAAAGTCGGTCGATATCGGTTCGACTTCAAGCTCTTTGCCGTCCATTAAGATAGTGCGCAGCACATTGACGCGCATGCCGTTGCGCCCTTCTTCTTTCACCACACTGCCGGAAGCAACGAACGAACTGTATTGTTTGATCAAGCGCGGCTCTACTTTTTCTTCTGCGCCAGTCTGGATTTCGTAATCATAAACAAGCGGCAATCCGCTTAACTCCGCTTTGACGGCTGAACTGTCGAGTGACACATTCAGTGTTACAGAGCTTTCATTCGGATTGGTGAACACCAAATCGATGCCCAATTGGCGGTTGATCGCCGCCTCTTTCCCGAGTGGTACGGAAACCGGGGCAGCCGATCCGATGCTGCGCTCATCAACTGTGAGGTTGCTTTGCAGCACAGCTGAATAGATAGCAGACGCAATTTGCGAAAGTTCACCATCTGTTATTTCCACAAGCGGCAATGCCGTGATGAAATCAAGGAATGAAAACTTCATACCTGGCTCGATTACAAAGCCGTCCAACGCTGATGCTACAGCTGATCCTTCAGCGCTTTTGATAGTATGTGTAAATGAAGCGGATGCAATCACTTCACGTTCGACCGCCAAAGTTTCATCACTAATTGTCACGAGCGTCTGTGATTGTCCTGCTGAAAGCGCAGCAGCCAATTTGGCGTTGACCGTGTTGATATCCGCCTCAGAAAATGACGCTACCGGGAAGTGCTCCGCCAAGAACGCTGCGGTCGTATCAGGAGAAAGCTGGAAACGGAAGCCGTTTTGCACGCCGTTCTCCGCATTCAACAATGTTTCATCAACTAAAATTTCAATGGTCTCAATCGGGTAGTCCGCCACAGCATCCTGGTAGGAAACTTGCAGGCTGGACGCCGCACGCCAAATGTCTGATTGGCCCGCAAACAACCCCTTCGCCTGTTCGACTTCCATATTGGAAACATCGGTCGTGCCGATATAGGTGTTGTCGCCGAACTCTTCTGCTGGAAACAGCCACGTGTCTACCGCATATGCGCCGGCATTTGATGCACCGAAAACCAATAACCCTGATGACAGAACTGCGGCAAACGTTAATCCGAATACTTTATTGTTCACGTGAATGCTCCTTTCCCATTGGCTGGATCGACTGCATGCCAAAACTCGGCGGCACGGTTTCTCTTTCCGGCTGGGGTTCTTCTATTGTTTCTTTCACTTTTTCTGCTGCGGGTTCTTGCTGCACACTGATTTTTTCAGCTTTCGGTGTGCTTTGAAGCTTATTTAACACCGGCTGAGTTGTTGCATCTGGTGAGATAAGTGACTGCCTGCGCTCTTTGCGTTCTTCAGCGAGGCGCTGATTTTCAAGTTTTTCCTTTTCAAGCATTTTCATGTAAATCATGGCTGCTCCAAGAGACACCGCAACCAAAACCAATAATGCCATATACCACGAAAGAACCGATTGGACGATCAAGGCAATTGCGGCAGCAGCGAGACCACCGCCGCCAATCGCTCCTTTCTTAGCTGCCGGCACTGATTTGAACTTTAAGATGAGGACCGCTGCTGCAATCGCTGCAAAGATAATAAAAAACAAAAATTGAACCAAAATGTAACCCCCTGTAAAATAACGTGCTTATTGGCTTGCCATTTCATTAATATTCCACGTCGAACTCGAACCCTGGTTCTAGGACACTTGGCACGGAAACTTCTGTTTCTTCATCAATCGTTTCACTGATCGTCACGCCGCATGCCGCAAGGAAAGTGGTATAGGACGCAGTCGGCTCGGCCATTTGGCGAACATAGAGCGCTGTTCTTTCAGGATCATCGACATAAGAGTTTCCGCTTTTCTTTTTCAAGATGAATTTATTGCTGGCGTCTCGGGTGTAATAGATGAGCGAACCGCTATTCGTGAATGCCACTTCTTCCTTCAGCCTGGTGAGGTCAGCAGGAAGGATTCGGTCTAAATCTATGCACAGCCGTGAATGATTATCGATTTCAAAATTCTGGCCCCATTGCAATTTCGATACGGCTTTGTCTATTTGATCAGCCGGGACTTCTCTTCCAAGGACAAGAAAATTGGTATAATACATATTCTGGATATTGCTGTCTACGTCGAGCTCTTTCACAATGACGGTCTGTTTGCTGCCGTTTTTCCCTAAATTCGTTAAGTTATTGCCGGTTGCCAGTTCGCCGTTGACCAGCAAATTGGCGTTGATCATATTATTCATATTGTTGAATGCATCTATATCGTCCTCTTCAACCACGATGCTGATTCCTTCCATATCGAGGGAGTTGCAGTTGGCTGAACACACTTCCGTTAAAAAGTCGCTGATATAAACTTTAAAATCTTCAGGGTTCAAGCCTGCTTCCTTGATATCTGCCAGAAATTCCGTCAGCGTTTGCCCGGCTGCAAATTTGCATTCGTACAGAGGATAAAGCACGGTTGACCCGCTTTCAACTTGGTCAAGCATTGCTTCACACGAGACGGTTGGTTTAACAGCATCAAAAATGTCTGTGTACGTGATATCATCTTTTGTCACCGGAACTTGCGTATGGACGGTCAACGATTCGTTTTCATCCAAAAACGTCTCAGGAACTTCAATTGTAAAGAAAGCTTTCAATTCTTTCGTGACGGTTTGGGAAGTGCCCGACATCCCTAAATTGACTCTGATCTTTTTCACATCATCGTAATCGGTTGCAGCGCCTCCAGCATCATTCAGTTTGTTGCCTGAAGCGGATAAGATGGTGTAATTTATCTGTCCGGAAGAAAACGGAACAATTTCATCTCCTGTCAAATCGTTTAATGCTGCAATTTTCGCAAAGACCTTATCGATGTATATTTTTCTCATATCCGAGTCGATTTTGGCTTCTGTTGCTGCAATTTCCGCATCATCCGAACATAGCGCACCTCTCGGCGGCTGGATGCAGGCGATCAAATCATTGACAGCTATTTGTGTTTCTTGGGAGATCTCCATTTTTATGAGTTCCAGCTCTCTTTGGAAATCCGATGTGAAATAATTAACGCCCATCTCAGCTGAAGCAACAGATTGGTTCGTGATATCGACCGTCTGTTCCTGCTTGGCATTATTCAATGAACCGGCCATGAAAGTCGCAGAGATGCTGAGGAAAAGCACAATGATTAACAAAACAATCAATAACGCGTAGCCTTGCTGGCTTTTTAAATGCTTCATTGTTTTGCTCCCTTCAATTCTAATTTGTAAGAATCCTAGTCAACGCTGTTTTAATCGTTACCGAATTGTTAGAATTGTTCAGATCTGTGAGTTTCAAGATGACATCGGTATTCTTTTTCTTCGGTTCAATGCCTAACACTTGATCAACCGGCGTAGAATCATGAGAGTCGATCACAATGCCATTGATCACGGTGCCGCTAAAATCATATTTCTGGTCCAGCACTTGGCTTGAGCAGCTGCCAGAGGCGGAGCAAGTTTCAATCTTCAGCTTATTTCCTTCAAAGACCAATGAATAATTGCTGTTTCTTCGGTGTTCATTCGTCAAAGTTGCAATAATAATATTGGCGTCTTGCTGCATAAGCGTCTTTCCAGTTTCTACTGCCGTATGTTTAAACCCGATCGACAAGGCGGTCCAGGCAATGCCGGCAATGATGGAAACAAGCGCAAGAGCCGCCAGCAACTCCACAAGAGACATCCCTTTCTGGTTGAGCTTCATATTAACCACCCACACTTTCTTAAGGCGTTCCTTCTGTAGCTTTATAGGATATAAAAGAAAACGTCTCACTGCTCAATCGATATGTTTCCGGGCTTGTGGCATTAATATCGTAAATTTTTAAATGGACCTTGTGCAATTTAGTCGGTTCCAGCTTTGCACAAGTCCCTGCAGCCGGTGCTTCTCCGATAACCGCCGGGTTTAAATAAGTTTCGCAATTCAAGTAAATATCAGCTTCATATAAATAATCGGATTTTTTTTGATAACGGTCGAAACCAGATTCATGTGAGCTTAAGGTGTAGCCTTCCGCTGCCATTTCAGCAGCCATTTTTGCTTCAGACAAGTAATCCGGCATTCCTGTATCAGGCGTCACGGCACTGGATACCAATACCTTCTTCCATTTATCAGCAGCAACAAGATCTGCCATTTCCTGCCTCGCCAGATTCATCGTATCCAATTTGGTTTCGGTTTTTTCATTAAAAAGAGTCATTTGCGGGAAAATAGTCATGATTCCAATGAAAACGACGCTTAAAATGACAAGCGCGGCAAGAACTTCTACTAGCGTCAAACCATTTTCGTCCTTAAA
>NZ_RQII01000013.1 GCF_004761975.1 Planococcus koreensis | reverse complement strand
CAGTAGTTACTTGGTACTTTGTTCTTCCCCTTACAAACAGAGTTTTAACGATCCGAAAACCTTCGTCACTCACGCGGCATTGTCTACCGTCACGACTTTCGTCCATTGCGGAACGATTCCCTTACTGCTGCCTCCCGTAGGAGTCTGGGCCGTGTCTCAGTCCCAGTGTGGCCGATCACCTCTCAGGTCGGCTACGCATCGTCGCCTTGGTGGGCCGTTACCCCACCAACTAGCTAATGCGCCGCGGGCCCATCCTGCAGTGACAGCCGAAACCGTCTTTCCGTTCCGCCCCAGGAGGGGCAAAAAACTATTCGGTATTAGCACCGGTTTCCCGGAGTTATCCCGATCTGCAGGGCAGGTTGCCCACGTGTTACTCACCCGTCCGCCGCTAAACGAAGGGAGCAAGCTCCCAACGTTCCGCTCGACTTGCATGTATTAGGCATGCCGCCAGCGTTCGTCCTGAGCCAGGATCAAACTCTCCATTATAGAGTAGTGTTGATTGCTCAATACTGCTGGCGATCGCCGTCCGAAGACGCACGATTCGCTTTTGATCTGCACGAGGCTGATCAGTAAGTTTTGCGCGGGCCGTTTTGCGCGGCCGTTGCGTGTTGTTGACGTTTTGCTGTTCAGTTTTCAAGGTTCATGTTGTGTGCCGTCATCTGTGTTTGTGTAGCTCGTTGTTGCTTGGCGACTTTTATTATATTAAAGCATGTTTATACTCCTGTCAACACCTTTGAGATTTTTTCTTTCAGTTCTTTTTCTTTGCGCACTTCTTTCTTTGTACTTCCTTCTTCAATTGCGCCTAAACCCTTGCGCCGCCTGCATTCCTCATCTCTTGTTTCAAGCGCTCCAGCTGCCAGAAGCCTGAAAGAAATCCGCGTCGGAAAATTCCGCGTTTTTTTGCATCAATTTTTTTCGGCAAATGCTCTTCTGCTATTCCTCTCCAAAAAAAAGCCGACCGGATCTCTCAGCAAGAGAAATCCGGTCGGCTTTGCTTTTTGCATCTTTATTTTTTCGGGCTTGCTTGGGCTGCCAGTCTCCGTGTAGCCTTCCGCTCCTCAAGCTTCTCGCGGTCGATATCCGATTTGGCATTGTACTTCGGCAACGCCAATAGCTGGTAAGCATTCACCGACAGGAAAGGGAACAGCAGCAATGCCACCCAGCTGTCGATGTTATCGGCTTTGACCATCAAAGCTGGAAGCCATTCCAAAGTCGTGATGACAATCATAAAGAACAAAGCTGAAATGAATGTGTTCTTCGTTGTCCATTTTGCTTTGAAATATGCGGTAACCAATGAAACTCCGAGCAAGATCGCCAACAATACGCCATATAATAGTTGCTGGCTTCCCGTATCCGCATTCGGTGCAAATCGGAAGACGATCAAATCAAAAATAACGATCGCAATGATCAACAGCTGCACCCAATTCCATAAACGCAGCGTCCGGAACATATTGACGCCGAATTGATGAATCGTCAGGTACGCGAAAAAGCCCATCTGGCTGATCATGCTCATCGTCATCCCGACAACGACCATCCAAGCAACGCCTGCGAGTATCTCTCCCCATTGGCCATTTGCAAAAGCTTCTGCGAAAACATCATCCCAGCGGATGAACAAACCAAGTATCCCGGTGATTGCTCCGCCGATAAAAAGAGCATTTATAAAAAATTTAACCCAATTTCGTATTGTCACATTAATGCCTCCATTGTATGAAATCCTCTTAAGATTGTACCAACCTGGCGGCAAAAAATCCATCAAGCCCGACCCGTGGATGTGAACAAAGCATGAAATCGATGGCATTCTGTTCATAAATAGGAAAAGCCCGGCTGTGCGATGCGCAGCCGGACTCGATTGATTATTTTTTAGCGAATTGATTTAGCAATTGTGTTGCGATGTCTTCGTAAATTTTCCCGGTCGGATGGTCGGCTGTATAAACAGACGGTGCGAAATCTGCTTCGTTCCAATCCGGCTGGCCCAGTGGAATCTGTCCAAGCAATGGAGCCTGCAGCTCTTCAGCAAGCTTCGGACCGCCTCCTTGGCCGAAAAGGTATTCTCTCTTGCCCGTTTCTTTGCTTTCGAACCACGACATGTTCTCGATGACTCCCAGCACTTCGTGATTGGTCTGAATGGCCATCGCACCTGCACGCGCAGCAACAAACGCTGCAGTCGGATGCGGTGTCGTAATGACGATTTCTTTTGAGGCCGGCAGCATCTGGTGGATATCCAGCGCTACGTCGCCTGTCCCTGGCGGCAAGTCCAGCAGCAAATAATCCAATTCGCCCCATTCAACGTCGCGGAAGAATTGATCCAAGACTTTCCCGAGCATCGGGCCGCGCCATACGACTGGCATATTGTCTTCGACAAAAAAGCCCATTGAAATCACTTTGACGCCGAAACGTTCTACCGGAATGATTGTGTTGCCCCGGACGACCGGCGATTTATCGATGCCCATCATATCCGGCACACTGAAACCGTAGATATCCGCATCGATCAAGCCCACTTTTTTGCCAAGGCGTGCAAGCGCGACAGCCAAGTTTACGGATACTGTCGATTTGCCGACGCCGCCTTTGCCGCTGGCGATCGAAATGAATTCAACTTTGTTCAATGGCGACAGCAGGTCTTGTGCTTCTGATTCATTCGCAGTGCCGCGGAATTGCGCCAATGCTTCTGGAGGCAGTTCTTCAAAACGGATGCCGACAGAACCCGCTCCCGCTTCTTTCAGAATTTCAACAACCTTCATCTGCAACTGCATCTGTTCAGGCGTGTTCGTTTTAGCGATAGCCAGCTTCACGCTGACGTGTTTTTTCTCTTCTTTTATCGTGACCGACGTAATGCCGTTCGTTTCAGTCAGCGATCTATGTAAAAACGGGTCTTGCAACGTCCCCAGTAATTCGCGAACTTGTGCTTCATTCAACATATGGATACACTCCTTCTCACTTTTGCTCACCGTAAAGTATAACATAGCAGACTTTATTTTAAATCAATTCTGCCTTTTCTCCCTGGACAGAACAAAACCCCTTTGCTCCGAAGAGAAAAGGGGTTTTGGAAAAATTAACGTTTTGAGAACTGAGGTGCGCGACGTGCTGATTTAAGACCTGGTTTTTTACGTTCTTTCATACGTGGGTCACGTGTTAACAACCCAGCAGATTTCAACGCTGGACGGAAAGCAGGGTCTACAGTAAGTAGAGCGCGAGCGATACCGTGGCGGATTGCGCCAGCTTGTCCAGTGAATCCACCGCCGTTTACGTTTACTAGGACGTCGTAGCTTCCTAGAGTTTCAGTAGCAACTAGTGGCTGCTTGATGATTTGCTCAAGAGTTTCGTATGGAACGTAATCCGATACGTCACGTTTGTTGATTGTAATTGTGCCGTCGCCAGGTACTAAACGTACGCGAGCTGTAGAGTTTTTACGGCGACCTGTACCAATATATTGAACTTGTGCCAAAGGTGTATCCTCCTCTTATTTACGTATGATTATCCGCGAAGCGTGTAAGCTTCTGGTTGTTGTGCTTGGTGGTTATGGTCTGGTCCAGCATAAACATGAAGTTTTCTGAACGTCTGACGGCCAAGAGAGTTTTTTGGAAGCATCCCTTTGATAGCCAATTCAAGCATTTTAGTCGGGTATTTAGTGCGCATTTCAAGTGCTGTGCGCTGTTTCAAACCACCGCTGTATTGTGTGTGGCGGTAGTAGATTTTGTCTGATAGTTTTTTACCAGTCAAGTGGATTTTGTCAGCGTTGATGATGATCACGTGATCACCAGTGTCAACGTTTGGTGTGAATGTTGGTTTGTATTTACCACGTAAGATTGAAGCGACTTCAGAAGCTAAACGTCCAAGAGTTTGCCCTTCTGCATCGACAACCAACCATTTACGCTCGACTTCGTGACCTTTAGCCATGAATGTTGTACGCATGTATATTGTCCTCCTAAAATATCATCTCTGTTATTAATCATGCACCAAGTCCCGTTGGCACATGTCCGTTGTTCCGTTTTTTCGTTATCCCTTAACACAAATAACCTTCCGGGGCATATCGTGGGGGTAATGAAAATACCATACATCATGTTATAACGAATCGGGTGGAAAGTCAAGGGTTTTTCAAAATACACCAGGAAAAGTTGTTTCAGCAATCATACTCCACATTTTCAAGGTATAAACCGTGGGCCGCAGCTGTTTTTCCAGCCGCTCCCCGCTCTTTGGCAGCAATGATGTCCGCCACTTCCGACACGTTTTTTCTGCCGAGCCCGACTTCCATCAAGGTACCTGCGATGATGCGCACCATATTATAAAGGAAGCCGGATCCTTCGATGACCATGTGGAGCTCTTCCCCGTGCTCCTCAAATTCCAGGCGCCTCACCGTCCGGACTTTATCGACGACGCCCGTATTGACAGCACAGAAACTCGAAAAATCATGGGTGCCGATAAACGCTTCGGCCGCTTGCTGCATTTTCACAAGGTCAGGCCGCTGCTTGATATGCACCATGTAATTACGGGTGAACGGGCTGATCACTTGGCTGCGGTCCCATTTGTAGCGGTAGGTCTTCCCCGCCGCGTGATAGCGCGCGTGGAAACCTTCAGGAGCCTCGTGGATCTCCGCCACCCGGATGTCTTCCGGCAGCAGCACATTGAGCGCCTTCAGCCAGCCGCTGTCCGGAATCGACAGCGGCGTATCAAAATGGATGACTTGGCCGGTCGCATGCACTTTCGCATCCGTCCGCCCGCTCGCCACCACTTGCACGATTTCGCCTTTATGGATCGTCTTCAAAACTTTCATCAATTCCTGCTGCACCGTACGCGAATCCGGCTGGACCTGGTAGCCCGCAAAACCGGACCCGTCATAGGCGATTTTCGCTTTCATTCGTTTCATGCTTTCTCTCCTTATGTCCGGTAATACCAAAGAACAGCTGTCAAACCGACAAGCAGCGCCATGCTGAATGTATCTTTAAAGCCCCAGTCGAGCTGGCGGTAGCGGGTGCGGCCTTCACCGCCGCGGTAGCCGCGCACTTCCATCGCTGTCGCCAAGTCTTCCGCCCGTTTAAAGGCGCTGACGAACAGCGGAATCAGTAAAGGCACAACCGCTTTGATGCGTTCTTTCACAGGCCCAGAGCTGATATCCGATCCCCTGGCCATCTGCGCCTTCATGATTTTCCCCGTCTCATCCATCAAGGTCGGGATAAAGCGCAGCGAAATCGACATCATCAGCGCCAGCTCGTGCACCGGAAGCTTCACGCGCTTGAACGGCCCAAGCAAGGTTTCAATGCCATCAGTTATGGAAATCGGTGAAGTCGTCAGCGTCAAGATGCTCGTAATGAACACCAGCACCAGGAAGCGGACCGACAGGAAGATACCTTGCCGCAGCCCTTCTTCATAAATCTCGATAAAACCGATGCTCAGCAGCACATCCCCTTCGCGCGTAAAGAAAATATGCAAGAGGAATGTGAATATCAATAAAATAAAGACCGGTTTCAAGCCTGTCACCAGAAAATACAGGCGGATTTTCGACAAAAATACAACAAACAGCGTGAAGCCCAACAAAATGCCGTAAGTCAACGCATTATTCGCTACAAAAACCACCGCGATAAAAATAAACACGAAGAGGATTTTGGCACGCGGATCCATCCGGTGGACAATTGAGTCGCCGGGGATATAACGGCCGAAGATCATTTTCTCAATCATTCTGCGTCACGCCCTTTCTGAAGCGCCTGCGCGATGTTTTTCGCCAAGGCTTCCTCGGTCAGGGAAATGGCGTCCAGTTTGATGCCCATCTTTTCTTCGAATTGCCGCTGCAGGCGGACTGAACGCGGCGGTTCAAGCCGGTAATCATGCAATTGCTCTTCATTGGAAAAGATAGTGACCGGATCGCCTGTCACCACGCATTTGCCGCCATGCATGATTGCAATCTGGTCGGCGTAGCGCGCGGCATCTTCCATGCTATGCGTAACGAGTACCGTCGTCAGCCCTTTTTCAACATGGAGCCGGTAGAAAAGATCCATGATTTCACGGCGGCCTCTTGGATCCAGCCCCGCTGTCGGTTCATCAAGCACCAATACGTCCGGTTCCATCGCGAGGACGCCCGCTATCGCCACCCGGCGCATTTGCCCGCCCGACAGGTCGAACGGCGACTTTTCCAGCACATCCTCTGGAAGCCCAAGCTGCTGGACCAATTCGCGTGCGCGCCGGCTTGCTTCTTCTTCCGGCACACCGTAATTCAAAGGCCCGAACATGATGTCTTTCAAGACGGTCTCGTCAAACAGCTGCTGTTCCGGAAATTGGAAGACAATGCCGACTTGGCGGCGGATATCACGCAGATTTTTCGCCTTTGTCCCCTCTTCTATTTTCCGTTCGCCGATCATCACGGTGCCTTCCGTCGGTTTCAGCAGCGCGTTCAAATGCTGCAGAACAGTCGATTTTCCGGAACCGGTATGGCCGATGATCGCTGTATAGGATCCAGACGGGATGTGCAGATTCACGTGATGCAATGCCCTTTTTTCAAATGGCGTATCTTTCGCATAACTGTACCCTACATCTTGGAGTAAGATGTCCATAACTCATCCACCAACTCATCTTCTGTCATATGCTCGCCTTTAATATCTACGCCTTCTTTGCGCAGCAAATGCGTCATGCGCATCGCAAATGGCAAATCCAATCCCAGCTTTATCAATTCGCTTCCCGAACGGAATACTTGCTCCGGGCTGCCTTCCAATTGTTTATGCCCCTGGTTCATGACAATCAGCCGGTCCGCCAATGCCGCTTCCTCCAAGTCATGCGTAATGGAGATGACCGTCAAACCGGTCGCTTTTCTCAGTTCACGGATTGTTTCAATCACTTCCATGCGCCCCTGCGGATCGAGCATCGACGTCGCTTCATCTAAAATCAGCAAGCGCGGCCGCAAAGCCAATGCGCCGGCAATTGCCACGCGCTGCTTCTGCCCACCGGATAAATGATGAGGCTCCTGGTCCATATAATCTTCCATCTTCACTTGGCGCAGCGATTCTTTCACACGCACCACCATTTCTTCATGCGGTACGCCATTGTTTTCCAAAGCGAAAGCCACATCGTCCTGCACCGTCGCCCCGACAAATTGGTTGTCGGGGTTTTGGAACACCATCCCCATCTGTGAACGGATGTCCCATAGCGTTTCTTCGGACATCGGTTTGCCCATTGCCGTCACTTTGCCGGAATTCGGGAACAGCAAACCGTTCATCAGCTTGGCGATCGTTGATTTGCCTGAGCCGTTATGTCCGACCAGCGCAATCCACTCTCCTTCTTCTATCGTGAAAGAAAGGTCTGCGACTGCTGGCCGAACCGACTCGTCTTCTGGCGCATATGTAAATGTCACATTTTCTAATGACATAATAATCGAATTCATCTCTGCTAGCCTCCCCTAAATTGCAAACTACCTCTACTCTACTCGGTCTCATAAGCAATTGTAAAACTAAAAATGGATAAAAAAAAGCGCGCACCTCATTCAGAGAAATGCGCTTTTCTGTCTCTATGGCGCCCCGGTTGCTTAAGCCAGGGTTGAATGAGGTGCGTAGAGCTAGACAAGACGCCGTCCGAAGACTCGCTCATCATAACGCTCAGCTTTTCATGAGTGTCGTATAAACCATAATGCTAAAAGAAGAGGGCATGAACCCTCTTCCAGTAAATCAATTGTCCCTCCGGCTGAAGTTCAGCTGGAGGATCTAACTTGAACCTGCTGATTCAAATTAAACTAATTCGATAATTACCATTGGTGCGCCATCTCCGCGACGAGGCCCCATTTTCATGATGCGAGTGTAACCGCCTTGGCGTTCTGCGTAGCGTGGTGCAACGTCATCAAACAATTTTTGCAAAGCAAAGATTGTGTTTTCGTTGCCTTCTGCGTCAGCAGTAGTTACTAACTCACGGCGAATAAATGCTGCAGCTTTACGGCGTGCGTGAAGATCTCCACGTTTGCCAAGCGTAATCATTTTTTCTACAGTTGAACGAACTTCTTTCGCACGAGCTTCAGTCGTTTGAATGCGTTCATGAACGATTAAGTCTGTTGTAAGGTCACGTAATAGTGCTTTACGCTGAGAACTTGTACGTTGTAGCTTTCTCATTGAAGTTTCCCTCCTTTGTTAAATATATCGGATCCGATTATAAGTGTCAGTCTTCTTTGCGAAGGCCCAACCCTAAATCTTCTAACTTCACTTTAACTTCTTCAAGTGATTTGCGTCCGAGGTTGCGTACTTTCATCATGTCGTCTTCCGACTTGCTTGCCAGTTCGTGTACCGTGTTGATACCCGCACGTTTTAAGCAGTTGTAAGAACGGACCGAGAGATCAAGTTCTTCGATAGTCATCTCCAACACTTTTTCTTTTTGGTCTTCTTCTTTTTCAACCATGATTTCAGCCGTTTGAGCCTCATCAGTCAATCCAACGAAGATATTTAAATGCTCAGTAAAAATTTTCGCACCAAGTGCAATTGCCTCTTTAGGACCAATGCTGCCATCTGTCCATACATCAAGAGATAATTTATCAAAATTAGCGAGCTGGCCCACACGTGTGTTTTCCACTTGGAAGTTCACGCGTGATACTGGAGTGTAAATAGAGTCAATCGGAATAACGCCGATCGGTAGATCTTCACGTTTGTTCTGATCTGCACGAGCGTATCCACGGCCTCTGTTCGCATACATACGCATACGCAGGTGTCCGTTTTTAGCGATTGTTGCAATATATAGATCCGGATTCAGAATTTCCACATCACTGTCGTGTGTGATATCTGCAGCCGTAACCGTTCCATCACCTTTTACATCAATTTCAATGACTTTTTCTTCGTCAGAGTAAATTTTCAGTGCCAGTTTCTTAATATTCAAGATGATTGATGCTACATCTTCTTCTACACCTTCAACAGTGGAGAATTCATGCAAGACACCGTCAATTTGAATCGAAGTAACAGCAGCGCCTGGTAAAGATGAAAGTAAGATTCGACGTAAGGAGTTTCCTAAAGTAGTTCCATATCCACGTTCAAGTGGTTCAACAACAAACTTGCCGTATTTAGCAGTGTTGTCGATCTCGACCGTTTCAATTTTCGGTTTTTCTATTTCGAGCATTCATTTTACCCTCCTTCAAAACGTCGGTATTTTCGTTTCATCAAGAATTCGATAGTCACAGACTTTCGCAACGATTCGGAACACATTCAGTAAGTCGTGATGTTCAAAAATCCTATTCAGATTAACGATTATACGCGACGGCGTTTTGGCGGACGGCAACCGTTATGAGGTACTGGAGTTACATCTTTGATAGCTGTAACTTCTAGTCCGGCAGCTTGAAGCGCACGGATAGCAGCCTCACGACCTGAACCAGGACCTTTAACTGTAACTTCTAGAGTTTTAAGACCGTGTTCGATCGAAGTTTTAGCACAAGTTTCAGCAGCCATTTGAGCAGCGAAAGGTGTAGATTTACGTGAACCTCTAAATCCTAGAGCACCAGCGCTTGACCATGATACTGCATTTCCTTGCATATCTGTAATCGTAACGATTGTGTTGTTAAATGTTGAGCGGATGTGAGCAATACCAGATTCGATATTCTTTTTCACACGACGCTTACGAGTTTGTTGTTTACGTGCCATGTTAGGAAGATACCTCCTTTACTGATTATTTTTTCTTGTTAGCTACAGTTTTACGAGGACCTTTACGCGTACGCGCATTGTTCTTCGTATTTTGTCCGCGAACAGGTAGTCCACGGCGGTGGCGGATACCTCGGAAGCTAGCAATTTCCATCAATCGCTTGATGTTCATAGAAACTTCACGGCGTAGGTCACCTTCAATTTTATATTGATCCAATTGCTCACGGATATTGTTCAACTCGTCTTCAGTAAGATCGCGAACGCGAGTATCTTCAGAGATACCAGCTCCTGAAAGTACTTTCTGAGCAGTAGTTTTACCAACACCGAAAATGTATGTTAATGAAATAACAACGCGTTTGTCGCGTGGAATGTCAACACCAGCAATACGTGCCATGTGTGATGCACCTCCTTCTTATTAGCCTTGTCTTTGTTTGTGTTTCGGATTTTCACAGATTACCATTACTTTACCGTTTCTGCGAATAACTTTACATTTTTCACAGATCGGTTTTACAGATGGTCTCACTTTCATCTAACCCAACCTCCTTAGTAGTCCGGAGTGCAAAAGATTATTTAAAACGGTATGTGATACGACCGCGTGTTAAATCGTAAGGAGAAAGTTCCACTGTTACTTTATCCCCCGGCAGAATGCGGATGAAATGCATGCGGATCTTGCCTGATACATGCGCAAGAATCGTATGGCCGTTCTCCAGTTCCACTTTAAACATCGCGTTAGGCAAAGTCTCAACGACTGTTCCTTCGATTTCAATTACATCGTCTTTCGCCATCGACCCAGTCTCCCTTCTGTATACAAATCAGGTTCTCATCTTCAAACAGTATTTGCTGATTGAATAATACTACGATATTCATTCACCAGGAATGCATGAGTGACATTCGAAAGACAGTCTCCGAGTTCCACTGCCCGCAGATTGCGGAGAGGGGGTAATCCGGTTAATCCAGCCTGACTCATGTTTCCTCGACCGTCCGGACTGCCTTGGATGAGTTCCAAACCCGTTACACAGATGCTTCCACGAAACCCATTATACTATTTCCCATGCCGAATTGCACTTTGTGAACCCTGCATCAGACTTCCTATAACAAGCCTTGTTTGCTTTTGCAGCTCTCGAAAATTCATATCTCCGTCGCTCCTTAAAGCCACATGGAGGCAACTAACTGCGCCCGGCGCCGAAGATTAGCCTCGGTCGCCCTTTAGAAGAGCATCAATGTCAGCAAATACCTTTTGAATGTCCTGCTGTCCATTTATATTTTTCAGCACGCCTTTGTTTTCGTAGAAATCAAGAAGCGGCTGAGTTTGTTTAATGTTAACTTCTAAACGGTTTGTGACGGTTTCAGGATTGTCGTCTTCGCGCTGGTATAGTTCGCCGCCATCTTTATCGCATACACCGTCTTTTTGAGGCGGGTTAAAAACGAGATGGTAAGCTGTGCCACACACTTTGCAAATCCGGCGACCCGTTAATCGTTTAACAAGTTCGTCTTGTTCAACTTGGATGTTTACGACATGCTCGATTCTTTTGCCAAGATCAGCAAGAAGAGATTCCAGCGCTTCAGCTTGTGGGACTGTACGTGGAAAGCCATCCAATAGGAAGCCTTCTTCACAATCCGCTGCGCTAAGACGCTCACGGACGATACCGATAGTCACTTCATCGGGAACTAATGCTCCCTTATCCATGAACGATTTTGCTTCCAAGCCTAGTTTCGTTCCGCCTTTGATAGCGGCCCGGAACATATCACCTGTAGAAATATGAGGGATGTCGTACTTCTCAACAATTCTGTCCGCTTGAGTGCCTTTTCCGGCACCAGGTAGACCCATTAATACGATATTCATACGTTTGCCCCCTCAGACAAGTGGAGAAGGAACGTTTTCACACGCCCCTAAAACCCCTGATTATTTCATAAAGCCTTTATAATGACGTTTAACAAGCTGAGATTCCAATTGTTTCATCGTCTCCAGCGCTACCCCTACCACGATCAATAGACTTGTACCACCGATTTGCGCCGATTGCGGCAAGCCCATCAGGTTGGTGAAGAAAATTGGCATTACTGCGATAACGGACAGGAAAATCGCTCCGACGAATGTCAAACGGTACAACACGCTTGTTAAATAATCTTGCGTATTTTTACCCGGACGGATTCCCGGAATATAAGCACCTTGCTTTTTCAGATTGTCCGACACGTTTTCAGGATTAACCTGAATGAATGCATAGAAATAAGTGAAAGCTACAATCAAAGCGACATAAATGATCATGCCGACAGGACGAGTGTAGTCAAATGTATTCTGGATTGCATCCGTAACCGCGTTGGCGCCAAAGAAAGAAGCGATGGTTTGCGGCGTAATGATAAACGCTACTGCGAAGATAACCGGGATAACTCCGGCCGCGTTCACTTTCAAAGGTAAATGCGTTTGTTGTGCACTTGTTGTCTGGCCGCGGCCAGCAACGCGTTTTGCATACTGGATCGGAATTTTACGCAGCGCTTGCTGAACGTAGATGACCAAAACAGTAACAGCAACAACTGCTAATGCAAGCAAGACCAGAAGGGCGATGTTGATCGCAAGCTGAGAACCAGCTCCTTCGATTTGCTGTGCGTACAATTGGTTGACAGCTCCAGGTATTGCAGCGACAATCCCAGCGAAGATGATAATCGAAATACCGTTCCCCACACCTTTTGCCGTAATCTGCTCACCAAGCCACAGTAGAAATGCAGTACCGCCAGTTAAAACAATTGCGATTACAGCATAAGTTGCAATCGAATCGTCCTGTATTAAAGATCCACCATAAATCTGGTTGAATCCGTAAGACATACCAATCGCTTGGATAAAGGCAAGAACAATTGTGAAATAGCGAGTGAATTGAGCAAGTTTCCGTCTTCCGACTTCACCTTGTTTCGCCCACTCTGCAAACTTCGGCACAACATCCATCTGCAATAATTGCACGATGATTGACGCTGTGATGTATGGCATGATCCCCATTGCTAAAATCGAGAAATTAGCTAGGGCGCCTCCACCGAAAGTATTTAAGAATCCGATCAAGCCAGCTTGATCAGTAGCTTGCAATACGTTTGCGTCAACATTCGGTACCGGAATGAAAGTCCCGATACGGAAAATGATGAGCATTAGTAAAGTAAAGATAATTTTATTTCGAATATCAGTCACGCGCATAAAATTTGAGATTGTCTGAAACATTAAAGCACCTCGGTTTGTCCGCCGGCAGCTTCAATCGCTTCTTTTGCTGTTCCAGAGAATTTGTGAGCTTTAACAGTCATTTTCTTCTCTAAGCTACCATTGCCAAGAATCTTGATTCCAGAACGTTCGTTGCTGACATAACCTGATTCGATAAGCAATGCAGGTGTAATTTCTGTGCCCTCGTCGAAACGGTTCAATACATCAAGGTTGACAATAGCATAGTCTTTACGGTTAATGTTCGTAAATCCACGTTTAGGCAAACGACGGAACAATGGGTTTTGACCACCCTCGAATCCTGGACGAACTCCGCCGCCAGAACGTGCGTTTTGACCTTTATGGCCTTTACCTGCTGTTTTACCAGTACCTGAACCGATACCGCGTCCGATACGCTTTCTTGAACTGCGTGAACCTTCTGCTGGTTTTAATTCATGAAGTTTCATGTGGTTGGCACCTCCTTCTATAGAAATCAGGGATTAAACTTCTTTGATAGTTACTAAATGAGCGACTTTATCAAGCATTCCGCGAACGGCTGCATTGTCTTGGTGCGCTACTGTCTGGTGCATTTTGCGCAAGCCTAATGACTGGACAGTTTTACGTTGTGATGGCTTAGCGCCGATCACAGATTTTGTGAGGGTAATTTCTAGTTTAGTTGCCATGTAATTTTCCCTCCTTATCCTAATAGCTCTTCTGTAGTTTTGCCGCGAAGTTTTGCAACTTGGTCAGCACTTTTCAGTTGAGTCAAACCGTTGATAGTTGCACGAACCATGTTGATTGGTGTGTTTGAACCTAGAGATTTCGACAAGATGTCTTGTACTCCAGCAAGTTCAAGTACCGCACGGACAGGTCCACCAGCAATAACACCAGTACCCGGAGAAGCCGGTTTGATAAGAATTTGGCCAGCACCAAAGCGACCGATTACTAAGTGTGGAGTTGTACCTTTAACCATTGGTACTTCAATAAGGTTTTTCTTCGCATCTTCAATAGCTTTACGGATAGCATCTGGAACTTCTTGTGCTTTACCAGTACCAAAACCGACATTACCATTTTTGTCGCCTACAACAACTAATGCGGAGAAACGGAAACGACGTCCACCTTTTACAACTTTCGCTACGCGGTTAATCGTAACTACGCGTTCTTCAAGTTCAAGTTTGTTTGGATCAATACGACGCATGAAATGTGTCCCTCCTTCTTTTAAAATTGTAAACCATTTTCACGTGCAGCTTCTGCCAATGCTTTTACACGTCCATGATATAAATAACCACCGCGGTCAAAAACAATCGATGTCAAACCGTTTTCAGTAGCACGTTTTGCGATTGTTTCGCCGACTTTAGCTGCTGCTTCCACGTTGCCAGTTGAATCGCCTGTGAAATCTTTATCCATAGATGATGCACTTACAAGTGTTACGCCGTTAGTATCGTCGATCAATTGAGCGTAGATGTATTTATTCGAACGGAATACGTTTAAACGCGGGCGTGTTGCTGTACCCGTGATTTTTGAACGTACACGAGCATGACGCTTTTTACGAGATGCGTTTTTATCGAGTTTCGTAATCACTGAGGTCACTCCTTTCATCCTGCCTAAGCAGCATTATTTACCTGTTTTACCTTCTTTGCGGCGAACTTTCTCACCTTCGTAACGGATACCTTTGCCTTTATACGGCTCTGGCGGACGAACTTGGCGGATGTTAGAAGCAAGAGCTCCAACGCGTTCTTTGTCGATGCCTTTAACGATAACTTTTGTGTTAGCTGGAACTTCAACTGTAAGGCCTTCTTCCGGAGTGAATTCAACCGGGTGAGAGTAACCTACGTTAAGAACCAATTTTTGACCTTGCAGCTGAGCACGGTATCCAACCCCTACCAATTCAAGCGTACGCTCGAATCCTTGTGAAGTTCCAAGAACCATGTTAGCAAGCAAAGCACGAGTAGTTCCGTGAATTGTGCGGTGATCTTTCGATTCAGACGGGCGTGATAATGTTACCACGTTGTCTTCAAGAACGATTGCGATATCTTTGTTGAATTTGCGAGTCAACTCGCCTTTAGGTCCTTTAACAGTTACTTCGTTATTGTCGCCAATAGTGACAGTAACGTCAGCAGGAACCTCGATTGGTTTTTTACCTACACGTGACATTTCTTTGCACCTCCATTCGTTTGTTGCTAATTACCAAACGTATGCTATGATTTCTCCGCCGATTTGTTTCGCGCGGGCTTCTTTATCAGTTACCAAACCTTGTGATGTCGATACCAAAGCGATCCCAAGACCGTTCAGTACACGAGGCACCTCATTAGTTTTAGCGTATACACGCAATCCTGGTTTTGAAATGCGTTTCAATCCAGTAATAACGCGTTCGTTATTAGCTCCGTATTTCAAGAAAATCCGGATCATACCTTGTTTATCATCTTCAACATATTCCACGTCACGAACGAAACCTTCACGCTTCAAAATTTCAGCGATGTCTTTTTTCACATTAGAAGCCGGAAGCTCTAATTTCTCGTGACGAACCATGTTTGCATTACGAATGCGTGTCAGCATATCTGCAATCGGATCTGTCATTGTCATTACATTTACCTCCTTCCCAAATTAGGGGATTACCAGTGGCTTTTTTAACGCCAGGAATTTGTCCCACATATGCAAGTTCACGGAAACAAATACGGCAAAGTTTAAATTTGCGTAATACTGAATGCGGACGTCCGCATCGTTCACAGCGTGTGTACTCTTGTACTTTAAACTTTGGCGTGCGTTTTTGTTTTGCGATCATAGATTTTTTAGCCACGTTTACGCCTCCCTCACGTTTACTTTTGGAACGGCATTCCGAATTGTGTTAATAACTCACGAGCTTCTTCATCAGAGTTCGCAGTTGTTACAATTACGATGTCCATACCGCGTACTTTAGAAACTTTATCATAATCGATTTCAGGGAAGATCAATTGTTCTTTCACACCAAGTGTGTAGTTGCCGCGTCCATCGAAAGATTTTTTCGAAACGCCACGGAAATCACGTACACGTGGAAGTGAGATAGCAATCAATTTATCCAGGAAGTCATACATACGCTCTCCGCGAAGTGTAACTTTACATCCGATTGGCATACCTTCACGAAGACGGAAGCCAGCGATAGATTTCTTAGCTTTGGTAATAACTGGTTTTTGACCAGAAATCGTTTGTAGTTCTTCAACAGCAGTGTCAAGGGACTTAGTGTTTTGAACAGCTTCGCCCACACCCATGTTAATAACGATCTTATCTACTTGGGGTACTTGCATTACTGATTTATATTCAAACTTGCTCACTAGAGCAGGAGTGACTTCATTCACATATTTTTCTTTTAGGCGGTTCATGTGTGTACCTCCCTTCATTCAGGAATTTTTATTTATCTAATTTTTCACCGGATTTTTTTGCAACACGAACTTTTTTACCATCTTCTACCTTGTATCCTACACGAGTCGCTCGCCGGATTTAGGGTCGATTAACATTACGTTAGAAACGTGAATCGCTGCTTCTTGGCTGACAATCCCACCTTGTGGGCTTGCCTGGTTCGGTTTTGTATGCTTTTTGATGATGTTTACACCTTCAACTAGCACACGGTCTTTCTTAGGAAGAGCTGTCAAAACAACACCTGTTTTGCCTTTGTCTTTACCTGAGATTACCTTAACTGTATCACCTTTTTTAACATGCATTCTGTCGCACCTCCTTGGTATGGCACATTGATTTATTAAAGAACTTCAGGAGCAAGTGAAACGATTTTCATGAAGTTGCTGTCGCGAAGTTCGCGGGCAACAGGTCCGAAAATACGTGTTCCACGTGGACCTTTGTCGTCACGAATAATAACACATGCATTTTCATCAAATTTAATGTAAGTGCCGTCTTTACGGCGAGCTCCGCTTTTCGTGCGAACGATGACAGCCTTAACGACTTCACCTTTCTTGACAACGCCACCTGGTGTTGCTTTCTTCACGGTACAAACAATTACGTCGCCGATGTTTGCAGTCTTGCGACCAGAACCACCAAGCACTTTAATTGTTAGTACTTCACGAGCACCCGAGTTGTCTGCAACTTTTAAACGAGTTTCCTGTTGGATCACTTAGGTTACCTCCCTTCGGAATTTCTTAGGTTCCGAAATTATTTAAATTAGATAATAACCGCTTTTTCTACAACTTCCATCAAACGGAAACGTTTTGTAGCTGACAGCGGACGAGTTTCCATGATGCGAACGATGTCGCCCATTTTCGCTTCGTTTAGCTCATCATGAGCTTTATATTTCTTAGAGTATTTTACACGTTTGCCATAAAATGAGTGCTTCTTTTGAGTTTCAACCATTACTGTAACGGTCTTGTCCATTTTGTCAGACACAACACGGCCTGTGTATACTTTGCGTTGGTTACGCTCAGTCATACTTGCAAACCTCCTCTCGATTTATCAGTTATTGCCACTGAGTACTCTTTCGTGAATCACAGTTTTCATACGGGCAATCGCTTTACGTACTTCGCGGATGCGAGCAGTATTTTCTAATTGACCTGTAGCCAATTGGAAGCGAAGGTTGAAAAGCTCTTCCTTCAGTGATTTCACTTTTTGTTCGATCTCAGCAGTGGTTAAGTCACGGATTTCTTTAGCTTTCATTCGATTCACCACCAATTTCTTCGCGTTTAACGAACTTCGTTTTGATCGGAAGTTTGTGTGATGCTAAGCGCAATGCTTCGCGTGCCACTTCTTCAGATACTCCAGCAAGTTCGAACATTACTTTACCAGTTTTAACAACCGCTACCCAGCCTTCAGGCGAACCTTTACCGGATCCCATACGTACCTCAAGAGGCTTTTTCGTATAAGGTTTATGCGGGAAAATTTTAATCCATACTTTACCGCCACGTTTCATGTAGCGAGTCATGGAAATACGTGCTGCTTCGATTTGGCGGTTAGTGATCCAAGATGATTCTAAAGCCTGGAGACCAAATTCACCGAATGCGATTTCTTTGCCGCCTTTAGCTTCTCCGCGCATCTTGCCTCGGTGCTCTCGACGATATTTAACGCGTTTAGGCATTAACATATTATTTGCCTCCTTCCTCAGATTTCTTCTTAGTTGGAAGGACTTCACCGCGGTAGATCCATACTTTTACGCCAAGTTTGCCGTAAGTTGTATCGGCTTCTGCATGCGCATAATCGATATCCGCGCGTAGCGTATGGAGCGGAACAGTACCTTCACTGTAGTGTTCAGAACGCGCAATGTCAGCGCCGCCTAAACGTCCAGATACTTGAGTTTTGATCCCTTTAGCGCCAGAACGCATAGTGCGCTGGATAGCTTGCTTTTGAGCACGGCGGAAAGATACACGGTTTTCCAATTGGCGTGCTACGCTTTCAGCTACTAATCTCGCATCAAGGTCAGCTCTCTTGATTTCAATGATGTTGATGTGTACACGCTTGCCAGTCATTGTGTTCAGTTGGTTGCGAAGCACTTCTACTTCAGAACCACCTTTACCAATTACCATACCTGGTTTCGCAGTGTGAATTGTTACGTTTACACGATTTGCAGCGCGCTCAATTTCAATCTTAGAAACTGAAGCTTCTTTCAAACGTGCTTCGACGTATTCACGGATTTTAATATCTTCGTGAAGAAGTGTCGCATAGTCTTTTTCAGCGTACCATTTGGACTCCCAGTCACGAATGATTCCGATACGCATCCCTATTGGATGTATTTTTTGTCCCACGAATTATCCCTCCTTCTTGTCAGATACCACTAGTGTGATGTGGCTTGTACGTTTGTTAATCGCGCTTGCGCGTCCCATTGCACGTGGACGGAAACGTTTCAATGTCGGACCTTCATCAACGAATACTTCACTGATGTACAAGTTGTTCAGATCCATTTCGTAGTTATGTTCTGCGTTAGCAGCTGCAGATTTCAACAACTTCTCAACAACAATAGATGATGCTTTCGGAGTGTGGTTCAAAATTGCAACGGCTTCGCCGATTTGCTTGCCTCGGATTAAATCTACTACTAAACGGACTTTACGAGGAGCAATACGTACTGTTCTAGCAACAGCTTTTGCTTGCATGGGGAAATCCTCCTCTCAATTAACGTCTTGTTTTCTTGTCGTCTGCACCATGACTAGCGTATTTGCGTGTTGGAGCAAATTCTCCTAGTTTATGGCCAACCATGTCTTCAGTCACGTATACAGGGATGTGTTTACGTCCGTCGTATACTGCAATTGTTAGTCCGATGAATGTCGGGAAAATTGTAGAACGGCGAGACCAAGTTTTAATCACTTGTTTTTTCTCAGAATCCTTTTGTGCGTCAACTTTTTTCAAAAGATGATCATCAGCAAAAGGTCCTTTCTTCAAGCTGCGGCCCATTTGAGGTCCTCCCTTCGTGATCGCACCACGGTTCTTTCATTGAACCGCAGCGGAATCAAATTATTTTTTACGACGACGCACGATGAACTTGTCTGACTTGTTCGTTTTCTTGCGCGTTTTGTATCCAAGAGTTGGTTTGCCCCATGGAGACATTGGTGATTTACGTCCGATTGGCGAACGTCCTTCACCACCACCGTGTGGGTGATCGTTAGGGTTCATTACAGATCCGCGGACTGTTGGGCGATTGCCCTTCCAGCGGTTACGTCCTGCTTTACCAATGTTGATCAATTCGTGCTGCTCGTTGCCTACAGCGCCAATAGTAGCACGGCAAGTAGCAAGGATCATGCGAACTTCGCCTGATTGCAAACGAACTGTTACGTATTTTCCTTCTTTACCCAATACCTGAGCTGAAGTTCCTGCAGAGCGTACAAGTTGTCCGCCGCCGCCTGGCTTCAATTCAATGTTATGGATTGTAGAACCCATTGGGATGTTCGATAACGGAAGTGCGTTACCTGCTTTGATATCAGCTTCAACGCCTGACATGATCTGCGTTCCAACTGTGAGTCCTTTAGGAGCCAAGATGTAACGTTTTTCTCCATCAGCATAGTTGATCAATGCGATGTTCGCAGAACGGTTAGGATCGTACTCGATTGTAGCAACGCGTCCTGGAATGCCATCTTTGTTACGTTTGAAATCGATAACACGGTATTGGCGTTTATGTCCACCACCGTGATGGCGTACAGTAATTTTACCTTGGTTATTACGGCCGCCTTTACGCTTAGTTGGTTGTAGAAGCGATTTTTCAGGCTTGTTCGTTGTGATTTCAGCGAAATCCGAACTCGTCATATTACGACGACCGTTAGTGGTAGGTTTGTATTTTCTAATCCCCACGTTATTTCCCTCCTTCGTTAGTAGTTCTTTAAGAACTTATAAGAAATTAAATATCGAACAATTCGATGTCTTTGCTGTCAGCAGTCAATTTAACGATCGCTTTGCGGCGTTTGTTAGTGTATCCTGCGTGTTTGCCCATGCGTTTGAATTTCCCTTTGTAGTTCATGATGTTGACTTTCTCAACTTGAACTCCGAAGATTTCCTGAACTGCATGTTTAACTTGTGTTTTGTTTGCGCGAGTGTCCACTTCAAAAGTGTACTTCTTATCTGCCATTACTTCAGAAGAACGCTCAGTAATGACCGGACGCTTTAAAATATCACGTGCTTCCATTAACTAAGCACCTCCTCAATTTTCTCGATCGCTGCTTTTGTCATAACGACTTTGTCATGTCCAAGCAGGTCTAATACGTTGATGCCAGTTGCCGACACCACTGTCATGCCTTTGATGTTGCGCGCAGACAATGCTACGTTCTCATCAAGGTCAGCAGTTACGAACAAAGCTTTTTTACCGATTGAAAGGTCGCCCATCAATTGTGTAAATGACTTTGTTTTTGGTGCGTCAAACGACAAACCTTCAAGTACCATCAATTTTTCTCCAACTACTGTCGATGAAAGAGCAGAGCGAAGAGCTAAACGACGTACTTTCTTAGGCAATTTATAGCTGTAGCTACGTGGTGTCGGTCCGAAGACAACACCGCCGCCGCGCCATTGTGGTGAACGGATCGACCCTTGACGAGCACGTCCTGTTCCTTTTTGGCGCCATGGTTTTCTACCGCCGCCTGCTACTTCAGAACGGTTTTTTACTTTATGGTTACCTTGGCGAAGTGAAGCGCGTTGCATCACTACTGCGTCAAATAACACTGATTCATTTGGTTCGATACCGAATACATAGTCGTTCAATTCGATGTCGCCAACTTGTGAACCTGTTTGATTTAATAAAGCTACTTTAGGCATTCGTGTTTCCTCCTTCCTCAAAAAAATGATTAGTTAGCTTTGATAGCTGTTTTTACGCGAAGCATCGCTTTGCGTGAACCAGGAACATTACCTTTGATTAGAAGCAAGTTGCGTTCCACATCAACCTTGACGATTTCAAGGTTTTGGATCGTAATTGTCGTTCCACCCATTTGACCAGGTAATTTCTTCTGTTTGAAAACGCGGTTAGGGGCAACCGGGCCCATTGAACCTGGACGGCGGTGGTAACGCGATCCGTGGGACATTGGTCCGCGGGATTGTCCGTGGCGTTTAATAACACCTTGGAAACCTTTACCTTTTGTTGTTCCAGTGACATCTACGATGTCGCCTTCTGCGAATACATCTACTTTGACTTCCTGACCAATCTCGTAATCAGCTAAGTTTACATTGCGAAGTTCGCGAATGAAGCGCTTAGGAGCAGTGTTCGCTTTTGCTACGTGTCCTTTAGAAGGTTTGTTGGCAAGCTTCTCGCGCTTGTCTTCAAAACCTAATTGGATTGCTTCGTAGCCGTCAACCTCAACTGTTTTCTTTTGAAGCACTACGTTTGGAGCAGCCTCAACTACAGTTACAGGGATTAAATCACCGTTCTCAGCAAAAACTTGCGTCATACCGATTTTTCTACCTAAGATTCCTTTGGTCATGTTGTCACACCTCCTGCAATTTTTGTGTTTTTTCTATTTCGTTCACCGATTAAAGTTTAATTTCAATGTCAACGCCTGACGGTAAATCAAGTTTCATCAACGCATCGACAGTTTGTGGTGTCGGGTTAACGATATCGATTAGACGTTTGTGTGTGCGCATTTCAAATTGCTCACGAGAATCTTTGTACTTATGGACAGCACGCAAGATCGTGTAAACTGACTTTTCCGTTGGCAACGGTATCGGACCCGATACGCTAGCGCCTGAACGTTTAGCTGTTTCCACAATTTTCTCAGCAGACTGATCTAGGATTCTATGATCATATGCTTTTAAACGGATACGAATTTTTTGTTTTGCCATTATTTTCCCTCCCTTTCGCCTATTTTGGATAGACATTCTCCACGAAAATTTTCCAATCACTCGCCATGGCAAAGCGGCCGGGTGTATCGGTAACCTCTCGCTTCATCGCAGTCAAAGACCAACATTCACCATTATACAAAAGAAAAAAGAATTCCGCAAGGCTTTCCACGAAATTCTTTCTGATTCGCTTTTTTTATTATAACAGGATTTTTCCTTTATACAACCGATACGATAATAGTCCGAACATTCACCTTTAAGCGAGCAGCATAATCGCAATCCAGCCGAACACGACGAGCGGAATATTGTAATGGATGAACGTTGGCACACACGTATCCCAGATGTGGTTGTGCTGCCCGTCGACGTTCAGTCCGGCTGTCGGGCCGAGCGTAGAATCGGAGGCCGGAGACCCGGCGTCGCCGAGTGCGCCCGCTGTTCCGATCAGGGCGATGATCGCCAGCGTCGAGAAGCCGAACTCCATGCTGAGCGGCACGAAGATGGCAGCGATGATCGGAATGGTCGCAAACGATGAGCCGATGCCCATCGTGACGACGAGGCCGATGATGAGCATCGCTAGCGCAGCCGCTCCTTTATTGCCATTAAATAAATCGGAGGAGCTTGCCACCAGCGGCTCAATGGCACCGGTCGCTTGGATGACGGAAGCAAAACCATTCGCCGAGATCATGACGAAGCCGATAAAGGCCATCATGCGCATGCCGGCTGTCAGCACATCATCCGCGTCGCGCCATTTCATCGCACCGAAGATATACAATACGAGGATTCCGGCCAGCGCGCCAATGATCATCGATTCTGTCTGGATCTGCCCGTAAAGCGCAGCAATCAAAGCCAGAATGGTAACAATAATATCTTTCTTCGATGCTTTTTTCGTACGGGTTTCTTCTATAGTAGTAAGCTCGGTCTGATAATCACGCGGCTTGCGGTACGCAATGAAGACGGCGATGATCAAGCCGAGCGCCATGCCGGCAACTGGAATGGCCATCGCTTTCGGAATATCCGCCATATCAATCGGCAATCCTGCAAGTTCCATCTGCGTGGCAACAATTTCATGGAAAATCAGCCCGAAGCCATACGGCAGCAAAATATAGGGCGCAGTCAAACCGAAAGTCAGCACGCTAGCAATCAAACGGCGGTCGATGCGCAGTTCGTTTAGGATGTGTAGAATCGGCGGGACCAATAACGGGATGAAAGCGATGTGAATCGGGATGAGGTTCTGTGAAAAGATAGCCATCACCAGCAGCGCAAAGATGATTAATGCTTTCGCCAGGTTTTCCCTAGTTGCTTCCCCCTCTTTATTGACGAGCTTCAAGACGCCAGAAACCAGCAATTCAGGAATTCCTGTGCGCGAGATCGCTACGGCGAACCCGCCAAGCATGGCGTAGCTGAGCGCGATGGTGGCCCCTGCCCCAAGTCCGTCGGTATAGGCGGTGATGGTTTCTGCAAATGACAAGTTTCCAGCTAGCCCCCCCGCCAGTGCACCGATCAACAAAGCGAACACGACGTTGACACGGAGAAGGCTCAAGACAAGCATGATAATTACGGCAATCACTACTGCATTCATTTATGGATTCTCCTTTAGTTTGCTAAAGCGTTAAAGTACTTTATTAAATTAACAAATCCCTAAAAGGATGTCAACCGCTCTGCACGCATTTCCATCATACTGAAAAAACCGACTTTTCCGCAGCCCGCCAAAAAGCCCTTTGCCGGATAGCAAAGGGCTTCTACTATTAATAAGAACTTGCCGTACCGATATCAGTAGCGGTTTTTCTGCATTCTTCGAGTCTGGCGATGTCGAAATTGCCGCCGCTGACGATAACGCCCGTTCGCGCCGAATCAAATGGGAGATGTCGAAAGAGCATTGCAGCAACCGCCGCTGCTCCCGCTCCTTCGACAAGCATCTTTTCACGTTCAAGCATAAAAAGGATCGCTGAGGCGATTTCCTGCTCACTGACGGTGATGACATCGTCTACGTAAGCCTGGATGATTTTCGTCGTCAATTTTCCTGGCTCTTTCACTTTGATGCCTTCCGCCATGGTCGGCAGAAATGGCACCGCCGTATTATTGGTGCCGTGGAAAATGGACGCGATAGAGGAAGCGGCTCTCGCCTGCACGCCAATGACCCGGATTTCCGGCCGCATCAGCTTGGCGGCGATAGCTGTCCCTGCAAGCAGGCCGCCGCCGCCGGCTGGTACAACGATTGTATCCAGGTCGGGGCATTGCTGCAGCATCTCCATTGCAACTGTCGCCTGCCCTTCGATGATGGCCAAATCGTCAAACGGATGGACAAACGCTGCACCCGTAGCCAATTGCTCCCTTTTCGCCGCTGCGTATGCTTCGTCGAAATTCTTCCCGGCAATGATAACTCGGGCACCGTATTGGCGCGTCGCCAGCACTTTCGTTTCCGGAGTGCCTTCAGGCATAAATACCGTCACCGGCACGCCCTTTTCACGCCCTGCCAGTGCCACACCTTGCGCGTGGTTGCCCGCCGAAGCGGCAATGATTCCCCGTGCGCATTCCAATTCCGTCATCTGGCTGATTTTATTGAACGCGCCGCGGACTTTGAACGAACCCGTTTTCTGCAAGTTCTCCAGTTTCAATGAAACCTCGCTGCCGGTGATGGCATTCAGCGTACTGGATTGCTTGCACGGCGTGCGATGGACAATGGGCGCCAACCTCTCGAATGCATTAAATAAGCCTACTGTACTGTACGAATTCCCAAGCAGATCATCTCCTCTTGTAATAGTAGAATGTTACACGCCTTGTTTTGCTTCATATGCCGTAATATGCGATTCGAATTGGAATGTCAGCGCAATCTCGTCCCAGCCTTTTAGCAGCATCTCTTTCCAATACGGATCGATCGTGAACGAATAGCGGCTGCCGTCCTGGCCTGCTACGGTCTGTGCCTCTAAATCGACTTCCAGCCGGTAAGGCTCCTGTTTGCCTTTTTGAATCAGCTCGTCCACTTCCGCATGCGCCAAACGGATTGGCAAAATCCCGTTTTTCACACAGTTATTATAGAAGATATCCGCAAAGCTTGGCGCGATGACGACGTTGAACCCGTAATCTTGAATCGCCCATGGGGCATGCTCGCGTGAGGAGCCGCAACCGAAGTTCTCTTGTGCGACCAGAATTTCGGAGCCTTTGAAACGCGGATCGTTCAGGACAAAGCTTTCTTCCGGTGCACCATCCGGACGGAATCGCCAATGATAGAATAAATACTTGCCGAACCCGGTCCGTTCGATGCGCTTCAGAAACTCTTTCGAGATGATTTGGTCGGTATCGACATTTTTGCGTTCCAGGGGGGTCAAGACGCTATTGATGTGGTTGATGGGCTTCATTGCAAGCGGCCTCCTTTTCCTTTGGTGTTGTTATGCACTCGGCACAGGTTCTTTCATATAATTCCGGACATCTGTCAGATGCCCTTCAATTGCAGCTGCAGCGGCCATCACCGGGCTGACAAGGTGAGTCATTGAACCCGCTCCTTGGCGCCCTTCGAAATTCCGGTTGGAAGTGGATGCACAGCGTTCTCCTGCCGGAACAGAATCTTCATTCATTGCCAGGCACATGCTGCATCCCGTTTCGCGCCATTCAAATCCGGCGGCCAGGAAGATTTTATCGAGCCCTTCCTCTTCTGCAGCACGCTTTACAGTTTCTGACCCCGGTACGACAATCGCCGTTACAGATGGATGGACTGTACGGCCTTCTACAATGGCGCTAGCTGCCCGTAGATCGCCTAAGCGTGCATTCGTGCAGGAACCGATAAAGACGTGTTGGATCGGAATTGACGACAATGCCGCCCCTTCTTCAAGGTGCATATAATCCAGCGCCTGTTTCAGCGCATCCCGGTCTTCCTGCTCTTCGTAATCCGCAGCAAACGGCACATGGCCTGCAATTCCTGAACCCATCGAAGGATTGGTGCCCCAAGTGACGAACGGCGAGATTTCATCGGCGTGGATGGAGAGCGACACATCGTATTGCGCATCTTCATCTGTCGCCAACTCAAGCCATTTCGCAGCAGCTTCTTCAAACGCCTCGTCTTGCGGCACATGGCGTCGGCCTCTCAAATAGTCGATCGTCGTGTCGTCCGGGCTGATCAGCCCAGCGCGCGCTCCCGCTTCAATCGACATATTGCAGATCGTCATGCGCTCTTCCATCGACAAGTTGCGGATGGCATCGCCCGTATACTCGACGATATGCCCTGTTCCCATGTCGATGCCGAATTTGGCGATGATCGCCAAGATGACATCTTTCGAAGAAACGCCGAAGCCCAGTTCACCGTCGATGCGGATTTCCATCGTTTTAGGCTTTGATTGCCATAATGTCTGTGTTGATAGCACGTGTTCGACTTCACTTGTGCCGATGCCGAACGCCAGCGCGCCGAACGCGCCGTGTGTCGACGTATGGCTATCGCCGCAAACGATCGTCTTGCCCGGCTGCGTCAGCCCAAGCTCCGGTCCGATGACGTGCACGATGCCTTGGTCGGGATGATTGATGCCCGCAAGCGGAACCCCGAACTCATCGCAGTTTTGCTGCAAAGTTGCGATCTGCTTGCGCGAAATCGGATCGGTGATTTGATCGCGGTTGCGCGTCGGCACATTGTGGTCCATCGTCGCAAAGCATAAATCCGGCCGCCGCACTTTGCGGCCATTCAGCCGCAGGCCTTCGAACGCCTGCGGTGAAGTGACTTCATGCAATAAATGAAGGTCGATGTATAAAAGGTCCGGCTTTCCCGCCTCTTCATAGACGATATGCTGTTCCCAAATCTTTTCAATAATCGTTTTTGCCATCGTGCGCCCGCTCCTTTGCTTAAACGTAAGAATACATGATGTGTTCAGATACAAATTCCCGTTCGACTTCCTCGATGACTTTCGTCACGAAAGTTTCAGTCGAAACAGTCCGTTTGCCGGCTGTCGTCAAATCCCCTGTGCAATAGCCATCTTCCAGCACGCCCATTACCGCTTCTTCAATTGCGGAAGCTTCTGAATGCATGCCGAATGAATGGCGCAGCATCATGGCAACCGACAAGATCGCCGCTGACGGGTTGGCTTTATTCTGCCCCGCGATATCTGGCGCGGATCCGTGTACCGGTTCGTATAAGCCGAAGCCGTCTGTGCGGACACTCGCGGATGGCAGCATGCCAAGCGATCCCGTGATAACCGACGCTTCATCGCTTAAGATGTCACCGAACATATTCTCTGTCACAACGACATCAAAGCGGCGGGGATCGGTGATCAATTTCATCGCGGCCGAATCGACCAGCATATGCTCGACTTCGACGTCTGGATAAGCCGCTTTCCGCTCTTCCACAACTTCACGCCATAATTTGCTCGTTTCAAGGACGTTCGCTTTATCGACCGACGTCACTTTGCCTCTGCGCCCGCGGGCAATTTCGAATGCCTGGTCGACAATCCGCTCGATTTCCCGGCGCGTATATACCAATGTATCAACCGCTGATTTTTCAGAACGGCGTTTCGGTTCAGCAAAGTACAGCCCGCCTGTCAATTCGCGGACGATGACCATGTCCACATCTTTCGCGACCTCTTCTTTTAATGGAGAAGACCCAAGCAATGCCGGCACCGCTTTAACAGGTCGGATGTTCGCGAATAAATCAAAATGCTTGCGGATATTCAGCAAACCTTTTTCCGGACGCAAATGGGCTGGATGGTTATCCCATTTCACTCCTCCGACTGCACCCAGGAGAATCGCATCGCTCGCTTCACATGCAGCCACCGTTTCTTCCGGCAGCGGACTATTATGTGCATCTACCGCACTCCCGCCAATCAATGCATGCTTCAGGTGGAAGGTATGGCCATAGCGCATCGCAATGGATTGCAGCACCTTCACTGCTGCCTCTGTCACTTCTGGTCCGATTCCATCTCCTGGCAATACTGCTATTGTTTTCTCCATTAAAATTCCTCCTCTTTCAATCTTGTTGTGGGTCACCCTGCTGCGACACTGATTTTTTGTCCCGCCTTCACCAATTGGCGATTGACTGCATTTAAATACGCTTTCGCGGTCGCTTCCAGTACATCCTGTGCCACGTCGCGCCCTGTCACGGTTTCCCCGTTATACGTCATGTTGATGACGGCTTCACCTAATGCATCGCGGCCTTTGCCGATTGACGTCACCCGGTAATCCAGAATGTGGACTTTGCCAGCCACAAGCCGCTCCAAGCTATTGAATATCGCTTCTACCGAACCGGCGCCTGTTGCCGAATCCCGAATCAGTTCGCCATCCGGCTTATACGCTGATGCAGTAGCGGTCGGAATGTTCGCTGTGCCGTAATGCACTTGCACACTTTCCAGTTCATAGACCGGCACTTCTTTATCATTTATTTGCTGGTCAGTCAGCAAGACGAACAAATCGTCTTCGACAATCTCTTTTTTGCTGTCGGCCAGTTTCTTGAATTCCACAAATGCTTGGTTCAATTTTTCATCGCTTAACTCAAAGCCCATTTTGATGGCGCGGTCTTTGAAAGCATGTCTGCCGGAATGTTTGCCGAGCACCAATTGCGTCGATGCATCGCCGATCAATTCCGGCGTAATAATTTCGTAGGTCAATGGGTTTTTCAGCATGCCGTCCTGGTGGATGCCGGATTCATGCGCAAAGGCATTTTTTCCGACCACCGCTTTATTGGGCTGAATCAAGCTGCCTGTCAATTGGCTGACCAATTGGCTTGTGCGCTTGATTTCCTTCAACTGGATGCCGGTCTCAATCTCGTAAATTTGTTTACGGATATGCAGCGCAACGGCAATTTCTTCCAACGCCACATTTCCTGCGCGTTCACCGATGCCGTTGATTGTTCCCTCCACCTGCGTCGCGCCGTTTTCGATGGCTGCCAGCGTATTCGCTGTCGCCATTCCCAAGTCATTGTGGCAATGGGCCGATAATTTGACGTTTTCGATGCCGATGACATTATCCGTCACGTATTTGAACATCGCGCCATATTCAGCTGGCGTGGCGTATCCGACTGTATCCGGCAGGTTGATCGTTGTCGCACCTGCTTCGATGACTTTGCGGATGATGCGGACCAAAAATTCCGGGTCGGACCTTGAAGCATCTTCCGCCGACCATTGGACCAGCGGGAAGAATTTTTTCGCATATTTTACAGAAGCGATAGCCGTTTCCATCACTTGTTCCGGCGTCTTCATCAATTTATGTTCCATATGAATCGGAGAAGTCGCTATGAAAATATGGACATGTGGCTGTTCGCCGCCTTTCAGCGCTTCCCACGCTCTTGAAATATCGCTTTCAACCGAACGTGCCAACCCTGTGACGATGGAATTTTTGACGGTGCCCGCAATGCGCTGCACAGCATCGAAATCCCCCGGAGAGGCCGCTGGGAATCCTGACTCTATGATCGTCGCGCCAAAACGTTCAAGCTGGCGGGCGATTTCGATTTTCTCAGCGGTATTCAAGTTGATGCCTGCCGATTGTTCACCGTCTCTTAGCGTCGTATCAAAGATGTCAATTTTGCGCACTGGCGACCACCTCTTTTTCTTTTGTCTTTTTCCCTTCATTGACGAATGGCATCATGGCGCGCAATTCGCGTCCCACTTGCTCGATTTGATGATTTTCTTCCGCTTTTTCAATCGCTGTGAACTCCGGACGGTTTAATTGGTTCTCAAGCAGCCAGCCTTTGGCGAACTTGCCTGTCTGGATATCCGTTAATACATCTTTCATGCGGACTTTCGTATCTGCATCGACGATGCGCGGGCCGGATACGAAGTCGCCCCATTGCGCTGTATCGGAGATTGAATAACGCATGCCTGACAATCCGCCTTCGTACATCAAGTCGACAATCAGCTTTAACTCGTGCATGCATTCGAAATACGCCACTTCCGGCTGATATCCCGCTTCCACCAATGTTTCAAATCCGGCTTTCACCAGCGATGTTACACCGCCGCATAACACTGCCTGTTCGCCGAAAAGATCCGTTTCCGTTTCTTCCTTGAACGTCGTCTCAAGTACACCCGCTCGTGTTGCGCCGATGCCCTTCGCGTAAGCTAATGCTGTTTCCTGCGCTTGGCCTGATACATCTTGGTGGATTGCGATCAAAGCGGGAACGCCGGCGCCTGATTCGTATGTGCGGCGCACAAGATGGCCCGGCCCTTTTGGCGCTACCAGGAACACGTCCACATCGTTTGGAGCAACAATCTGGTTGAAATGAACATTAAAGCCGTGGGCGAAAACCAGTGACTTTCCAGCTTTCAATGCCGGTTTGATTTCATCGTTATAAACTTGTGTCTGGCGCTCATCCGGCACCAATACCATGATGACATCCGCCGCTTCCGCCGCTTCTGCTACAGTAGCAACTTTCATGCCGTCCTCCTGCGCTTGGTCGAATGATTTTCCTTTGCGAACACCCACTACTACGTCAAACCCGGAATCTTTCAAGTTCTGTGCGTGTGCATGTCCCTGTGAACCATATCCGATCACCGCGATTGTCCGTCCTTTTAATACCTGTTCGTTTACGTCTTGGTTATAATACATTTTCGCCATTTTTAATTTCCTCCTCGGTTTTTGTTTTATAGAATCGATAATTGCGCTGCAGGCGTTTTCTGGGTTTCTCTAACAAAAGCGGAAACACCTGTCCGCGTCACTTCTTTAATGCCGTAAGGCCGCATCAGATCGATGAAAGCCTCGATTTTTTCCGGATCGCCTGCCACTTGGAAAGTGGTGACGTTTTTGCTCATGTCCACTACCGTCGCCCGGAAAGGTTCAACAATAGCGTAAAGCTCATTTCTGACAGCTGGCGGAGAGACCACTTTAACGATTGCCAGCTCCCTCATGACCATCGCCTTGTCGGTGATGTCATTGACTTTGATGACATCAATCTGTTTCTGCAGCTGCTTCAGCAATTGCTCCAGCTTGCCGGCATCTTCGACATTGACGACAAACGTCATTTTCGACATTCCCGGCTGCTCCGTATGTCCAACCGAAATGCTTTCAATATTAAACTGCCGTTTCATCAATAAACCCGTCACGCGGTTTAAAACACCGCTTTGGTTGATTACTGTTGTGGTTATAACCCGTTTCATTCGTTCTTCACCCCGATCATTTCATTGAGCCCCTTGCCTGGTGCTACCATCGGATAGACATTTTCCATCTGCACGGTCCGGCAATCGATCAAACACGGTTCATTAGACTCGAATGCCTCTTTGAAAACCGCTTCAGCCTGCTCCATCGTTTCCACTTTGTATCCCGCGATGTCATATGCTTCAGCCATCTTCACAAAATCAGGCTGCACATGGATCAGTGACTGTGAATAGCGTTCTTCATAAAATGTTTCCTGCCATTGCCGAACCATCCCAAGGCTTTGGTTGTTCATGATCACAACTTTTACCGGAAGCCGCAGTTCCTGCAGCAGCGACAGCTCCTGCAACGTCATCTGGAAGCCGGCATCTCCGACAATCGAGATCACTTTTTCATCTGGTCGAGCGAGCTGCGCGCCGATCGCTGCCGGGAAGCCGAAGCCCATCGTTCCTAATCCGCCTGAAGTCACCCAATTATGCGGATGATTGAATTTATAATATTGCGCTGCCCACATTTGATGTTGCCCTACGTCGGTAGTGACGATTGCGTCTCCACCCGTCAGCCGGTGAATCAATTCGATGGCTTGCTGGGGGAGGATGCCGCGCTCCTTATCCGCTTTATACTGCAGCGGATATTCGGTTTTATTGGCTGCTAGGCTTGCCAGCCACTCGGCCGTATCCGGCGACTCGATATCTTGGTTCAATAACGCCCGGAGCGCTTCTCCTGCATCCGCGACAATCGGTATGGCTGTCGGAACATTTTTGCCGATTTCAGCAGGGTCGATATCGATATGGATCACTTTTGCATTCGGTGCGAAATGGGCCAGATTGCCGGTCAGCCGGTCATCAAATCGGGCTCCGATATTCAACAGCACATCACATTCACAAATTGCCGTGTTCGCCGTATACGTTCCGTGCATCCCGGCCATTCCAAGGAATAAATTATGGTTGCCATCAATACTCCCAAGGCCGAGCAAGGTGTTTGTGATCGGTACATTATGCCGTTCAACAAACTCCCGTAGTTCCGATGCCGCTTTTGCAGCAAGCACCCCAGCACCCGCCAGGATCAGCGGCTTTCTTGAATTGCTTATCGCCAATGCAGCTTTCTGGATCTGCAAATAATTTGGCTGCGTTGTCGGCTGATAGCCTGGCAGATTAACTTCTTCGTCTACATAGTTCATCAACAGCCCATTTGAAATGTCTTTCGGTATATCAACCACCACGGGGCCAGGACGGCCAGTTGAAGCGATATAGAATGCTTCTTTGATGATCCGTGGAAAATCTTCAACATTTTTCACTTGGTAATTATGTTTCGTAATCGGCTGCGTGATGCCGATGATGTCAGCTTCCTGAAAAGCATCCGTCCCGATAACCGTGCTGGCAACCTGTCCGGTGAAAACCACCAGCGGAAGCGAATCGAGCATGGCATCAGCGATTCCAGTCACAAGGTTTGTCGCTCCCGGCCCGGAAGTTGCTAGAACCACCCCGGTTTTTCCTGACACCCTTGCATAACCTTCAGCGGCATGGATGGCTCCTTGTTCATGCCGGGCGAGCACATGACGGATGGGGTTTCTGTGCAATGCATCATAGATTGGCAATACGGCCCCTCCTGGGTAACCGAAGATCACTTCGACACCCTGCTCTTTCAACGATTGAATCAGGATCTCAGCACCGCTGCCTTTCAGTTTTTGTTCAACTACTTCTCTTACTTCCACATTTACTCCCATTCTGTCCGCCTCCTTTTGGATTATGTCTTCGGTGAAATAAAAAAAGCATTTTCATCCCTATGCAAAGAAACATGTTCTTGCATAGGGATGAAAATGCTTCATGGTACCACCCTAGTTCGCTGCACAACTGCAGCCTCATGGATAAGCTTGGCTTATCCGTTGATAACGATGCCCACTGCTTAGCTGGACACCGGGAATACCTATTTGGCCGAAGCCGTTCAGCACTCCACTCAGAGGGGATGTCGTAAAACGGTAGTATTGCCGGCTTCCACCAATACCGGCTCTCTGTGAATACATGTTCCGTTTACTTTAACCTCGTCATTGAATTGTTTTATAGATGCTGATCATACTGCATTTAAATGGTCAGCGTATACTTTGACTCCGTCTTCCTGCACAAGCTGCCTGAATGAAACAAGCAAATCATTTGTCACTGGCCCCGGTACACCGTCCCCGATTACCCGGCCATCTACTTTCACTACTGCGATGACTTCAGCTGCTGTTCCGGTTAAGAACACTTCGTCAGCTACATAAACATCATGTCTGGTGAAGACAGCCTCTTCCATGTCATAACCTTTCTCTTTCGCAACTTCCATGATGGCATTTCTCGTTATGCCTTCCAAAGCTCCTACATAGCCCGGAGGCGTCAGCAATTTGTTTTTGCGGACGATGAAGATGTTGTCCGCGGAACCTTCTGCCACGTAACCTTGGTCGTTCAGCATAAGGGCTTCGGGCACCCCTGCCAAGTTGGCCTCTATTTTAACTAAGATATTATTCATGTAATTGAGCGACTTCACTTTCGGGCTTAAGACGTCCGAACGGCTGCGGCGTGTAGCCACCGATACTATTTCAATCCCTGTCTCATACAGCGCTTTTGGGAATAAAGATAAGGCTTCTGCAATGACAATCACGCTTGGCCGGGGACAGCTTAACGGATCCAGTCCTAGATTTCCGGCTCCTCTGGAAACAACCAGTCGGATATAGGCATCTCTCAATTCATTGCGGCGCAATGTTTCTGTCACGATATTTGTCAACTCTTCAAAAGTATGAGGAATTTCGAGCATGACCGATTTAGCTGAATCGTAAAGACGTTCTAAATGTTCCTCCAGTCGAAATACGTTTCCGTTGTATGAACGAATCCCTTCGAATACTCCGTCTCCGTATAAAAACCCATGATCGTAAACCGAAACTTTAGCATCTTCTTTTTTTACAAATTCACCATTCAAGTAAATCATCTGTTCGCCCATGCCGCCCACTTCTTTCTTCAAAATATTTTATTGATTGTTCGCTGTATTTGCTTTCTTTTAGTAAATTGTTGTTATCATATCGCCTATCCTAGCAGGTGTCAATCAAGATTGTGATAGTTTTTAGTTTATTTAGAATATTAATAAATTATGTATCCGTTTTCATTGTTGTCGTACCAAGGGTTTTTCAGATTTTAAAAAACCCAAAAAAAATTTGAATGCAATATATTACATACCTCATATAACAGAGAAAAAGCAGAAAATCTGTCCACAAAAAAATCCCCTGCTCATTAAAATGAGCAGGGGATTTACGCTTAGCGAAAATTATTTAGTGATAGTTGCAACTACGCCAGCGCCTACAGTACGTCCACCCTCACGGATAGAGAACTTAGTTCCTTCTTCAAGTGCGATAGGAGAGATTAGAGAAACGATCATTTCGATGTTGTCTCCAGGCATAACCATTTCAACGCCTTCAGGAAGGTTACAAACGCCAGTTACGTCAGTTGTACGGAAGTAGAACTGTGGGCGGTAGTTTGTGAAGAATGGCGTGTGACGGCCACCCTCTTCTTTTGAAAGAACATAAACTTCTGCTTTGAACTCAGTGTGTGGAGTGATTGTGCCTGGTTTAGCCAATACTTGTCCACGTTGTACGTCGTCACGAGAAACTCCGCGAAGAAGTGCACCGATGTTGTCGCCAGCTTCAGCATAGTCAAGCAATTTACGGAACATTTCTACACCTGTTACAGTTGTAGATTTTGGTTCTTCAGTAAGACCAATGATATCAACGTTATCACCGATTTTGATTTGTCCGCGTTCAACGCGTCCAGTAGCAACCGTACCACGGCCAGTGATTGAGAATACATCCTCAACAGGCATCATGAATGGTTTTTCAGTGTCACGTGGTGGTGTTGGGATATACTCATCCACTGCGTTCATCAATTCAACGATTTTTTCTTCCCATTCTGGCTCGCCTTCAAGAGCTTTAAGAGCAGAACCTTTGATGACAGGAATGTCATCGCCTGGGAAGTCATATTCTGATAGAAGGTCGCGGACTTCCATTTCAACTAGTTCAAGAAGTTCTTCGTCATCTACCATATCGCATTTGTTCATGAATACAACTAGGTAAGGAACACCAACTTGGCGTGAAAGAAGGATGTGCTCACGAGTTTGTGGCATTGGGCCGTCAGCAGCAGATACTACTAGGATCCCGCCGTCCATTTGAGCAGCACCAGTGATCATGTTTTTAACATAATCGGCGTGTCCAGGGCAATCAACGTGTGCGTAGTGGCGTGATTCAGTTTCATACTCAACGTGTGAAGTATTGATTGTGATACCGCGCTCTTTTTCTTCAGGTGCGTTGTCGATTTGAGCGTAAGAACGAGCTTCCCCGCCTGATTTTTTAGCTAGAACTGTAGCGATTGCTGCAGTCAAAGTTGTTTTACCGTGATCGACGTGACCAATTGTACCAATATTCGCGTGTGTTTTAGAACGATCAAATTTAGCTTTACCCATTAGAAAAATCCTCCTCAAAATGTAAGTTATTCGGTAGTTTGAAGTGCCGGAATAATAGGGCCCTATTATTCCAGACATACAAACTATTTATACTTTATTAAAGATCAAAATTCAATTATTGACCTTTATTTTTTTTGATAATTTCTTCAGAAATTGATTTCGGAACTTCTTCATAGTGATCGAAGTGCATTGAGAACACACCACGGCCTTGCGTGTTAGAACGCAATGAAGTTGCATATCCGAACATTTCAGCAAGAGGTACCATCGCACGGACAACTTGTGCGTTTCCGCGAGATTCCATACCTTCTACACGGCCGCGGCGTGACGTAATGTCACCCATGATATCTCCAAGGTATTCCTCAGGGATAACAACCTCGACGCGCATGATTGGCTCAAGAAGAACCGGGTTGACTTTAGAGATAGCATTTTTAAGAGCCATAGATGCAGCAACTTTAAATGCCATTTCATTCGAATCGACGTCATGGTAAGAACCATCGTACAATTTAGCTTTGATATCGATCAATGGATATCCGGCGATAACACCGTTGTCTAGAGAGTCGCGCAGACCCGCTTCAACAGCTGGGATGTATTCACGTGGAACAACACCACCAACGACAGCATTTTCAAATTCAAAACCTGCTCCTTCTTCGTTTGGAGAGAATTCAATCCAAACGTGTCCGAATTGTCCGCGTCCACCAGATTGGCGAACGAACTTACCTTCAACTTTAGCCGTATTGCGGAATGTCTCACGGTATGAAACCTGAGGTGCACCCACGTTAGCTTCTACGTTGAATTCACGGCGCATGCGGTCAACTAGGATATCAAGGTGAAGTTCACCCATACCTGCGATGATTGTTTGGCCAGTTTCCTGGTCAGTATGCGCACGGAAAGTTGGATCCTCTTCTTGCAATTTAGCAAGGGCTTGACCCATTTTGTCTTGATCCGCTTTTGATTTCGGTTCAACTGACAATGAGATAACTGGTTCCGGGAAGACCATACGCTCAAGAATTACTTGGGCTTTCTCGTCACACAATGTATCACCTGTTGAAGTATCTTTCAAACCGATTGCAGCAGCGATATCTCCACAAAATACTTCAGCGATTTCTTCACGGGAGTTTGCGTGCATTTGCAGGATACGTCCTACGCGCTCACGCTTGCCTTTAGAAGAGTTCTGTACATAAGAACCAGATTTAAGAGTTCCAGAATACACACGGAAGAAAGTCAATTTCCCTACGTATGGATCTGTCATTACTTTAAACGCTAGTGCAGAGAATGGCTCGTCTTCGCTAGGTTTGCGCAATACCTCTTCGTCTGAATCCGGAAGAACGCCAGTCATTGGCGGTACATCCAATGGTGATGGAAGGTAGTCAATTACTGCATCAAGCATCAATTGAACACCTTTGTTTTTAAATGCAGTTCCACAAACCACAGGATAGAACTCAACATCCAACGTTCCTTTACGGATTGCTGCTTTAAGTTCGTCAACAGTGATTTCTTCGCCGCCTAGGTATTTTTCCATAAGGTCTTCATCAAGCTCAGCAACAGCTTCCACTAATTTAGTGTGCCACTCTTCAGCAAGCTCTTTGTATTCTTCTGGAATTTCACCTTCAGTGATTTCAGTTCCCAAATCGTTCGCGTAGAAACGAGCGTTCATTTCAACCAAGTCAATGATTGCAGAGAAGTCGTCTTCAGCGCCGATTGGCAATTGGATCGGGTGAGCGTTTGCCTGTAAGCGATCGTGCAATGTGCCTACAGAATATAAGAAGTCTGCACCGATTTTATCCATTTTGTTAATGAATACGATACGAGGAACTCCGTATGTTGTAGCTTGGCGCCAAACCGTTTCAGTCTGTGGCTCAACACCTGATTGAGCGTCAAGAACTGTAACAGCTCCATCAAGAACTCGCAATGAACGTTCAACTTCAACTGTGAAATCTACGTGTCCAGGAGTATCGATGATGTTAACGCGGTGATTTTTCCATGAAGCTGTTGTAGCAGCAGAAGTGATCGTGATGCCACGTTCCTGCTCTTGCTCCATCCAGTCCATTTGAGAAGCACCTTCATGCGTTTCGCCGATTTTGTGAATACGGCCTGTGTAATATAAAATACGCTCCGTAGTAGTCGTTTTACCAGCATCGATGTGTGCCATGATCCCGATATTACGTGTTTTGTCTAAGGAGAACTCTCTAGCCATGTTGTCTTTCTCCTTCCGTTTCGGATTAAGATGTAAACATCTCGAAAGAAATTACCAGCGATAATGAGCAAACGCTTTGTTTGCTTCCGCCATTTTGTGGATATCTTCGCGTTTTTTAACAGCTGCTCCAGTGTTGTTGGCAGCATCTAAAATTTCATTAGCCAAACGCTCTTCCATTGTTTTCTCTCCACGAAGACGTGAATAGTTTACAAGGTAGCGAAGACCTAAAGTTGTACGGCGCTCTGGACGAACTTCAACTGGTACTTGGTAGTTTGCTCCACCGACACGGCGTGCGCGAACTTCAAGAACCGGCATAACGTTAGTCAATGCTTGTTCGTATACTTCAATCGGATCTTTACCGCTGCGTTCTTTAACTAGTTCGAACGCTCCGTATAGGATCTTTTGTGAAGTACCTCTTTTTCCGTCAACCATCATTTTATTAATTAAGCGTGTCACCAATTTCGAATTATAAATTGGATCTGGCAACACGTCACGTTTAGCTACAGGACCTTTACGAGGCATGTATGTTCCTCCTTTCAACGAAATCACTTCGTTATTTTAACTTTTTATTTTTTTACTTTTGGTCGTTTAGTTCCGTATTTAGAACGTCCTTGCATACGGCCGTTAACTCCAGCAGTATCAAGTGCTCCACGTACGATATGGTAACGCACACCAGGTAAATCTTTTACGCGTCCGCCGCGAAGAAGAACTACACTGTGCTCTTGAAGGTTGTGGCCTTCGCCGCCGATGTATGCATTGACCTCAATTTGGTTTGTCAACCGAACACGCGCATATTTACGTAATGCGGAGTTAGGTTTTTTCGGTGTCATCGTACCAACACGAGTACAAACTCCACGTTTTTGAGGTGAGCTTACGTTAGTCTGAGACTTTTTGAAGCTGTTATACCCTTTGTTCAACGCTGGTGAGCCTGATTTTGTGCTTTTTGGTTTACGGGGATTGTTAACTAATTGGTTAATTGTAGGCATCGATTTTTTCCTCCTCTCAAAAGGTGTTCTAATACCACATATCCAGGTGGTTCATTTTTTGGGTAAAAACAAAGTCTTTGTGTTTTCTACACAAAAACTGGTATCCAGTAATCGCCACAGCAGCTGCATCGGCATTAATGCCATATACTTTGCCAAGCTTTAATCGTGAATCTGCAAATTCGATCAGAATGCCTTTGTCTTTTGCTGGCTCAATAATCTGTCCGGCCATTCGATCAACCGCGTCTGTTGCCACTATTGCTTCTTGGACAATGCCGCTTTTTAATGCTTTTACTGTTTGCTTTATACCGATGATCGCTTTGCATGCCCGGTTCACTTTGTTGCTGGATATAAAATATCCTCAAAGTTCCAGAGCGCTAAACCATCAACCCTCAACATGTTATCATTCATAGGTTCTAGTGTCAACAGTCTTCTTAAAAAAATCCCGGAGAGTTTTAAAGCACTCTCCGGAACCAGATTAAATTATGATTCGCTTCCGACAATCTCTTGCTGTGCCTTTTTTTCAGCTTGCGCAATCTTGATTTGGCGGTAGCGCTGCATTCCTGTTCCAGCTGGAACAAGTTTGCCGATAATGACGTTCTCTTTCAGCCCTAATAGCTCATCGCGTTTCCCTTTGATCGCCGCATCTGTTAAGACGCGAGTCGTTTCCTGGAATGACGCAGCTGATAGGAATGATTCTGTTTCAAGAGAAGCTTTTGTGATACCCAGAATAACCGGGCGGCTTGTAGCAGGCAAATTGCCTTCAAGCACTGCTTTTACGTTCGCTTCAGTGAATTGGTGAATATCCAAAAGTGATCCTGGCAGCAATTCAGTGTCTCCAGCTTCAATCACACGGACTTTACGGAACATTTGGCGAACCATAACTTCCACGTGCTTATCGCCGATTTCAACGCCTTGCATGCGGTATACTTTTTGAACTTCTTTTAACAAGTAAACTTGTACAGATTGTACATCTTTTACTTGCAGCAATTGCTTCGGATCAATTGAACCATCCGTCAATACTTCACCGCGGCGGATGACATCATCCACGTGCACTTTAAGGCGGGCATTATAAGGTGCCAAGTATTTACGTGTTTCAACGTCACCTTGAATCGTGATTTCCTTCTGGCCTTCACGGATTTCATCCACTTCGGTAACTGTACCGTTGATTTCAGAAATGACCGCTTGCCCTTTCGGATTACGCGATTCGAAAATTTCCTGGATACGCGGAAGACCTTGTGTAATATCGTCTCCTGCTACCCCGCCTGTATGGAATGTACGCATCGTAAGCTGAGTTCCTGGTTCTCCGATTGACTGAGCCGCAATGATACCAACTGCTTCGCCCACTTCAACTTCGTCACCAGTCGCCAAGTTCGTTCCGTAGCATTTCTTACAAACGCCGTGTTTCGTATTACATGTAAACGCTGAGCGGATTGTCACTTCTTTGATTCCAGCTTCAACAATCAAGCGCGTCAAATCTTGTGTGATCAACTCGTCCTTCGCTACAATAACTTCTTTTGTTTCAGGGTGGCGGATGGTTTTCTTCGCGTGACGGCCCAAAATACGCTCGTCAAGCTCTTCAATCACTTCCGACCCTTCCATCAATGCTCCCACCAATAGGCCACGGTCAGTTCCGCAGTCGTTTTCGCGGACAATTGCATCTTGTGCAACGTCTACCAAACGGCGCGTCAGGTAACCTGAGTCGGCTGTTTTCAGTGCAGTATCGGCAAGACCTTTACGTGCACCGTGTGTAGAGATGAAGTATTCAAGTACCGTCAAACCTTCACGGAATGAAGACTTGATCGGCAACTCGATGATGCGTCCAGCCGGGTTGGCCATCAATCCGCGCATACCCGCAAGCTGGGTAAAGTTGGATGCGTTACCACGGGCACCGGAGTCGCTCATCATATAAATCGGGTTGAGCTTATCAAGAGATGCCATCAGTTTTTCCTGAATAACATCTTTCGCGCTGCTCCAATAAGAGATGACGCGTGAATAGCGCTCTTCTTCCGTGATTAGACCACGGCGGAATTGCTTCATCACTTTATCTACATTCGCCTGTGCTTCAACCAGGATTTCGCCTTTATCAGGAAGTACTACGATATCTGCAACACCGACCGTAATACCAGCTTGAGTCGAATATTTAAACCCAAGGCTCTTCATGCGGTCAAGCATTCTTGAAGTTTCTGTAATGTGGAAGCGTTTGAAGACTTCTGCAATGATTTCTCCAAGAATTTTCTTTTTAAACGGGGTTACTAGCTCAGCTTCCGCAATATAAGTACGGATGTCCGTCGTAGTCGACACGAAATATTTCGCTGGTGTTTCCACCTGCAAATTGAAGTCAGTCGGTTCGTTGATATAAGGGAACGATTTCGGAAGGATTTCATTGAAAATAATTTTACCGACACTTGTCAATAAAAGCATTTTGTTTTGCTCTTCCGTAAACGTCGGGTTGTTCAACGACCCGGCTAGAATCGCAATTCTAGTGTGAAGGTGCACATGGCCAGTCTGATAAGCGACAAGCGCTTCTTCCGGACCTGAGAATGTAGCTCCTTCACCAGTAGCTCCTTTACGCTCCAGTGTTAAGTAATAGTTTCCTAGAACCATATCCTGGGACGGAGTTACAACCGGTTTGCCGTCTTTCGGGTTCAAAATGTTCTGGGCAGCAAGCATTAGAAGGCGTGCTTCCGCTTGCGCTTCAGAAGATAACGGTACGTGGACGGCCATTTGGTCACCATCGAAATCGGCATTGTATGCTGTACATACAAGCGGATGCAGACGGATTGCTTTGCCCTCGACCAAAGTCGGTTCGAATGCTTGGATACCAAGTCTGTGAAGAGTTGGTGCCCGGTTCAATAGAACCGGATGCTCCTTGATCACGTCTTCGAGTACATCCCAAACTTCTGAATGCAATCGTTCGATTTTACGTTTCGCGCTCTTGATGTTATGTGCCAATCCACGCTCAACAAGTTCTTTCATAACAAAAGGCTTGAACAGCTCGATCGCCATTCCTTTAGGCAATCCGCATTGGTACATTTTCAGATTCGGTCCTACAACGATAACGGAACGGCCTGAATAATCAACACGTTTACCAAGAAGGTTTTGGCGGAAACGCCCTTGCTTCCCTTTAAGCATATGAGAAAGGGATTTCAACGGACGGTTACCCGGTCCAGTGACCGGACGGCCACGGCGCCCGTTATCGATCAACGCATCAACAGCTTCCTGAAGCATGCGTTTTTCATTTTGGACAATGATGCTAGGAGCGCCAAGGTCCAATAAGCGTTTAAGACGGTTGTTCCGGTTGATTACGCGACGATATAGATCGTTTAAATCAGAAGTCGCAAAGCGGCCTCCGTCCAATTGAACCATCGGGCGCAACTCTGGCGGAATTACCGGAAGAACATCCAGAATCATCCAATCAGGATTGTTTCCTGAGTTACGGAATGATTCAACCACTTCAAGGCGTTTGATCGCACGTGTGCGGCGTTGTCCCTGAGCAGTTTTCAATTCTTCTTTCAATGAGTCGGTTTCGCGCTCAAGGTCGATTTCCTGAAGAAGTCGTTTGATTGCTTCCGCTCCCATTGCAGCCTGGAATTTTTTCCCGAACTTATCACGATAAGCGCGATACTCTTTTTCAGACAAAAGCTGTTTCTTTTCAAGCGGTGTATCAGCAGGGTCGATTACTACGTAAGAAGCAAAATAGATGACTTCTTCGAGTGAACGTGGAGACATATCAAGGATAAGTCCCATACGGCTCGGAATTCCTTTGAAATACCAAATATGTGATACAGGAGCAGCAAGTTCGATATGCCCCATGCGTTCACGGCGGACTTTCGAACGTGTGACTTCAACGCCGCAACGATCGCAGACTACGCCTTTATAACGGACGCGCTTGTATTTCCCGCAATGGCATTCCCAGTCTTTTGTAGGACCGAAAATACGTTCACAGAACAAACCGTCTTTCTCTGGTTTTAATGTACGGTAGTTAATTGTTTCTGGCTTTTTGACTTCTCCATAAGACCATGAGCGAATTTTATCGGGTGAAGCTAATCCGATTTTCATATACTCAAAATTGTTAACATCTATCAAGGAGCCTACCTCCCTTTTGTCTCGAGTTTCTGAACGGCTCTTCCTCGTTTGCGACCAAGTGATTGGAATACGGACGGCCAGTTAAGCCGTTCCGCTTCCAAAATGTATCAATCAACTGTTCCAACAGAAGCTTCTTTATCTGCGATTGGCAAGATGTTCAATGAATCCGCTGGCTGAAGATCTTCTTCTTCATCCAAATCGCGCAATTCGATTTCCTCGTCGTCAATCGTTAACATCTTAACATCCATACCTAAACTTTGGAGCTCTTTGATCAAAACTTTGAACGATTCAGGAACACTTGGTTCTGGCACGCTTTCACCTTTGACAATTGCTTCATAAGTTTTCACGCGTCCAACAACATCATCCGATTTTACAGTCAGGATTTCCTGAAGTGTATGGGCTGCCCCATAAGCTTCAAGAGCCCATACTTCCATCTCACCGAAGCGCTGTCCACCGAATTGGGCTTTACCGCCCAATGGCTGTTGCGTAACAAGCGAGTAAGGACCTGTTGAACGGGCGTGCAATTTATCATCGACCATGTGGGCAAGTTTGATCATATACATGATCCCTACAGACACACGGTTGTCGAATGCTTCACCTGAACGGCCATCATAAAGGATGGTTTTTCCGTCGCGCGGCATTCCAGCCTCTTCCATTGTTTCCCATACATCTGCTTCATTGGCGCCGTCAAATACGGACGATGCCATATGAATGCCAAGCGAGCGTGAAGCCATACCTAAGTGAAGCTCCAAAACTTGCCCGATGTTCATACGTGATGGTACACCAAGTGGATTAAGCATGATATCTACAGGCGTTCCGTCTGGCATAAATGGCATATCTTCCTCCGGAAGGATACGCGAGATAACACCTTTGTTCCCGTGGCGTCCGGCCATTTTATCGCCGACAGAAATTTTACGTTTCTGAACGATATAAGCACGCACCAGTTGGTTTACACCTGGTGGCAACTCATCGCCGTCTTCACGGTTGAAAATTTTCACATCAAGTACGATTCCGCCTGCTCCGTGTGGAACACGAAGAGAAGTATCGCGTACTTCACGCGCTTTTTCACCGAAGATCGCATGCAATAAACGTTCTTCAGCTGTCAATTCAGTTACCCCTTTTGGAGTTACCTTACCGACTAGGATATCTCCGTCTTTAACTTCGGCACCGACACGGATAATTCCACGGTCGTCCAAGTTGCGCAACGCATCTTCGCCGACGTTCGGGATATCGCGTGTAATTTCTTCTGGTCCAAGTTTCGTATCACGAGAATCTGACTCGTATTCTTCAATATGGACTGAAGTATAGACATCATCTTTCACAAGGCGTTCGCTCATGATGATCGCATCTTCATAGTTGAAACCGTCCCAAGTCATGAATGCAACTAGAACGTTGCGTCCAAGCGCCATTTCACCGCGTTCCATGGAAGGTCCATCAGCTAAGATATCGCGAGGCGAAACCCGGTCCCCGACTTTAACAATCGGACGCTGGTTGTAGCTTGTACCTTGGTTGGAACGGACAAATTTCTGCAATTTATAAGCAGTCAGGTCGCCCTTCACTTCTTTTCCATCTATCTCTTCAATTCGGCGTACTTTGATTTCGCGTGCTTCGACGGATTCAACAATCCCTTCGAACTTCGCGATAACCGCTGCCCCTGAATCTCTTGCAGCCAAATGCTCCATGCCCGTGCCGACGAAAGGCGCTTCAGGGTTTAATAAAGGAACAGCTTGGCGCTGCATGTTCGCTCCCATCAATGCTCGGTTGGAGTCATCGTTTTCAAGGAACGGGATACAAGCTGTCGCTACTGAAACAACCTGCTTCGGCGAGACATCCATGTAATCGATGCGTTCGCGTTTAAGCAATGTGTTCTCACCGCGGAAACGGGCTACCACTTCATTTTCCACAAAAGAGCCGTCATCATTTAATCGCGAATTAGCCTGAGCTACTACGTAATTATCTTCTTCATCGGCAGTCAAATAGTCGATTTGAGGTGTTACGATGCCTGTTTCGGGATCTACACGGCGGTAAGGTGTTTCAATAAAGCCGAATTTATTCACTTTAGCGAATGTTGATAATGTATTGATCAACCCGATATTCGGTCCCTCAGGCGTTTCAATCGGACACATGCGCCCATAATGCGAGTAATGGACGTCACGTACTTCGAATCCAGCGCGCTCACGCGTCAAACCACCGGGCCCTAATGCAGAAAGGCGGCGTTTATGCGTCAATTCGCCCAATGGATTTGTTTGATCCATGAACTGGGAGAGCTGAGAGCTACCGAAGAACTCTTTGATAGAAGCAATTACCGGACGGATGTTGATCAATTGCTGCGGTACGATCGCTTGCGTGTCATTGATCGACATACGCTCACGCACAACGCGTTCCATACGGGATAAACCGATGCGGAATTGGTTTTGCAGCAACTCCCCTACTGAACGGAGACGTCGGTTTCCAAGATGATCGATATCATCCGTGTTTCCAACACCGTAAAGTAGGTTAAAGAAGTAACTAATAGAAGAAATGATATCGGCTGGCGTTACATGTTTGATCTTGTCCTCGATGTAAGCGTTGCTGATAACATTGATTTCTTTTTGCGTTTCATCATTCGGCGCGTAAATCTTCACGGATTGCAATGTGACATCGCCTTCTAGGACGCCGCCATTTTGGGTAACTGAATGGAAATTAACTCCAGCTTCCAAATAAGGGATCAAGCGATCCAGGACACGGCGATCGATTAGCGTGCCTGCTTCAACAAGGATTTCACCCGTTTCCGGATCAACCAGCGTTTCAGCAATCGTCTGGTTGAAAAGACGATTTTTGATGTGAAGCTTTTTATTCATTTTGTAGCGGCCAACATTCGCTAGGTCATAGCGTTTTGGGTCGAAAAAGCGTGAGTAAAGTAAGCTCTTAGCGCTTTCGACTGTTGGCGGCTCTCCAGGACGGAGGCGTTCGTAAATTTCAAGAAGCGCTTTTTCAGTGCTTTCTGTATTATCTTTTTCAAGCGTGTTTTGCAGGTATTCATTGTCCCCAAGCAATTCGATGATTTCTTGGTCGGATCCGAAGCCCAAAGCTCTTAAAAGTACAGTGACCGGCAATTTGCGCGTGCGGTCGATTCTGACATAGACTACGTCTTTTGCGTCAGTTTCATATTCAAGCCATGCGCCGCGGTTAGGAATAACCGTTGCTCCAAAGCCTCTTTTACCGTTTTTGTCTGTTTTGTCGTGGAAGTAAACACTTGGTGAACGCACTAATTGAGAAACGATGACGCGCTCTGCGCCATTGATGACAAAAGTACCAGTTTCCGTCATTAATGGGAAATCGCCCATAAAGACATCCTGTTCTTTTACTTCGTCTGTTTCTTTGTTGTGGAGACGTACTTTTACGCGTAGTGGAGCCGCATATGTGACGTCGCGTTCTTTCGATTCAGAAACTGGATACTTTGGTTCTGCGAGACTGTAATCTACAAACTCGAGCGAAAGATTTCCAGTGAAATCTTCAATCGGCGAGATATCTCGGAACATTTCGCGCAGCCCTTCTTCGAGGAACCACTCATAAGACGCTGATTGAATTTCAATCAGGTTAGGAAGATCGAGCACTTCTTTAATTCTCGAAAAACTTCTACGTTGACGATGTTGCCCGTACTGAACTAGTTGACCTGCCAACTTATTCACCCCTCAATAAAACGATTATAGGTCTTTGCGATTTCCACCGGATGGTGTATGATATCGAAAAGACAAAAAGAAAACGAGGCTAAACAATAGCTCATTTTCGGTATACCCGTGATTTGCTCTGCCGCCATGCCAAGCCCCAAAAAGGGCAAACGACCTCAAAATAATAATTTTGCATTTCATTATAATAACACAAGGGATTTGTCAAGTCAAACTTTTCTGGCTTCGAAAATAAAGTAACCCTTCTTCTTGTCAGCCTGCCGGCAATTGCCGAAAAGTTCCTCTAATTTCTCCTGCGTCGATGGCGCACCCTGCTTTTTCTGGATAACCACCCACAGGGATCCACCACTTTCCAGCTTCTCAAATGCCTCTTCGTAGAAACGGAAGATCGTGTCTTTGCCCGCGCGTATCGGCGGGTTGGTCAAAATCGCCGAAAATCCTTCCGCCTCGACAGCAGCCAGTCCGTCACTCTCATAAATCCGAACATTGGCTACGCCATTTTTTTCTGTATTTTTTTTAGCCAATTCAATGGCGCGTGTATTCACGTCTACCATATGAACTTCTTTATGGGGAATTGTTTTGGCGATGGCCATTCCGATTGGCCCGTATCCACAGCCTACATCGAGAATTGGCCCTTTCAAGTCCGAATCTTTAAATGCTTCGATCAGCAGCTTGGAGCCGAAATCGACTTCACCTTTACTGAACACACCTGCATCTGTCTGGAAATGAAATTCTTCGCCCCGCAATGTATATGTCCATTCTCGAGGATTGCTTTTTGTTTGAGGATTTTTGGAATAATAATGCTGTGACACAAGGAGTCCTCCTTACATTTATCAACTCAGCCTGCTGCCGCACCGGAATTTCCGGTTTTAAAAAGAAGAAAAAGCCCGTCGGTGAATACTGACGAGCTTCTTTCTTATTCAAAAGGTGTTGAAATTATTTAACTTCTACTGAAGCGCCAACTTCTTCAAGTTTGCCTTTTAGTTCTTCAGCTTCTTCTTTAGTAACGCCTTCTTTGATTGCTTTAGGAGCTTCGTCAACTAGTGCTTTAGCTTCTTTCAAGCCTAGGCCAGTAGCTTCGCGTACTGCTTTGATAACTTTGATTTTTTGATCGCCAGCAGAAGCTAGGATTACGTCAAATTCAGTTTGTTCTTCTTCAGCAGCACCGCCAGCAGCAGCTGCAGCAACAGGAGCAGCAGCAGTTACGCCGAACTCTTCTTCGATTGCTTTTACAAGGTCGTTAAGTTGTAGAACTGTCATTTCTTTGATTGCTTCTAAGATTTGTTCTTGTGTCATTATAGTTTCCTCCTATGGAAAGTTGATTTTTTTGTCGTGCTTATCCGGCTAACTTATTAAGCGCCTTGTTCTTCTTTGCTGTCTGCAACTGCTTTTGTGATAGCAGCAAAGTTGCGGACTGGAGCTTGAAGTACGCTGAGTAGCATAGAAAGTAGACCTTCGCGTGATGGAAGTTCTGCCAATGCTTTTACATCGTCAGCGGATGCAACAGTGCCTTCGATGATACCCGCTTTAATTTCAAGCGCTTCGTTCTTTTTAGCGAAATCGTTGATGATTCTCGCTGGAGCTACTACATCTTCGTTAGAAAATGCAATTGCGTTTGGTCCTGTCAAGTGTTCGTTGATCGCTTCAAGACCGTGCATTTCTGTCGCGCGGCGAGTCATTGAGTTTTTGTAAACTTTAAACTCAACGCCTGCTTCACGAAGCTGTTTACGAAGTTCTGTTACTTGTGCAACATTCAAACCGCGGTAATCAACAACTACAACAGAAGCTGCAGCATTGAATTTATCAGCGATTGTCTGCACGACAACTTTTTTCGTTTCAACTGCTTTGCTCATTTTGGCACCTCCTATAGATTTTTCAATTCGTACCGTCAGCCCATAAGAAAAGCCTCTGGTCTAAACAGACACAGAGGCATAATATCAGCATCAAAAAGATGTCAACTGAATTCATCATGTCCTCGGCAGGGATAAATTAAGCGGCTGGCGCCCCTGCTGTCTGCGGTACAAATATGCATTTCACAACTTCGCAATTATAGCAACGTGGAAATGGTTTGTCAAACTCTTATTTTCCTACAGTAGAAGTATCCACTTTAACAGCAGGTCCCATTGTAGTTGTTACGTTTAGGGATTTGATGTATACGCCTTTAGCAGCCGATGGCTTAGCTTTAAGGACAACATCGTAGATCGCTTCCAAGTTTTCAGCAAGTTTGCCGTCTTCGAAAGAGACTTTCCCGATTGGCGCATGGATGATACCCGTTTTGTCTGCACGGTATTCCACTTTACCAGCTTTGATTTCTTGAACAGCTTTTGTTACATCAAATGTAACTGTGCCTGTTTTCGGGTTTGGCATTAAGCCTTTTGGCCCTAAAACGCGTCCAAGTTTACCAACTTCACCCATCATGTCAGGAGTTGCAACGATAACATCGAAGTCAAACCATCCTTGTTGGATTTTTTGGATATATTCAGCATCGCCGACGAAATCTGCGCCAGCTGCTTCAGCTTCTTTAAGTTTTTCGCCTTTAGCGAAAACCAATACGCTTTGAGTTTTACCAGTACCGTTTGGAAGCACTACCGCTCCACGGATTTGCTGGTCGTTCTTGCGCGTGTCGATTCCAAGACGGAAAGCCACTTCTACTGTTGCATCAAAGTTCACTGTGCTTGCTTTTTTAGCAAGTTCGATCGCTTCTTTAGCTTCGTAAAGTTTTGTGCGGTCGATCAATTTTGCTGCATCTTGCAGCTTTTTGCCTGTTTTAGCCATTTTAAACGTCCTCCTTGTTGTGGTCTAACGGTTTAAACCTCCCACGATTAAAGGCTGCGCGGTTCACATTGAACACACGCAACCCATCCAAAAACAACTGCTGTATTAGTCTTCGATTGTAATGCCCATGCTGCGAGCAGTACCTTCAACCATCAACATTGCAGCTTCAACTGAAGCAGCATTTAGATCTGGCATTTTAGTTTCTGCGATTTCGCGAACTTTGTCGCGTTTTACAGTCGCTACTTTATTGCGGTTCGGTTCGCCTGAACCTGATTCAATACCGGCTGCTACTTTAAGTAGAACAGCTGCGGGTGGAGTTTTCGTAATGAATGTAAATGAACGATCTTCAAATACTGAAATCTCAACTGGAATGATCAGTCCTGCTTGATCTGCCGTACGCGCGTTGAACTCTTTACAGAAGCCCATGATGTTAACACCTGCTTGACCCAATGCTGGACCAACTGGTGGCGCTGGATTAGCTTTTGCTGCAGGGATCTGCAATTTTACAACTTTAATAACTTTTTTAGCCACGAAACACACCTCCTTAAGTCCGTGATGTGGTAATAGGGTTTCCCCTCCCACTCAATATCTCTGTCAACTATGTTGATAGAATTAATTAGCTTGTACAAATTGTCTGATGACAGTCTGACCTATGAAATAATACCACTTCCCTAAGAGAATAGCAAGGGGTATTTAAATTTTATGGGCTTGCTCAAAATCAAGTTCCATTTTTGTTTCACGGCCAAAAATATCGATCGACACTTTGACTTTGCCTTTTGTTTCGTCGATCTCTTCGACTTTCCCTTGGAAGTTCGCAAATGGCCCTTCCATGACTTCAACGGTATCGCCCACTGCAAAGTCGATATCCACTTTGCGCGCAGCCATGCCCATCTGTTTCAGGATGAAATCGACTTCTTCATCTAAAAGCGGCGTCGGTTTCGCGCCTCCGCCCGATGAACCGATAAAGCCGGTTACACCCGGCGTGTTGCGTACAACATACCAAGATTCATCCGTCATGATCAATTCAACCAGCACGTAACCCGGGAAGGTTTTGCGCATGACCGTACGTTTTTTGCCATCTTTGAAATCTGTTTCTTGTTCTTCCGGGATGATGACGCGGAAGATCTTGTCTTGCATGCCCATCGTTTCGACACGCTTCTCCAAATTCGCTTTCACCTTGTTCTCGTATCCGGAATACGTATGGACCACATACCAATTTTTCTCCATATTCGTTCGGACTAAACGTCCGTCCCTCCTTTTTTCACCAAATGAAAAAACCCGTTCTCAACTGCTGACGGGCTATTTTTGACATGTTATTGTTGTTGATCCTTTAAAGCGCCAAGAACCAGCGGAATAATTCCGAGATGCCTGAATCAATCAATGCGAAGAAAAGAGCCATGAAGATGACCGTTGAAAGAACCACTATTGTGTAGCGTGTCAGTTCTTTGCGTTTAGGCCAGCTAACTTTTCTCATTTCCGAAACGACGTTCTTAAAGAAACTGCCAATGTTGCCCATTGTTTAAAAAACCTCCGAAAATTTAAAATCACTCTATATCGTTCGGCATTCACTTAATATTCATATCGTTTGTTTATGCACGGTATGCCCATTGCAATGAGCACAGAATTTATTAAGTTCCAAACGTGTGCTGGATTCCGAACGCGCCGGAACCGTATAATTGCGGGATGCACATTTCGAGCAGCTTAAAACGATTTTTTTAGCCATATTTCTTCACCCTATTCGAGTTTTCAGCTTTTTCCAGATTAGCATCTTAAAAGTAACCTGTCAACAGCGTCAGGACGTCTGCGTCTCGTCCAGCTGAAGATGTCGCTCCAATTTGCGCTTGACGCGCTGCAGCGCATTATCAATGGATTTGACATGGCGTTCTAATTTTTCTGAAATTTCCTGATAGGATTGTCCATCAAGATAGAGCGCTAGCACTTCTCTTTCGAGGTTGCTGAGCACTTCACCCATTTTTGCTTCCATGTACATGAACTCTTCATTGTTGATCATCAATTCTTCAGGATCATCCACCCCGTTGCCTGTCAGCACATCCATCAGTGTCCGGTCCGATTCTTCATCGTAGATCGGTTTATCCAGCGAAACGTAGGAATTAAGCGGAATATGTTTTTGGCGGGTCGCCGTTTTGATCGCCGTGATGATCTGGCGGATGATGCACAATTCGGCAAACGCGCGGAACGATGATAATTTATCGCTGCGGAAATCACGGATCGCCTTATATAGGCCGATCATCCCTTCCTGGATGATATCTTCCTTATCGGCGCCAATCAGAAAGTAGGAACGCGCTTTCATACGGACAAAATGTCGATATTTCGTAATTAAATAATCCAAGGCCTCAGTATTTCCGCTGTGGACTACGCTGACAAGTTCTTCATCTGACATTTCTGTGAATCGTTGGGCTTGAACTTGCTCATGATTTACCACGGCTATCCCTCCGGTTGCGAGCCTCGATATCATCAGTATACAGGAAGCAAAAATTGAGCGTCAACCTATCATTTCTGCCCGCGCCGCCATTTTTCGAAAATTTCAGCTATTTCATCTGATAGCAGAATCTTGGAGAAGGCACGCTGCTCCTGGATTTCTTTTACTTTTTTTGTAATATCTCGCTGGATTTCCTCTGTTTCAATTTCCAGTTCCCGAGCCGAAATTCTTAATGCGCCTTTGCCAAAAATCACTCGCTGCTCGGTCATATCCGATGTGGCAACGTAAATTTGATCACGCCGGTTGCCCAAACTGTCTGCCAGCTTCTCGATTCGTTCGTCGGCCGTTTCACTTTCCCGGGTGAAAATCACTTCAATGTCGTGGCGCCGGTCTTTCGCTTCGATGCCGGGAACCAAATGGGCGTCAAAAATGATAATGACGCGCCATCCCTTATAGCTCTGGTATTCCGCCATCCGCTCGATCAGCCGATCCCGGGCATCCGCCAATTTGTCTTTTTTCAGTTTCTGCAGTTCCGGCCAATCCCCAATGATGTTATACCCATCCACCAGTAGAATGTCCATTGCCTCAACCCAGCGGATTGCGCTTTCTGTAAACTTCGTACATTAACAGGCTTGCAGCGACTGACGCATTCAGCGACGTGACATGCCCGACCATCGGCAGCTGATAAAGGAAGTCGCATTTCTCACGCAGCAAGCGGCTCATGCCTTTGCCTTCACTGCCGATGACGACAGCTAACGGCAATTTCGCATCCATCGTGCGGTAATCGGCCGATTCTTTTGCGTCTGTGCCGGCGATCCACAAACCACGCTTCTTCAATTCATCGACAGTCTGCGACAAATTATTGACGCGCACCACTGGCACGTGCTCAATTGCACCTGTCGAGGCTTTTGCAACAACCGCTGTCAACCCGACTGCCCGGCGCCTCGGAATAATCAACCCGTGGACACCGATCGCATCGGCTGTCCGCATGATGGACCCTAAATTATGCGGATCTTCCAGTTCATCAAGAATGAGAAAGAATGGATCTTCAGAGCGTTTTGCCGCCGCTTCGAACAAATCATCCAGCTCCGCGTAATTATACGCCGCAACTGCTGCCGCGATTCCTTGGTGGTTGGAATCCGTCAGGCTGTCGATCTTTTTCTTCGGCACGAATTGCACCAAGACTTTTTTCTCTTTAGCCAGTTCCAATATTTCCGTGATGCCTTTTTTCTGGACGCCTTCAGCGATCCAGATTTTATTGACATCGCGGTCGGCGCGCAGCGCTTCCAGTACAGGATTTTTGCCGCCTATGATTTCTGGCGTTAGTTCTTCGCTCATTTGACCACTCCTCTCAACTCTTCCACGATTTCGATGGCGTAGCGGATGACCTCGTCTGTCCGCTCTTGCCGTTCTTTCAAATAAAGCCAGCCCAAAACCGCTTCGAACGCGGTACTGAAATTATAGGTCTGGACATCGGTATTTTTCGGTACAGAGCCCGACTTGGCGTTGCGACCGCGCCGCATGACCGCCAATTCGTCTTCCGTCAAAAAACCTTCTTCCGTCAAACGTTTCAAGACCATCGCCTGGGCTTTCGCCGAGACGAACGTCGTCGCCTGGCGATGGAGCGTATTCGGTTTGACGCGCCCGGAGCGCAGCAAATGTTCGCGCACCGCCTGCTCGTAGACTGCGTCACCCATATAAGCAAGTGCCAGCCCGTTCAGCTGGTCGACATCCTGGTTCCGTAACACATTCATGCCGTTACCCCCGCTTCCAACGCGTGCCTTGCGCTGTATCTTCCAAAATAATGTTTTTCTCTTTGAACAAATCGCGGATTTCATCGGCACGGGCGAAATCACGATTCTTGCGTGCTTCGATCCGTTCCGCAAGCAAAGCTTCTACTTCTTCATCCAATAATTCTTCCTGTTGGTTGAACGGCAGCCCGAGAACGCCTGCCAATTCGTCGAACATCGCGATAAATGCCGATAGCACCTGCGTTGAAGTCTGCTTTTCCAACAAATACGTATTCGACAGCTTCGACAAATCAAAGAGCTTCGAAATGGCATTGGCCGTATTGAAATCGTCATCCATCGTTTCAATGAATTCCGTTTTGATGGCGTCCATTTTCGACAGCCAGATGTCCGAATGGTCCCCGAGGTCGGCGGACGCTTGCAAGCGATGCTTCAAATTGGCGTATGCCGTGCGCAGGCGGTCCAACGCCGCGATAGCATCTTCCACCAATTGCTGCGAGTAATTGATCGGATGGCGGTAATGCACGGACAGCATGAAGAAGCGCAGCACTTGTGCATCCAGCTCTTTCAAGATGTCATTGACCAACACGAAATTATTCAGTGATTTGGACATTTTTTCATTGTCGATATTAATATAGCCATTGTGCATCCAGTAGCGCGCAAATGGTTTGCCTGTCAGCGCTTCCGACTGCGCAATTTCGTTTTCGTGGTGCGGGAACGTCAAATCCTGTCCGCCGGCGTGGATGTCGATCGTGTCGCCGAGGTGCTCACGCGCCATTACCGAGCATTCAATATGCCAGCCCGGACGCCCTTTGCCCCACGGGCTTTCCCAAGAGATTTCGCCGGGTTTCGCCGTTTTCCACAGCACAAAATCCAACGCATCTTCTTTTTTGTCGCCCGTTTCAATGCGTGCGCCGATTTTCAGCTCGTCGACCGATTGATGCGACAATTTGCCGTAGCCTTCGAATTTGCGGGTGCGGTAGTAGACATCCCCCTGCGACTCATAGGCATAGCCTTTCTCAATCAGCACGTTGATGAAATCGACAATTTGCGGCATGTGCCCTGTTACCCGCGGATGGACATCCGCTTCGCCGCAGCCGAGCGCTTTCGTATCTTCAAAATACGCATTGATAAAACGCTCTGCCACTTCCGGCACTTCCACACCCAGTTCGTTGGCTGCCTTGATCAGCTTGTCGTCGACATCCGTGAAATTAGACACATACGTTACGTCATAGCCACGGTATTCCAAGTAGCGGCGCACCGTATCATAGACGATCACTGGGCGAGCGTTGCCGATGTGGATGTAATTATAGACGGTCGGCCCGCACACATACATCTTTACTTTTCCCGCTTCCAGCGGAATAAACGCCTCTTTTTGGCGTGACAATGAATTAAAAATTTGGATCGTCATTGGGGTTCCCCTGCTTTCTTTTGAGCATTTTTCAATTGGTCCACTTCACGCTGCAGCGCAGCGATTTTCATTTCCATGCTGTCGCATTTGTCCATGACCGGATCCGGCATGTTCTGGTGGTTCAAGTCTTGCTTCACTTTGACGCCATTTTGCATGACCACCTTGCCCGGAATTCCGACAACGGTCGAATTTGGCGGCACGTCTTTCAGCACAACCGAACCAGCTCCCACTTTCGAATTGGCGCCGATGACAATCGAACCAAGCACTTTCGCACCGGTCGCGACCAGCACACCGTCTTCCAATGTCGGATGGCGTTTTCCGCGCTCTTTGCCTGTACCGCCGAGCGTCACGCCTTGGTAAAGCGTCACGTCATCGCCGATGATGCACGTCTCGCCGATGACTACGCCCATGCCGTGGTCAATGAAGAACCGGCGGCCGATGACGGCGCCCGGGTGGATTTCGATACCCGTGAAAAAGCGGCTGATTTGGGAAATAGCCCGTGCGATGAAAAATAATTTATTCTTGAAAAAGAAATGGGCCAGCCGGTGCGACCAAATGGCATGGAGGCCGGCGTACGTCAAAATCACTTCCAAATAGCTGCGGGCGGCCGGATCTTGTTCGAAAATAACATCAATGTCTTCTTTCAATAACTTCCACATCTTCTTAACTCCTTTCGTAACCTTAGGCAAAATAAAAAGCGCCCCTGTCAAATTAATGACAGAGACGCATAGTTGCGCGGTTCCACTCTGATTAGAAGGGCTGTGCCTTCTCTCTCGAAGCCTTTAACGCAGGCGGTACGTCTGGTCTACTTGATTCGACTCAGCACTCAGAGAGGCATTTCGATGCCGCAGCGGCCCAGACCCCTTTCAGCCGGTGGAGGTCTTCTCTAAAGAGCGTGCGCACGTACTTCTTCTCGTCAACGTTTTGATAATAGTAGATTTATTGTACCTCTTTTTTAGCAGAAGTCAATTTACGCGCTCGCGAACTGCGCAACTCGGGCAATCGTTTTGTCTTTGCCCAGAAGCGAAATCGCATCCGGCAATTCCGGTCCGTGCATTTGGCCCGTTGTGACGATGCGGATCGGCATAAACAGGTTTTTCCCTTTGTGGCCGGTCGCTTTTTGAACCGCTTTGATTGCCCCTTTGATGTCAGCCGCTTCAAAGCTTTCGAGGTTTTCCAGCTGCTCTTTGAACGAAGCCATCACTTCTGGAACCTGCTCGCCAGCAAGCACCGCTTTTTCATCTTCTTCGAACGTCAGCTCATCCACAAAGAACACTTCCGTCAATTCCGTGATTTCAGCGCCATAGCTTAATTGCTCGTGGTACAAGGCGATCAGCTTTTCAGCCCATTCGGCTTGTTCCGGCGTCAACTCTGCAGGCAGCTTGCCCGCTTTTTGTAGATGCGGAAGCGCCAGCGCCACCACTTCTTCAAGCGGCATCTGCTTGATGTATTGGTTGTTCATCCACGTCAATTTTTGCTTATCGAACATCGACGCTGATTTGGACAGGCGGTTCACATCGAAAATACGGATCAATTCTTCTTTCGAGAAAATCTCTTCTTCCCCTTCTGGAGACCAGCCGAGAAGTGCGAAGAAATTGAACAGCGCTTCCGGAATAAATCCAAGGTCCTTATATTGGGAGATGAACTGAATGATCGATTCATCGCGTTTCGACAGTTTTTTACGGTCTTCATTAACAATCAATGTCATGTGGCCGTAAGTTGGATGGTCCCAACCAAATGCGTCGAAGATCATCATCTGCTTCGGCGTGTTCGACAAATGCTCTTCGCCGCGGAAGACGTGTGAAATCTTCATCAAATGATCATCTGCGACAACTGCGAAATTATACGTCGGAATGCCGTTCGTTTTCACAAGTACCCAGTCGCCGACGTCTTTTGACTCGAATGAGACCGGTCCGCGGACCAGATCTTCAAACTCATACGTTACGTCAGCCGGCACTTTCATGCGCAAAGTGAACGGCATACCCGCCGCTTCTTTTTCTGCGACTTGCTCAGCCGTCAAATTGCGGCAAGTACCGACGTATTGAGGCGCTGCAATTCCTGAAGCCTTTTGGGCTTCGCGTTCCGCTTCCAATTTTTCAGGGGTGCAGAAGCATTTATAAGCTGAGCCTTGCTCCAGCATTTCATCGGCGTATTTCTTGTAAGTGTCAAGACGCTCCATCTGGCGGTAAGGTCCGTATTCGCCGCCGATGTCAACGGACTCATCGTAGTCGATGCCAAGCCATTTCAAGTTGTCGAGCTGCGACGTTACGCCGGTTTCGATATTCCGTGCAATGTCGGTATCCTCGATCCGGACGATGAACTTGCCGTTATTGTGGCGTGCATATAAATAATTGAACAACGCTGTGCGGGCTCCGCCGATATGCAAATGGCCAGTCGGGCTCGGGGCGTAGCGTACGCGTACTTCTTGTGTCATGTATAGTTCCTCCTCATTTAAATAACAATATCCTTTTATTCTATCATTCCGGAACGTCCAGCGAAAGCGGACGCTGCACCAATAAAATCACAGCAAGCGCTGCAATGCCTTCTTCTCGTCCCGTAAAGCCAAGATGCTCTGAAGTCGTTGCTTTGACGTTAACCTGCGACACATCCGCTTCCAATAAGCGGGCAATCGACTCGCGCATTTGTTCAATATAGGGCGCCAATTTCGGTTTCTGTGCGATAACGGTGCAATCGACATTGCCCAGTTCGTAGCCTTGCTCTTTTACGTATTGCCAAATATGCGACAGCAATTTTTTGGAATCCGCGTCTTTGAATTCAGGATCCGTATCCGGGAAATGCTTGCCGATATCGCCTCCGCAAATCGCGCCAAGCGCCGCGTCCGTAATCGTGTGCAGCAGCACATCCGCATCTGAATGCCCAAGCAGCCCTTTATCATGCGGAATTTCAATGCCGCCTAAAATGAACGGCCGCCCTTCTGTTAATTGATGTACATCATAACCTTGTCCAATTCGAATCATGTCAATTCCTCCTGTGTCCGGCTTTCCAAAATGGCTTTGCCATAAATCAAGTCTTCCGGAGTCGTCATTTTTACATTTTCATACGTGCTTTCAACAATATGTACCGGATGGCCGATACGCTCGACAAGCATCGCTTCATCCGTACCGATAAAACCGGCTTCGTTTGCTGATTGCGCTGCCTTTAGCAGCAATTCATAAGTGAACGCTTGCGGCGTCTGGATCATCCATAGCTGATTGCGGTCAACGGTTTCCGTAATGATGCCGCCTGCCGCTTTTTTGATGGTGTCTTTCACCGGCACCGCAGCAATCGCCGCTCCTTTATGTGCCGCTTCTTCCACCAGACTAGCGATGACGCGGGACGCAATAAATGGACGCGCGGCGTCATGAACCAATACAACACCGCAAGGCGGAATCGCTTCAAGACAAGCTCTGACACTGTCTTGACGCTCCATTCCGCCTTGTGCATAGCCTTTTACTTTGGTGATGCCATACTTGGCAACATAGCTTTCAATCACGCCGCGCTCTTCTTCCTTAATCGCGAGCCAAATGGCGTCACATGCCGGATCGTTCTGAAACACTTCGAGTGTATAGACGAAAATCGGCTTGCCGAAAAGCTCCAGCAATAATTTGTTTTTATCTGCCTTCATCCGTTTCCCACTGCCGGCAGCAGGCAAGACCACTGTATAGTTCATATTGCGACATCCTTTATCCATTCATTGAGGCTTGGCGCCCCTCACGCGGTTTCGCGAAAATCATGCGGCCAGCTGACGTTTGCAGCACACTCGTTACCGTCACATTGATGGCCTGGCCGATATAGCCTTTGCCATCTTCAATGACAATCATCGTGCCGTCATCCAAATAAGCGACGCCTTGATTCTGTTCTTTGCCGTCTTTGATCACGACAACGTGCATATCTTCACCTGGAATGACTACCGGCTTCACGGCATTCGCCAAATCATTGATGTTCAGCACCGGCACATTATGCAATTCGCAGACTTTATTCAAATTGAAGTCGTTTGTCACCACTTGCCCACCCATTTTCTTCGCAGCGCGCATCAATTTCATATCGACTTCGGCAACTTCATCGTAATTTTCCTCGGTAATCACAATCGCCCCTTCGCGCTCCGCCTGGAGGCGTTTCAAAATATCCAAGCCGCGGCGTCCGCGCGTCCGTTTCAGCGTATCCGAAGAATCCGCGATATGCTGCAATTCCGACAACACGAAATGCGGTACGACGAACGTCCCTTCCATAAAGCCGGTTGCGGAAATGTCCGCAATCCGGCCATCGATGATAACGCTCGTATCAAGCAATTTATAAGACATATTTTTTACTGGCTCTTCAGGTTCCGCCTTTTTATGGTTTGTCATAATGCGCTGAGGCGTCAACATGCCGACCATTTCTTCACGCTTCTTAAATCCAACTTGAAACCCTAAATACCCGAGCACCACAGACAAAATAATCGGAGCTGCCGTAGCGACAATCGGAATATCAATCGTGTTCAAGGCGAACCCGATAAGAAAAGCCACCACCAATCCGATGATAAGCCCTACCGTACCGAATAATAAGTCCGGAGTCGGTGCATGGAGCAATTTCTCTTCCATCCACCTCACAAATTTAACAATCGAATCCGCAAACAATAATGACAATAAAAAGAATACAAGGGCGCCGATCAAAGCAAATACGATGGCATTATTAATCCACGGGCTGTCGGGAATGGGAATAAGTTCAAAGACATAAGGCAAAAATATGATTCCGACTGTAGCGCCAATCAGTAAAAATAAAATCTGGATAATTCTCTTTAACATGGACTCCACCTCCTTTTAAATAATTATACACGTTTTGTAATGGAAACGCTGTGTTCGGCATTGCAGTAAAGAAAAAGAGGGCAATTCGCCCTCTTACTGCTGTGGGAATATTTCTTTCAATGCATCGTTGACACTTTCAACGCCGACTACCCGGATTCCTTCCGGATAATCCCAGCCGCCCAGATTCGAAGCCGGGATGATGGCGCGTTTAAAGCCGAGCTTGGCAGCTTCCTGCACCCGCTGTTCAATGCGCGATACACGCCGCACTTCGCCGGTCAATCCGACTTCGCCGATGATGCAGTCATAGACGTTCGGGGCAATGTCTCGGTAGCTGGACACAATGCTCGCCAGCACGGCCAAATCGATGGCCGGTTCATCCAGTTTGACACCGCCAGCCACTTTGATATAAGCGTCCTGTGACTGCAGAAGCATACCGACCCGTTTCTCAAGGACCGCCATCAATAACGAAATCCGGTTTTGGTCGATGCCCGTTGCCATCCGTTTTGGATAATTGAAGCTCGACTGCGTCACCAGTGCCTGGATTTCAACCAGAATCGGCCGCGTCCCTTCCATCGATGCGACGACGGTTGAACCGGCCGCTCCGCTCGAGCGTTCCTGAAGGAAGAGTTCCGACGGGTTCAACACTTCCACTAGACCGCTTTGCAGCATTTCAAAAATCGCGATTTCATTTGTAGAACCGAAGCGGTTTTTAACGCTGCGCAAAATTCGATACGTATGGTGCCGCTCTCCTTCAAAATAAAGCACCGTATCAACCATATGCTCCAAAATACGCGGACCTGCAATCTGCCCTTCTTTTGTCACATGGCCGACCAGAAAAATCGCGATATTCTTGGTTTTGGCAATACGCATCAATTCGGCGGTACTTTCCCGCACTTGCGTGACACTGCCTGGTGCAGAGGTCACTTCTGGATGATAAACCGTCTGAATGGAATCGATAATGACAAAATCAGGGGCCACATCTTCGATGGTATGATGAATCAATTCCAAATTCGTTTCTGCATAGATGAATAATTCCGGCGAAGAAGCATCCAAGCGCTCTGCGCGCAGCTTCGTCTGGCGAATCGATTCTTCTCCGGAAATATACAATACCCGATTGCCGTTGTTCGCAAGCATTGCCGATACTTGAAGAAGCAGCGTCGATTTTCCGATGCCCGGATCGCCGCCGATGAGCACGAGCGAACCCGGCACGATCCCGCCGCCAAGCACACGGTTCATCTCGCCCATTTTTGTATCCACCCGTGGTTCATCCTGGGTTTCAATCGTGTTGATTGGCGTAGCTTTTTGAGGCACTGAAGCCGAATGCTGGAACGCGCCGCGCGTCCCTTTAGGCGCTGCCACTTCAACTTCTTCCACCATTTGGTTCCACTCACCGCAGCCTGGGCATTTGCCCATCCATTTAGCAGACTCATAGCCGCAAGACTGACAGATAAACTTCGACTTTTTCTTAGCCATGACTCTCTCCCTTTCCATATAAAAACCGCCCGCCAATGTCCGGCGAGCGGAATGATTATTCTTTTATTCTTTAATATCCGCTGTAGTGCGAATGACAAATTCGTCATTTTCTACATCAAATACGATATGCTGCCCCGCAATTGCCGTGCCTTTCAGCAATTCTTCAGACAAGCGGTCTTCAACGTGTTTTTGAAGAGATCGGCGAAGCGGGCGGGCACCATATTCCGGATCATACCCTTCCTTCGCGATTTTTTCAAGCGCAGCGTCTGTCAGCTCCAAATCGATGTGCTGTTCTTTCAAACGGTCAATCAACTGCTGAGACATCAAGTTGACAATCTTACGCAAATCTTCCCGTTCAAGAGAATGGAAGACGATCATGTCGTCAATACGGTTCAAGAATTCCGGACGGAACGCTTTCTTCAACTGGCCCAGCATTTTCGCTTTCATATCCTTGTAATCCGTTTTTCCGTCTTGCAAATTGAAACCGACGTATTTATTGTATTTCAATTCTTCTGCACCGACGTTGGACGTCATGATGATCACTGTGTTGCGGAAATCGACGCGGCGGCCTTTTGAATCAGTCAAGCGTCCATCTTCGAGAACTTGCAACAGAATGTTAAAGACATCTGGATGCGCTTTTTCAATTTCATCAAGCAGCACCACTGAATACGGTTTTCTGCGGACTTTCTCCGTCAGCTGGCCGCCTTCTTCATATCCAACATAGCCAGGAGGCGAACCGACAAGGCGTGAAGTCGAATGTCTCTCCATATACTCGGACATGTCAATGCGGATCATCGCTTCTTCATCACCGAACATCGCTTCTGCCAAAGCACGGGCAAGCTCCGTTTTACCGACACCCGTAGGCCCAAGGAAAATGAACGAACCAATCGGGCGTTTTGGATCTTTCAAACCTGCGCGCGCGCGACGAATCGCTTTGGAGATTGAAGTCACGGCTTCTTCTTGTCCGATTACACGATTATGCAAAAGATCTTCCAAATTCAATAATTTTTCCGATTCTGTTTGCGCCAATTTAGAAACCGGGACGCCTGTCCACATCGAGACAACCGCTGCAATGTCTTCAACTGTCACTTCAGATTCTTCTTTGCCTTGCTTTTCTTTCCATTCTTTCTTGGTCTTATCCAATTGATCTTTCAGTTTTTGCTCCGCATCGCGCAAAGAAGCAGCTTTTTCGAAAGCCTGGCTTTGGACAGCCGCGTTCTTTTCATTGCGGGCAGACTCCAAGCGATCTTCCAACTCTTTCAAATCAGGTGGAGTTGTATACGAACGAAGACGGACTTTAGAACCCGCTTCATCAATCAAGTCAATTGCTTTATCTGGCAGGAAACGATCCGAAATATACCGGTCGGACATAACCGCTGCCGCTTCAATTGCTTCATCTGTGATTTTCACACGGTGATGCGCTTCATAGCGATCGCGCAGGCCTTTAATGATTAGGATGGATTCTGCTACTGTTGGCTCATCCACTTGAATCGGCTGGAAGCGGCGCTCAAGCGCTGCATCTTTTTCGATGTATTTTCGGTACTCATCCAATGTAGTAGCACCGATGCACTGCAATTCTCCACGTGCCAATGACGGTTTTAGAATATTCGAAGCATCGATTGCCCCTTCCGCTCCGCCGGCACCAATCAATGTATGAAGTTCATCGATAAATAAGATAACATTGCCCGCTTGGCGGATTTCGTCCATCACTTTTTTCAAACGATCTTCAAATTCACCGCGGTATTTTGTACCGGCAACAACCGTCCCCATATCAAGCACCATCACACGTTTGTCGCGCAGTGTTTCCGGTATTTCATTATTGACGATCTGCTGTGCTAATCCTTCGGCGATTGCTGTTTTACCAACACCTGGTTCACCAATCAACACAGGATTATTTTTCGTGCGGCGGCTCAATACTTCAATGACGCGCGTAATTTCTTTGCTGCGCCCAATGACCGGATCCAAACTGCCTTCTCGCGCCACTTGAGTCAAGTCGCGTGCCAGGCCATCAAGAGTCGGTGTATTCGCTGAAGCATTCGGGCTGCTTCCTGTATTTGAAGCCTGTTCGTTGCTTCCTAATAGCTGAAGCACTTGCTGGCGAGCTTTGTTCAAGCTTACGCCTGCATTGCCAAGCACTCGGGCCGCAACTCCTTCTCCTTCGCGTATCAAGGCCAGCAGCAAATGCTCGGTTCCGATATAAGAATGGCCAAGCTTGCGTGATTCATCCACTGATAACTCGATGACTTTTTTCGCTCTCGGAGTATAATGGACAATCGGCCCTACATCTTTTTCACCGACACCGACAAGTTCTTTAATGCCTTCTTCGATCAGCTGTGTATTCACATCAATTGCTTCTAGAGCTTTAGCAGCTATACCGCCGCCCTCCCGAATTAATCCAAGCAAGATATGTTCGGTCCCAATCGATTCATGTTTCATGCGGATGGCTTCTTCTTGAGCTAGTTGAAGAACTTTTTGTGCGCGTTGTGTAAATCGATTAAACATCATGCAAAATCCTCTCCTTTGTTAGTTACACTATCCTTATTCAAACGCTCGCGGAATAATTTCGCGCGGGCAATATCTCTTTCAGTCGGCTGCAAAGGGCTGCCTGAATACTGCTGCAAAAATGCCGGCTGCATAAAAATCATCAATTCATTTAATATCGACATATCGATATCTTTAATTAATTTTAAATCGATTCCCAATCGGACATTCGATAAACAAGTCGCGGCTTCCTCGGTAGACAATAAGCGGGAATTAGCCAAGGTACCGAGAGATCGATAAACCCGGTCTTCCAAAGCTACGGGTGAATTATTCAAAATCGCCTCCCGTGCCCTGCGCTCTTGTTGAATGATTTGGTCGGTCATACTTTCCAAGTCTTGCAAAATTTCGTATTCTGACTTGCCAAGCGTCATTTGATTAGAAATCTGGTATACATTACCCAGCGCTTCGCTGCCTTCTCCGTAAATACCTCTCACAGCCATTCCTAAACGTGAGATTGCCGGAATGATTCGCGCGATCTGCTGTGACATTGTCAACGCTGGCAAATGCAGCATGACTGAAGCTCGCATTCCAGTACCTGTATTCGTCGGGCAACTGGTCAAATATCCATATTTTTCGTGAAATGCATAAGATAAATGCTGTTCCAATAGGTTATCCAGGTCATTCGCCACCTGATACGCTTCTTTTAAATGGAACCCTGCCCGCAGACTTTGAATACGCAAATGGTCTTCTTCATTTACCATTATGCTGAGCTCTTCATTTTCAGAAAGAAGAACCGCGCCAGAATGGCTTTCCTTTACTAGGTACGGGCTGATCAAATGCTTTTCAATCAACACTTCCCGCTGAAGAGGAAGAATTTCCTGAATATCAATATGGGTGAACTCCAAGTTCAATTTACGCCCTTGGTCTATCAGCACCGATGAAATCGCCTTATCTACTTTCAATGCTTCGTCTTCTGAAAACGAGTAAGGAAATTTAAAATCACTTAAGTTACGGGCTAGTCGTATTCGGGTACTCATTGCGATATCTGCATTTTCACTATCCGTTTCCATCCAACTGCTAGCTTTAGGCTGCAGAAAACGATCAATTTCCATCAGCCCCACCCCCTTCAAGTTGCAGAGTAAGAGCCCTTACCTCATCGCGCAGTTTGGCGGCTTCTTCAAAATCCTCACCGGCAATAGACACTTGCATCTGTTTTCGTAATTCTTCTATCTCTTTTTTTATCTTTAATGTACTGCCGTAAGCGGATGGTATTTTACCTTCGTGCCTGTAATTCCCATTATGGAGCCGCTTAAATATATTATCTAAATGATCTTCAAAAGCATCGTAGCAAGTAGCGCAACCGAATTTTCCAATCTCCATAAATTTAGAGAATGTGAATCCGCAATTCGGGCATACAGCCATTTCCTTTTTGACTGGGTTCACTGAAGCTTTTTGATTCGGGAACCAATTGGACAATAATTGATGAATGGCCATAGGATCCTGTTCAAACGTATAATTTATATTATGATTTTCTGCTGCGCAAACTGGACAAAGGTGGCGTTCGATTGTATTGCCATTCACCGTTTGTTTGACGATTACGGAAGCTGGCCTTTTCCCGCATTGTTCACAATACATTTGATCACCTCTCAAATACTTGACTGATATTTCAAAGTAAATAACATTGCAATGAGTATCCTTGCTCTTACTTCATCGCGAGTCGGCAACGGTAAAAGAAGTGTCGCGCGATCACTTGCACTCAAAATCAATTTTGCTTCCCTTTTGGAAATGATATCCTCGTTCAATAACCTAAAAACAATATCCTCTGCCATACTTTGAGAGGCACCTTGCTCCAAACGTTTAATAACATCGGAAAGAACATCGGATTTCGTATGAAGTGTAATGCGCTTTATGCGGATATACCCGCCACCGCCTCTTTTGCTCTCTACGAGATAGCCACGATCCGCTGTAAATCGAGTATTGATTACGTAATTTATTTGCGAAGGGACACATTGAAATCTTTCGGCGATTTCATTGCGTTTGATTTCAATATAGTCTCTTTCGCTTACTTCTATAACCCCTTTTAAATACCCTTCAATTATGTCCGAAATATTCCGCATCGCCATCACCTCTCAGGTATATAATTAGCCTTTAATTGACTTTGACTATATTTGACTTAATTATACACTAAGCTTTTTAAGGATTTCAAATTCTACGATTTGAATAATAGAATCAAAAAATGTCCCGAGACTAATTACCCCGAGACATCATAAGCTATTCTTTATCCATAATCCGTTTTATAAAATCCTTAGTGTGGCTAGAAATCGATTTTGTTTCTTCTTCACAGTATTTCGTTTTCCATTTGGTGCCTTCCCGCCACACTTCTACGACATCTCCTTTAGCCACATCGTGTGTAAAATTGGAGACTGGAAAAGTAAATTGATCATCTTGTTTATTTAAAGGAGTGAGCAATGCAGTTCTTTTGTCAATTGTTTCTACCTTATATAAACCTGGTTTCATGCATATCACCTCATTATCAGTTTTCCCAATGCGCAACGATGTTAATCATCAATGAAGCTACATTTTAATTTATTCAAATGAAAGATCTAATAGATTTTCATTTATAAGCTCTTAAGTTATCATTGGTCTGGATTTTT
>NZ_RQII01000012.1 GCF_004761975.1 Planococcus koreensis | reverse complement strand
TTTCATTAAAAAGAGTCATTTGCGGGAAAATAGTCATGATTCCAATGAAAACGACGCTTAAAATGACAAGCGCGGCAAGAACTTCTACTAGCGTCAAACCATTTTCGTCCTTAAAAGCCTTCATATCATAACCCCCAGCTCACTAAGTAATGACTTGTTTCCATTTTTTTCTATAAAATAATGTAATTTCTCCAAATATTCATATGCTTATTATTACATTTAATTCAAGCTTCTGCACTATGTTTTTACAGTATAATCTACGTTATTTACTATTATTTTTCAGGTCTATACCCATTAAAATAGGAAAAAAGACTGTAAAATGAGTGATTCCTCATTTTACAGTCTTTTATTTTGCATACGCCGCGACTTTATTTCGGCCGGCTTGTTTCGCCCCGATATACAATGCCCGGTCAGCATTGCGGATCAATGCATTCGGTTCGTCGCTATCATCTGGCGCCGTTGATACGCCGATGCTTAATGTGATGTGAACTTTTTCCATTGAACGTTCAGAATCCAGGTCGCTTTGGATCAGAAATTCATGCTGCTCGATCCGCTTGCGCAAGTTCTCGGCAAACAGCATGCTGAACTCTTTGCCATAGTTTTCGAACATGACGACGAATTCTTCTCCCCCGTAACGCGCCACGGTCCCTTCTGACCCTACTTCTTCCCGGATCATGTTCGCCAGTTTGACAAGGATATCGTTTCCACTTTGATGGCCGTAAGTATCGTTGATTGATTTGAAATGGTCAATGTCCATCATGATCAGCGACAAGCTGGCAATTTCACCCGACTTGACTTTCTGCATGCTTTTTTCGAGCTTTTCATCCAAATAACGATAATTATAAAGCTGCGTCAATCCACAGCGCTCACTTGTGGCAATCGCACGCTGGACATATCCTGCCTTTTCCAAAGAAACGGCGAAATAGGTACTGAGAATGTCCAGGATTTTCAATTGGTGCGCTGCAAATGCGAACTTTTTACGGCTAGCGACGAGCAGCACTCCTTCTATTTTGTTATTCCGTGCGATGGGCGTACACATGATGCTTTCTGCATCGACTGGAACATAGCCTGTAACGATGTCGTCCCATTCGCTTTTCTTGTCGTAGATGACAGGCGTGCCGGAGACAATGACGTTGCCCGCTATCCCTTTATTGTAGCGGACCGGAGGCACTTGGTTCTTGATGAATTCATCATTTTCGAACATGCGCAGCATGAGCAATTCGCCGTCCCGGTAATCGATGACGTAGGTATAATCGAGGCGGAACATTTTCGTCACCTGGATGACAAATTGGTCGAGCACTTCATCGGTCGACAGCCGGGCCGCGAGCTGATGGCCGATCTCGCCGGCTTTTTTCAAGTCGATGTTAACTTTTTCCGAACTGCTGTACATGCGCAGCAGACCCGCAATCATGAGAAACGGGATGCCAAGCAAGAACAGCGCTGTCGCTCCGATATAGGCTTCTGTAATATACAGCGTGATGGCATATGGAAACACCAATAACGTAATTGCAAAGTCCCAAACGGTATCCAGAGAAAAGAATGATTTGTTGACTCCCATGAACATATCATCCATATAGAGGAATAAATGATTGGACAGGATGGAAATTATTTCGTAGATCAAGCCGAAAATCAAAATATGGGCGATAACCGTCGAACCGATTTCACCGCCAAATTCCATATAGGCAATGCCGGCAATCGCCGATACGACGAAAAACATCAGCGAATTGAACGGCAGCCGGATATGGCGCGGCTCATCGCTTCTGCTTCGGAATAATAAGATCAATACAGTCAGCTGAGACAGGATGATTTCCGCAAATAAACCATATTTCAAAAATACGGCTATGGTCACACATTGAACCAAATACATCGGTGTACCATTGATGTTGAGCGGCATCAATGCAGTCAAAATAGCCAATACTGTAAAAGCGGTGATATTCCACAAGTCAATTTCCGGCGGCGGATAATGTTGGTAAACTAGATACAATCCCAGTGGAACAATTGCAATCCAAAGCAGCCAAAGTATTATGCTTCGCTTTTTCGTTACAGCCATGCCATCTTCTCCCTCTTTATTCAATTGTTATGCGGCTTATGATTTCGCTTGGACTTATCGATGCCCGATGCGATCAGGTACCTTTCCTGCTGAAGTTCATGATGGCTGCAGATACAGAAGTCTTCTTCCCCCTGGGCAGGACGGTTTTTTCGCCGCCGGGCAAACAGGGTTAATGAAAACTATTGGAAACGATTTACAGATTCCCAACGTTTACCTGCGTAAATTCTGGAAAATCCGATAATCGTCTCGTTTTAGTTTTGACAATAAATAGAGAGAACCAGTGACTATTGTCACCTCTTTATGTTTATGTACAGGTAATATATCACAACTTTTCACAATTGTCTTTATTTTACACCTATTTTCTGAAAATAAAATTTCAGCAGGCAGAGCACGTTTATTTTCAAAGTCCACAAACGTGAAGCGGGTCCCAAAAGTTTCGAGTTGGCGCAGAATAGCAATATAGTCCTTGTCTTTCAAAAGCCCCATCACGATATGGATCGGCCGGTCGGGATAGCAGGTCGTCACCGTGTCAGCGAGCGCTTGGATGCTGGCTGCGTTATGGGCGCCGTCCAGGATGACGTCTGGAAAAATTTCTTCGAATCGGAACGGGATGCTGGCCCCTGCCAACGCTTTGCAGGCTTTCTCTGCATCATATGCCAAGCCCAGCAATTCTTTCGCGGCTTCATCGGCGAGCGCAGCATTCCATTTTTGGTGGCTGCCTTTCAGTTTGAGTTCTATTTCTAGAGGTCCTGCAGGTCGGATCACTTCTGCATGAAGCGATCTAGCCGTTTCTTCAACTACTTTAGAGGCTTCTGGTGGTAGCGGTCCGACGACGACAGGTTTCCATTTTTTTATAATACCAGATTTATGTAAAGCAATTTTTTCCAAGGAATCGCCCAAGAAATTTACGTGTTCCAACGCGATGGACGGGATGATGGCAATTTCAGGATCGATGACGTTCGTGCTGTCAAAGCGTCCCCCCATGCCGGCTTCGATAATGGCGTAATCGGGTGCTTTATCTTGGAACACCAGAAAAGCCGCAGCCGTCAGCAATTCAAAATCCGTCAACGGCGTTTTGATGCCGGTGAGCTTCTCCATCACTCGATCCAGATCTTCCGGCGACACCGGGACTCCATCAATCTGGATCTGATCGTGCAAGTCTTCAATCGCCGGCGAGAAGAAATTGCCGACCGAATGGCCGTGCTCACGCAGAATAGAAGTTAAAAAGGCAGCGGTGGACCCTTTGCCGTTCGTGCCAGCGATGTGGACGAACTTCCCCGTTTTATGCGGATCGCCCAATTCGGCAAGTGCCGCAGTGATCGTCTCCAAGCCCGGTTTGATTGCCGGGTCAGATGGCAGCGCCCATTTCTTTTTATAGCTATCGAGTCCATTTATCATTTTTAGCCTTCTTTCTGCGTGAAACATGATACACTTTTTTGAGACTTATTATATCACGAAGGTGGAGTGGAAATGACTACTTGTTGGGTTATTTATAATGGCAGTTTGATTTCGGATAAATTCGCGGACCAGGCACGGCTCGTTGCGGACGCGGCACAGCGCGCCGGCGTTGAGGCGAAGGCCGTGAAAAATTACGAAGTGCTGATGGATTTATCGGCTGAAGCCGTGCTGCCCGATTTCGCTGTGCTGCTTGATAAGGACATTCTGCTCGGCCATTTTCTGCAGAGCCGCGGCGTGCCGGTCTATAACGATCCGGCAGTCATCGGCTTGTGCGACAATAAAGCGACGCAATATATCCGCTTGGCCGAAGTTGGCTTGCCGATGCCGAAAACGATTGTCGCCCCGAAAGTTTATCCGAACTTCTCCATCCTGGAGTCCGGTTATTTCGAACGTGTCATCGCCGAGCTCGGCTTGCCAATGGTCATTAAAGAAGGCCATGGCTCATTCGGCATGAAAGTGTATTTGATCGAAAATGAAACCGAGTTCTATGAGAAAGTCGAATCGCTGCGCGGCGTCGATTTTGTGTTCCAGGAATTCATCGCATCGAGCCGCGGACGCGACATCCGCGTCAATATCGTCGGCGGCAAGATTGTCGCCGCGATGCAGCGCCATTCCGAAACGGATTTCCGCGCGAACATCACGAACGGCGGACAGGCTTCCCTGATCGATTTGAGTGAGGCTCAAGAGACCGTCGCGTTGCAGGCCGCAGAAGCGGTCGGTGCGGAATTTGCCGGCGTCGATTTATTATTCGGCGAGAATGGTCTGCCGCTTGTCTGCGAAGTCAATGCGGCGGCGCACATCCGCAACATTTTGGAAGTCACCGGCATCAATGTCGCGGACGCCATGATCGCCTACATACTGGAGGACTTGAAATGATTTTGCTATATGAACCGGCGGATGCCGAACGCAATGCAGGGTTTATTTGCGAATTGGAGCGCTTCGGCGATTTCGAATTGATGCTTTGGGAAGACTGGTCGATCGGCGGCATGTCCGCGCTTGCTGCCAAACTGTCCGGCTTGATGGTGTTGAACCGGACGCGGCAGCCCGGTGCGATGCGGTTCCTCGAGGACCACGGCGTCCGCTTGGTGAACCGTGCCGAAGTGAATCGAATAGCCAATGACAAATGGCAAAGTTTTGGGATGATGACGCTGCTCGGCGTACCAATGATTCCGACATACCGCGAGCCGCAGTCGTTTCCCTGCGTCATGAAGCCTGCTGGCGGACATGGCGGGCATGGCGTTGATATTATCCACTCACCCGCGGAGATACCGGCAATCGCGCCCCCTCTCGTCTTCCAGCCAGTTGTCGAGCATACTGCCGACGTCCGTGCCTATATCATCGGGAACCAAGTCGTCGGTGCGGTGAAACGCAGTTCTGCCGAATCGTTTAAAGCCAATTACACACTCGGCGGCGATGCGGCGAAATATGAATTGTCCGCTGCACAGGAGCAAGACGTCTTGCGGATTGTGCGTGCGTTGAACAGTGATTACGTCGGCATCGATTTTCTGTTGCTGCCGGATGGACGCCATGTATTCAATGAGATTGAAGATCCTGTTGGGGCACGTTCTTTTTATGCAACACACGATGAAAACATCGCGGAGCTGTTGGTGCTGTATTTGAAAGAGCTTGAGAAGGAATGGCCGTTTCGCGTGAAAAGGCAGTGAATTTCATCTTCCGTTTTTTAATGAACCTTTTCCGCAATAAAACCGCTCTCCCAAAGGAGAACGGTTTTATTTATTCATAGCCATCACGCTGTCAATTTCAACCCGACAACGGCGGCCACAATCATTGCGATAAAGGCGATTCGCTTCCAGTCTTTTGATTCGCCATAAATCAGCATGCCGACAAGTGTGCCCCCGACAGTGCCGATGCCGGTCCAGACGGCATAGGACAAACCCATCGGCAAAGTTCTCATCGCTAAGCCCAGCAAGCTGAAACTGATCGCGAATCCTGCGACCAAAACAATATAGGACGAGAGCGACTTGTATTTGACAACCCGGTTCATGCCTATTACGCCCAACACTTCAAAACAGCCAGCTAATATCAAGTATACCCAAGCCATGTTACACTACCCCTTCTTTCTTATCGGGATCTGCAGTCACCAGCTTCAAGCCGATCACCCCTGCCAGCAGCATGCTGATAAAGAATACTTTCGTCCAACTGAACGGTTCTCCAAATACAAGCATTTCCACGATGACCGTCCCTGCTGTCCCAATCCCTGTAAACACCGCATACGCTGTAGCAACCGGCACTTTTTCCAACGCTTTCAACAGCACGACGAATGAAATATAAATCAAGGCGGCGACGGCCACCCATGCCATCCAGCTGGAGGCATACTTCAATCCGACTGCCCATAATATTTCAATGACTCCTGCCATTATGACGAGCATCCAATGCTTATTCATATCTTTTCCTCCACAACTTCCATCAATCTTTTGAAATTCCGCGCCAATAGTAATGCCAGGAAGCATCCAGTCTTTTATTCAAACGCTCCGGGCCTCCGTATAGCATTTCCACGAATATCCCATCCAATATACCTAAAAATGCAGCGGTTGCCCGTTGAACATCGATTGTTCCGCTAAGCTGTTTTTCGGTTGCCGCCTTCTCCAAAATCGGTTCCAGCAGCTCCTCCATCTTGTCCAGATAGGAATATACGTTTTTCATCACGTCATCGTATAGATGCGCTGGCGGGAAAAATGAAATACGCAGCCAAAACTTGGTGTCGGCGTTCTGTTCGTAGCGCTCTTTAAGGTGTAAAAGGAAATCATATAAAAACTCTTTGATTGGACGCGCTTTGTTTTGTTCAATAAAATTGACGACTGTTCTTAATTCATTTTCCATTACCTCGTTGCACACTTGAAGAAAAAGCTCATCTTTCCCTTTAAAATAGGTATAGATGGACTGTTTTTTAATTCCCACGTCGTCGGCAATATGCGCCATCGAAGTTCCATCATAGCCATGTTCCGCAAAGCGGTTTAATGCAGCTTCTTTTAATTGTTGCTGAGTCATACCTTCACCCTTCCGACCGTTCGTAAGGTAAATATAACACGGTGATTTATTGTTGTCAATCGGAGAAGGTTCTGTTGCGCATATGCCTGGGACTCAAACAATTCCCTCATAAAAAAACCGCTCTCCCGAAGGAAAGCGGCTGCTCTTTTATAGGTTCTTCAATTCTTCAATGCGTTTTTCAACAGTTGCGTGTTTGTCGAGGTAATCGGCTTGTTTTGCGCGTTCTTCGGCTACTACAGCTTCAGGCGCTTTCGATACAAAGCGCTCGTTTGATAGTTTGCCTTGGACGAGCTTGACTTCTTTCGCCCATTTCTCGAGTTCTTTGTTCAAGCGCGCAAGTTCTGCATCGATGTCGATGAGGCCTTCAAGCGGCATGAACAATTCGGCTCCCGATACGACTGCGGACATCGATTTTTCCGGTGCTTGGATGTTTTCGCCGATCGTCAAGGTTTCCGGGTTGCAGAAACGTTCGATGTACGCAGCGTTCGCTTCAAGCACTTCATGTGTGTTGGCGTCTTTTGCTGAAATCGTCAATGCGACTTTCTTGCTCATCGGCGACTGCACTTCCGCACGGATCGTGCGCACAGCTGTGATGATGTCCATCAATAATTTCATATTGGCGGACTCGCTTTGGTTGGTCAATGAATCATCCACTGTCGGCCAAGCGGCGATTGTAATCGACTCGCCCTGGTGCGGCAGGTTCTGCCAGATTTCTTCCGTGATGAACGGCATGAACGGATGCAAGAGGCGCATTGTATTGTCGAGTACGTAAGCCAGAACCGAACGCGTCATTTTCTTAGCGTCTTCGTCTTCGCCGTATAATGGCAACTTCGCCATCTCGATGTACCAGTCGCAGAAATCATCCCAGATGAAGTTATAGAGCGCACGGCCCACTTCGCCGAACTCGTAGCGTTCCGCTAAGTTCGTCACTTGTTCGATGGTTTCATTCAAACGCGTCAGGATCCATGAATCCGCGACTGAGCGTTTGCCGGAAAGATCGATTTCTTCGTAAGTCATGCCTTCCATGTTCATCAAGGCAAAGCGGGAAGCGTTCCAGATTTTATTGGCAAAGTTCCATATGCTTTCGACTTTTTCCATCGAGAAGCGCAGATCCTGCCCCGGGCTGGATGCAGTTGCCAGGAAGTAGCGCAGCGAATCCGCGCCGTATTCAGCGATGACGTCCATCGGATCAACGCCGTTGCCGAGCGATTTCGACATTTTGCGGCCTTCCGCGTCGCGCACGAGGCCGTGGATCAATACGTCGTCGAACGGCTTTTCTTCTGTGAATTCAAGCGCTTGGAAAATCATGCGCGATACCCAGAAGTTGATGATGTCGTAACCGGTTACCAGCACATCGGTCGGGTAATAGCGTTTCAATTCGTCGCTGTCTTCCGGCCAGCCGAGCGTCGAGAACGGCCATAGCGCAGATGAGAACCATGTATCGAGCACATCTTCGTCCTGCGTCCAGTTTTCAGCATCGGACGGCGCTTCACTGCCAACGTAAACTTCGCCGGTTTCGTTATGGTACCAAGCCGGAATCTGATGTCCCCACCATAATTGACGCGAGATGCACCAGTCGCGGATGTTTTCCATCCAGTGCAGATACGTTTTTTCAAAGCGCTCCGGCACGAAATTGACGCCGTCTTCTCCTTTTTGCAGGTCAACGGATTTCTGCGCCAATGGCTTCATGTCCACAAACCATTGCGTTGACAGATACGGCTCGACTACCGCGCCGCTGCGTTCCGAATGCCCAACTGAATGCATATGCTCTTCAATTTTGAATAAAACACCCAGGTCCTGCAAATCTTTGACAATCGCTTTACGGCATTCGAAGCGGTCCATGCCTTCGTATTTGCCAGCGTTTTCGTTCATCGAACCGTCTTCGTGCATAACGAGTACGCGCTCAAGGTTATGGCGGTTGCCGATCTCGAAATCGTTCGGGTCATGCGCCGGCGTGATTTTCACGGCGCCGCTGCCGAATTCCATGTCGACATAATCATCTGCAACGATGTCGATTTCACGGCCGACAATCGGCAGGATGACTTTCTTGCCGATCAAGTGCTGATAGCGCTCGTCTTTCGGGTGAACCGCTACTGCTGTATCGCCAAGCATCGTTTCCGGACGCGTCGTCGCCACTTCAATCGAACCGGAACCGTCTGCCAGCGGGTAACGCATATGATAGAATCCGCCCTGCACGTCTTTGTAGGTAACTTCGATATCGGAAATCGCAGTTTTCGTTGCCGGATCCCAGTTGATGATGTATTTGCCGCGGTAGATCAATTTCTTCTCGTATAATTTAACGAAAACTTCCTGAACCGCTTTCGACAAGCCTGCATCCAGTGTAAAACGTTCGCGTGAATAATCGAGCCCTAATCCAAGCTTCGACCATTGCGCGCGGATATGCGATGCGTATTCTTCTTTCCATTTCCATGATTCCTCAAGGAATTTCTCGCGGCCCAGGTCGTAGCGCGACTTTCCTTCTTCGCGCAGCTTACCTTCCACTTTCGCCTGCGTTGCGATGCCGGCGTGGTCCATACCCGGCAGCCACAAGGCGTCAAAGCCTTGCATGCGCTTCATGCGTGTTAGGATGTCCTGCAATGTCGTGTCCCAGGCATGGCCCAGGTGCAATTTGCCGGTAACGTTCGGCGGCGGAATCACAATGGTATACGGCGTTTTGCCGCTTTCAGGTTTCGCTTCGAAGAATTTTTGGTTGATCCACCATTCGTAGCGGCCTTTTTCAATGGCTTGCGGATCGTACTTGGTTGGCATTTCAGTCATTGGTATTCCTCCTCTTGTTTTATTCGCCTGAGCGGTGCTGCCGGAAAACAAAAAAACCCCTTCGTCTGAAAAGGACGAAGGAGTTGTTCGCGGTACCACCTTTATACCAAGCTGAAAAAGCCTTGGCGCTCAAGCCTGATAACGGATTTCACATCCGGTTTCCGCTACTCGAATTTCACGGGAACTGCTCCGAGGCGACATTCGAATGCTGGTCCATGGAAGCCTCGCACCAAACGGCTTCCTCTCTGACATGCACGCACATTCTACTATCCTCATCAACGCATTGACTATCTAATTGATTCTATTGTACTCAATTTCCGCTTTTAGCGTCAAGTTTTTTTACGATGATCGTCACAATCGGCGACGCAATCAGCAGAATAAAAAACAGGCGGAACAATTGGAAGCTCGTGATCAGCGCCACATCGCCGCCGGTCGCGAGCGCCGTGATCGCCATTTCCGCGATGCCGCCCGGAGCCGCACTCAGAAAGAAATCCAGGAAGATATAATCCGGCAAGAGTTTCGCGAGTATGTACGCAATAAATGCAGTGAAACTGATGAGGAGTACATTGTTCAAAACGATGGCTGCCCCTAAGCGGAAGGTCAGTTTGTCGCCAATGCGCTCCATCTGCAAGCCGAGCCCGGCGCCGATGCATACCTGCGCAAGCGCAATCAGCCAGTACGGCAAGTCGACAAGCAGCTCGCCTGTCACCGTCTGGACAATCGCCATCGTGAGAATCGGTGCAAGCAGTTCCGCTGCCGGGAAGCCAATACGCTTCATGCCGAGATAAAGGGTCCCTCCGACAGCAAGTGCTGCGAGAAATGCGAGCGGCGCGAACGTGAAAACGCGCTCGCCCATTTCCCCTTCTTCCCGGCCGGTCAGGAATACCGTAAAAAATGGAACAATCGTGACGACCATGAAAATGCGGATCGTCTGCATCATCGTGACGACGGTGATGTTTGCCGATTTCACTTCTTCCGCGATGACGACCATCTGCGCGAGCCCGCCAGGAATCGACCCAAGAAGGCTCGTCGCCAAGGATTCATCCACCATTCTTTTGAACAGCAGCCCTAGAACGATTGACAAGCCGACAACCGATACCGTCATGAACGCCATATAAGGCAAATCGAGCCACATCAGGAACACCGCATCGCGTGTGAACGATGCTCCGATCTGGACGCCGAGCATGACAAGCCCAGCCGTCCGCAGCGTTTTCGGCCAATAAAGCTCCATTTTCGTAAATTGGCTGACAAGCAGCATCGCAATCATCGGCCCGAGCAGCCACGGCAGGAACATGCCGATCGTTTCGAATAAAAAGCCTGCTGCAACAGCGATTAGCGCTGTCCTCAAGAAAACCGTCATGCCCTACCACCTTTCGTATCCCGAAGGAGTTCTTTGTTCTATCGTACAGGAAAAAGAGCGGGAAATCTCGCGAATGCCGGAAAATCTTCGTTGAAGGATTTATTTGTTGCCTCATCCGCAAGAAAAAAGCCCGGCCGCAAATTCTGCGGCCGAGCTGAAGATTTTATTTAGCGTGCGAGTTTTGCAAAGACCGTGTGGAACGCTTCAACGGTTTTAGCGATCTGTTCTTCGGTATGGGCTGTCGACAAGAACATACCCTCGAATTGGGAAGGCGGCAAGTAAATGCCTTCTTCCGCCATCAAGCGGTAATAATCGGCGAACAAATCAGTGTCGGACGTTTTCGCTGTTGCGAAGTCGACGACGGGTTCGTTGGTGAAGAAGAAACCGATCATCGAGCCGGCACGGTTGACTGTGTGCGGGATGTTGTATTTCTCAGCTGCAGCACGGAAGCCGGCTTCAAGCTGGTCGCCGCGTTCGATGAACGTGTCGTACGAGCTTTCATCCAGGCGCGATAAAGTCTCCAAGCCAGCCGTCATCGCAAGCGGATTGCCGGACAAGGTGCCCGCCTGGTAAATCGAACCGCTCGGTGCAACTTGCTGCATGATTTCACGCTTGCCGCCGAATGCGCCGACTGGCAAGCCGCCGCCGATGACTTTGCCGAGGCATGTCATGTCCGGCGTGACGCCGTAATAGCCTTGCGCGCAATGATAGCCGACGCGGAAACCGGTCATGACTTCATCAAAGATGAGCACAGTGCCGTTTTCCGTCGTCAAATTGCGGAGTTCCTGCAGGAAGCCAGGGTTCGGCGGCACGACGCCCATATTGCCGGCAACCGGTTCAACGATGACCGCTGCGATGTCGTCGCCGAATTCCTGGAACGCCAAACGGATGCTTTCCAAGTCGTTATAAGGCACCGTGATGGTGTTTTTCGCTACAGAGTCGGGAACACCCGGTGAATCAGGCAAGCCCAGCGTCGCGACGCCTGAACCCGCTTTGATAAGCAAGCTGTCGGCGTGGCCGTGGTAGCAGCCTTCGAATTTCAAGATTTTGCTGCGGCCGGTATAGCCGCGGGCAACGCGCAATGCACTCATTGTCGCTTCCGTACCGGATGATACCATGCGCACCATTTCGATTGATGGCACGCGCTTGATGACAAGTTCCGCCAATTCAGTTTCGAGCAAAGTCGGCGCGCCGAAGCTTGTGCCGGACTCCGCCGTTTTCTGGATTGCTGCGACAACTTCCGGATGGGCATGCCCTAAAATCAGAGGCCCCCATGACAGCACATAGTCGATATACGTGTTGCCGTCGATGTCCGTGATCGTTGCGCCTTTGCCGGATGCCATGAAAATCGGATCCATGTTGACCGATTTGAATGCGCGCACCGGGCTGTTGACGCCGCCCGGCATAACTTTTTTCGCTTCAGTGAATGCTGCAATCGATTTTTCGTATGTCATTTATTTTCCCTCCAGCCAGCGTGCTGCGTCTTTTGCGTGGTAGGTCATGATGATGTCCGCCCCCGCGCGTTTCATGCTCAATAAAGTTTCCAAAACGATTTTCTCTTCGTCGACCCAGCCGTTCAATGCAGCTGCTTTGACCATGGCGTATTCGCCGCTGACGTTATAAGCGACGATCGGCAAATCGAAATTGTCGCGTACTTCACGGATGATGTCCAAATACGACAATGCCGGTTTGACGATCATGAAATCCGCACCTTCTTCAACATCGGATGCGGCTTCGCGCAATGCTTCCAAACGGTTCGCCGGGTCCATCTGATAGGTTTTGCGGTCGCCGAATTGCGGTGTTGAGTGTGCAGCTTCACGGAACGGCCCGTAATAAGCGGAAGAATATTTCACCCCGTAAGACATGATCGGAGTGTTTTCAAATCCGGCTTCGTCGAGACCGTAGCGGATCGCTGCGACAAAACCATCCATCATATTCGATGGTGCAATAATGTCCGCTCCGGCTTTCGCCTGCGACACCGCTGTGCGCGCCAGTAAATCCAATGTTTCGTCGTTCAGGATAACGCCGTCTTCGATGACGCCGCAATGTCCGTGGTCCGTATACTGGCATAAGCATGTATCCGCAATGACCACCAATTCAGGATGGCGTTGTTTCGCAAAACGGATCGCTTCCTGTGTGATGGCATGGTCATGGTACGCCTGTGAACCGACAGCATCTTTTTCGTTCGGCACGCCGAACAAGATGACCGACGGGATGCCGAGTGAAACCACTTCATCAAGCTCTGCTCCTAGCGTATCCAATGAGAAATGGTAGACGCCTGGCATCGATGAAATCTCTGATTTGACGTTTTCGCCTTCTACGACGAAGATCGGATAGATAAAGTCCTCTTTTTTGACGCTTGTTTCACGCACCATTGCGCGCAAATTTGCAGATCCGCGCAAACGGCGGTGGCGGTTGAATTTCAATTCAGTCATGTGTACAACTTCCTTTCGCGATTTCATTGACAAGATCGGTGTAAGTATATTTTTTAGGAATATAGTCGGCGCGGCCGCCATGCGAGATGAGGGCCCCTTCCGTGACATGGCCGATTGCGGCGGTGCGGATAGCGGTGAAATCGCCCCCAGCTTCCGCGTAGGCTCTGACAGCGGACGGGCTCGCAAATACAACGATGACTCCGCTCATGCGGCATAATTCCCGTGCATTCTCTATTTTAAGCGCCGTTTCGTAAATAATCCATTCATCCACTTGCAGCGGCATCGATGCGATGGTGTTTTTCGCAAGCGATCCTTTGATAAACAGGCATTTCGCGTCGCCTGCCACTGCCGGGAATTCCTGCACGAAAACGTCCGCACTGTAGACGCTCGGCATAAAATGGGTTTCGTAGCCATATTGCGCCAGTTTGTCAGCTGTCTTTTCGCCGACAGCGGCGATTTTCGCGTTAGTCCGGATGTGCAGCTGGCCGAACGCATCCGCGCTATTGGCGCTCGTGAAAATCAACCAGCCGTAACAGTCGAAATCCGGCAGTTGTGACTGCCGGACGGATGTTTCTATGAGCGGCAAATAAATTGCCTCACCGCCCAAAGACGCTGTCAGGGCCATAGCCCCTTCCGGCTCTTTTGATCCGGTGAAAATGATGGTTTCGCCTGTCAGCGGCAATTTCTCAGACATTGCTCTCAGCTTTTACTTTTTGGATCAAGTCGTAGCCGCCTTGTGCACTGATGCGCGCAGCAACATCTTTGCCTGCTGCGATCGGGTCGCTGTGGACAGCTGATTCTTTGAATACCTGCTCGGCATCCGGAGAAGAAATCAAGCCTGTGAACGACACTTCGCCATTTTGGACTGTCGCGTAGCCGGCAATCGGCACTTGGCAGCTGCCGTCCATGTCCCGTAGGAATTGGCGCTCAGCGTTGACTGCTAATGCTGTATGTTCGTCGTTGACTTTCGCCAGTTCCGCAAGCAATTCTGTGTCTTCCTCGCGACATTCGATCGCAAGCGCGCCTTGGCCGATTGCTGGTAGGCATTGGTCGATTTCAAGGAATTCCGTCACGATTTCATCTTTCCAGCCCATGCGCTTCAATCCTGCAGCTGCAAGAATGATGGCATCGAAATCACCCGACTTCAGTTTTTCCAAACGTGTGTCGATGTTTCCGCGGATCCACTGGATGTCGATGTCCGGGCGCAGCAATAATAATTGCGAACTGCGGCGCAAGCTGCTTGTGCCGACAACCGCTCCGACTGGCAAGTCCATGAATTTCACGTGGTTATTGGCGATAAACGCATCGCGCGGGTCTTCGCGTTCAGGGATGCATCCGATTGCAAGCCCTTCCGGCAGCACGGATGGCATATCTTTCATGCTGTGGACAGCAAAATCGATTTCCTTATCGAAAAGCGCTTGTTCGATTTCTTTGACGAATAAGCCTTTGCCGCCAACTTTTGACAGCATGACATCGACAATCCGGTCGCCTTTTGTGACGATTTCTTTGACTTCGAATTCGAATGGCGCGCCGGCCGCTTTCATTTTATCGATAAACTGGTTGGTTTGTGTCAACGCCAGCTTGCTTCTTCTTGAACCTACAATGATTTTTCTCAAATGAATCCTACCTTTCTAGTACCAAAAATGAAATTCAGATAAACGGCTGCCGAGGAAAAAATTAACCAGCAGCAATAAGAATGCGTAGATATGGGCCATCGCATACGAGCTGCCGTTGAGTGCCCCTTTGCGGTGGCGGTACAGCAAAATGCTGTAGACAATCAGCAGGATGAATGAGCCGATGATTTTCACGTCCAAAAGCGAAAACTGCTCAAGCGAGATATACGCCCATTGCAGCCCGAGCACGAGCGACACGAATAATAGCGAGATGCCCGCAAGGATTGAAATCGTCATGCCCTGTTCGGTCTGGCCGAGCGACGGCAAATTGCTCCATTGCTTTGTCCACTTCTTCTTTTTCAGCAGCCTATACAACACCATATGCAATGCTGAGAAAACGAACGACAGCGAAAACGCGACATACGATAAAATCGCAAACGTGATGTGGATCAATAATAATTCCGACACTAAGGCTTCCCCGACCGGCGAGCGTTCAATCTGCACCGGGGCGAATGTATGGATCGTCATGAAGATGAATCCGATGATATTGATGAAAAACACCGCAAAATCGAAGCGGTAGAATATCCGCAAGACGAGCGACAGCGTCACCAACAGCCAAGCATAGAAATAAATACCTTCAAACAGCGTTAATATTGGAAATCGCTGCGTCTCTATAATGTACAACGATAAAAAGACGGTCTGCAGCAGCCAAACGACGCCAAGCAGCGTCATCGCAATGCGGCTCGCCCGCTTTTCCTTATATAAATAATCGAAAAAATAAAAGACAAGGCTGACAGCATATAGAATAACCATAGCTTCGTGCAGCCTTGCCATTGTTATATCAGCCATCCTATTCCCCTTCGTTTCCATAATTAAAGGCGTTCCGCATCTACATTTTAACATATAGATCCGTGAACGCCTCTTTAAGAAAGCTTAAAATGAATATCCGGGAGTTTCTTGTTTCTGCTGTTCTTGTGCTTTATCAGCTTTGGTTCTTGCAGCGTTTGTCTGTTTCTCTATTTCAATCTCCACTTCATCTTCAATGCCGAAGATCTGCTGGAACAATTCCAGCTGCTCACGCGATTTAGGCGCACCGGCCATTTCCTTCGCTTGAAGGATCGGCTCTTTCAGCAATTGATTGATGATCGATTTCGTGTGTTTGTTCAATATTTTCTTTTCACGGTCGGTCAAATCAGGCATTTTGTTTTCAATGCTGGACATTGTCTCCGCTTGGATCGTCAACGCTTTTTGGCGCAAAGCCGAAATGACTGGAACCACGCCGAGCGTCGTCAGCCAATCGTTGAACTGAGACGTTTCCGTTTCAACCATCGTGACGATTTGGCGTGCTGCGCGTTCGCGTTCTGCCAGATTCGCTTCCACAATGCCTTGCATATCATCGATATCGTATAAAAACACATTCGGCAAATCGGCGATTCGTGGATCGATATCGCGCGGAACCGCAATATCCACCATGAACAACGGTTTGCCTTTGCGCAATTTATCGACAAACTCCATCAATTGGAAATCGATGACGTAATCAGTCGCACCCGTTGAAGAAATCAAGATGTCCGCTTCAAGCAATGCGCATTGCAATTGCGTCATCGGCTTCGCGTTGCCGTTGAATTTTTCCGCAAGTGTTTCCGCTTTTTCAAGTGTGCGGTTGATGACCGTCACTTTATCAGCGCCGCTGCCTTGCAGATTCTTGATCGCCAGCTCGCCCATTTTACCCGCGCCCAAGATGACGACATGCTTGTTTTTAAGCGTGCCGAAAATCTTCTTGCCAAGTTCCACAGCCGCATAAGAAACCGATACGGCATTCTCGCCGATCGCTGTTTCCGAATGCGCCCGTTTCGCTAGCGTCACCGCTTGTTTGAACAATTGATTGAAAACCGTTCCGGTCGTGCCGAATTCCTGCCCTGCGAGGAAGCTTGATCTCACTTGTCCGAGAATCTGCGTCTCCCCAAGGACCATCGAATCGATGCCGGCTGTTACGCGGAACAAATGGTCTACCGCTTCGTCTTTTTCATGGACGAATAAATACTGTGAGAACTCTTCTTGCGACAATCCGAAATAGTCCGCAAGAAATTGCTTCACATAATAGCGCCCTGTGTGAAGCTGGTCCACCACCGCGTAAATCTCCGTCCGGTTGCACGTAGAAACGATGACGTTTTCCAATATGCTTTTCTGGTTTTTTAACGCCTGCATCGCTTGTGGAAGATCCCCCTCGATAAACGAGAGCTTTTCACGGATTTCCAAAGGTGCAGTACGATAGTTCACCCCGACCACTAAAGTATGCATGGGTTCAAAACACCTTTCACGTTCAATATTTCCTATAAATTAAGTATACCACTACTAAAGTTTTATAATCTTTCACAAATGTGAACAAGACATGAAAACTGATGTTTATTTATATTCATTATAAAGTAAGTTTAACAAAGCCCTGGTGCCTCAACAAGCATAACGCTCTTAGTCGAAATAGTGCGAGAACTTCGGGTTTGGCTTGTGGCAAATCATGAACGGGCCAGGAGGTTGTTTATGGAAAATGCGGTTTGTTTGTAGAATAAATGATTTGTTTGCAGAATCCGTTAGTTTGTTTGCAGAATATGCGATTTGTTTGCAGATTCCGCCGATTTGTTTGCAGAATCCTGATTTACTTGCAGCATTCTAGTTTTACTTGCAGCAAGGAGATATTCACTTGCGGCAAACTCCAATTCACTTGCAGAAACCTCTTTTCCCCACAAAAAAACGCGCCAGCTCAGCTGCGCGTTTTAGGTCGTTTATTGTCCGGCTGCTTGAGCCAGTGGCGCAATCCTTTGCCGGCGTGCGGCTCGTCGTTATAGCGCGGCAGGATGTGGAAATGGCTGTGGAGGATCGACTGGTTGGAAGCCGCGCCAACGTTCCAGCCGAGCGTATAGCCATCCGGTGTGTATTTGGCGTCAAGGAATGTTTTCGCTTCGTGCAGCAAGTCGTATGTATCCCGCCATTCTTCCGGCGTCAGCTCGAATGTATCGACGCGGTGTGCTTTCGGTACGATGACGCCGCTGCCTTCGAGGACATCTTGCTCGAAGTTATGCTGCAGAAAATAACAGCTGGCGTTTTCGAGCACGATTTTCTGGTGTTCATCTTCATGCGGGTTGCAGAATGGACAATGCTTCATCTCAGCCATAATCAAACTCCTTGGATTTTCTTTCCATTATATCAAAAAAAGCACAGCCTTAGCTGCGCTTTTCCATTTCTTACATTCTTTTTTCGATTTCTTGCCAAGCGGCGTCTTTGCCAAGCCCGGTTTCAGAGGAGAAGACGATCAATGGATCGCGCTTGTCCATCTCGAGTGTTTCGCGGACGATTTTCTTGTGCTTGTCCCATTTGCCTTTCGGGATCTTATCGGCTTTGGTGGCAATGATGATGCACGGAATGCCGTAATGCTTCATGAAGTCATACATCGCAACATCGTCGCGGCTCGGCGCGTGGCGCAAGTCGACGATCTGAATGACCGCTTTCAGCTGTTCACGGTCTGTGATATAGCGCTCAATCATCTTGCCCCATGCTTCACGTTCCGTCTTCGACACTTTTGCGTAGCCATAGCCCGGTACGTCGACATAGAAAAGCTGTTCTTCTATTTTATAAAAATTCAGCGTCTGCGTTTTCCCGGGTTTTGAAGAAATGCGGGCCATGCTTTTGCGCCCGATCATTTTATTGATGAAAGACGATTTACCGACATTCGAGCGGCCGGCTAAGGCGAATTCCGGCAAGCCGTCTTCCGGATATTGGTCCGGGCGGACGGCGCTGATTACAAGTTCTACGTTATGGACAATCATTCACTTACTCCTTCTAATGCGATTTCAAGTGCTTCGTCAGCCTGGGAAACGAGTTTGAACGTCAATTCCTGGCGGACGCTTTCCGGAATGTCCTCGATGTCCCGCTCGTTGTCCAACGGCAAGATGATCGTTTTCAATCCGGCGCGGTGCGCACTCAATGTTTTCTCTTTCACTCCGCCAATCGGCAGAACCCGTCCGCGCAGCGTGATTTCGCCCGTCATGCCGACTTCACGGCGGATCGGCCGTTTGGTCAAAGCGGACACCAGCGCGGTTGCAATGGTGATGCCTGCGGATGGGCCGTCTTTTGGCACGGCGCCTTCCGGAACGTGGATGTGGATATCCTGCGTTTCATAGAACATCGGATCGATGCCGAGCTCTTCAGCTTTCGAGCGCACAAATGACAACGCTGTCTGAGCGGATTCCTTCATCACGTCGCCCAGTTTACCGGTCAGCTGAAGCTTTCCTTTGCCGGGTGATAATGAAACCTCGATCTGCAGCGTATCACCACCGACTGCCGTGTAGGCAAGTCCGGTAGCGACGCCGACTTGGTTTTCCGTTTCAGCCATGCCGTAGCGGAATTTGCGCTTGCCGAGGTATTTCTCGACTTTCGGCGCATCCACTTCGACTTTCGCTTTCTCGCCTGAAACGATTTCTTTCGTCACTTTGCGGCAGATGGAGGCAATTTGGCGTTCCAAGCCGCGGACACCCGCTTCACGCGTGTAATAGCGCACGATGTTCAGGAGTCCTTCGTCTGTAAAATGCAGCTGCTCATCCGTCAACCCGTGCTCTTTCAATTGCTTCGGAGCCAAGTGGTTTTTAGCGATCATCCCTTTTTCAGCTTCCGTATAGCCTGCGATTGAAATGACTTCCATCCGGTCGCGCAAAGGCCCTGGGATCGAGCTCAGGTCATTTGCAGTCGCAATGAAAAGGACATTCGATAAATCGTAGGTTTCTTCTATATAATGGTCGCTGAACGAATTGTTCTGTTCCGGGTCCAATACTTCAAGCATTGCCGAAGACGGATCGCCACGGAAATCGGATGACATCTTATCGATTTCATCCAACAGGAATACCGGATTAACGGTTCCTGCCTTTTTCATCCCTTGGATGATGCGTCCTGGCATCGCTCCCACGTACGTACGGCGATGGCCGCGGATTTCCGATTCGTCGCGCACGCCGCCAAGCGAGATGCGGACGAATTTGCGGTCCAGCGATTCTGCAATCGATTTGGCGAGCGAAGTTTTCCCGACGCCAGGAGGCCCGACGAGGCAAAGAATCGGTCCACGAAGCGAATGCGTCATCTGGCGCACAGCCAAATATTCAAGGACGCGTTCTTTTACGGTCTCCAAACCATCATGGTCGCGGTCGAGAACGTCTTCCGCGTGTTTGATGTCGAGCCGGTCTTCAGTAGATTCCGACCATGGAATCGTCACAAGCCATTCAATGTAATTGCGGATGATGCCGCTTTCCGCTGCAGCGGAAGGCAATTTTTCGTAGCGGTCCAGCTCTTTAAGCGCAACTTTCAATGTTCCTTCCGGCATGCCGGCTTCTTCGATGCGCTTTTTCAAGTCGACGATTTCGCCCGACTTGCCGTCTTTGTCACCAAGCTCAGACTGAATTGCTTTCATCTGCTCACGCAAATAGAATTCTTTCTGCGTCTGCTCCATCGATTTCTTGACGCGCTGGCTGATGCGTTTTTCCAAATCAATGACTTCCTGTTCATTGTGGAGGCGGCGAATCAGCGTTTCGAGGCGTTTTTCCACATCGAACAGCTCCAGCACTTCCTGCTTTTCAGACAGCTTGAACGGCAAATGGGAAGCAACCATATCTGCCAAACGGCCTGGTTCTTCGATATCGGCAACAGTATTATACGTTTCTGTTGTCACTTTTTTCGAAGCTTTGACGTATTTCTCGAAATGCTCGAGCAATAAACGCATCAATGCGTCTTGTTCCGCTGTTTTTTCTTCTTCATCCGGATAAGAAGACACATCAACAGCAGTATACGCATCGCCTTCATTGTAATTTTTCCACTTTCCGCGCTCGAGCCCTTCGACCAGCACACGGATTGTGCCGTTCGGCAGTTTCAGCATCTGCTTGACTTTCGCCAAGGTTCCTACCTTATACAAATCATCTTTTCCGGGCTGTTCGTTGCCCACTTCTGTCTGCGTCACAAGGAAAACGATGCTGTCTTCCAGCATTGCCTGTTCGAGCGCCGCCACTGACCGTTCACGGCCGACATCAATATGCAGCACCATTGTCGGAAAGACCAATAGTCCCCGCAGCGGCAATAAAGGCACGCTCTTGCTTGTTTTTCTCTTAGCCATTGGAATACCCACCTCCGGGTTGAATTTTAAAACTGGTTGACACCGCTAGCTTGATTTTAACTTGTATTTCAATTAAAAAAGTGAGGAACATTTCCTCCATTGCAAACCGGCCATTAAAAAACGGGCCTTCCCCCGAACGCGCGAAAACGCACGATCAGAGTCAGCCCGTATCATCCTTTGCCACCCAACTTTTACGGGCAAGTGATCCAGCTTGCGCGGAAGATCAATTGGCCGCTAAAGTCCGATTGGTCCACCAACTAACAGGGGGTTAAACTCCCCACTGATTGAAGTTTCACTTATATCCAGCTGTCATGCCGGATTATGCGGATGTTTTTTCGTTATTGCCTTCTTTAAATTCAGAGCCATCTTCTAAAATGAGTTTTGGCTGTGCTTTTTCAGTGATCGTTTCTTTTGTAATGACACATTCCACGATGTCTTCGCGTGAAGGCAAGTCGAACATCACATCAAGCATTGTATTTTCGATGATTGAGCGGAGTCCGCGTGCACCGGTTTTGCGTTCAATTGCCAATTTCGCAATTTCCACCAAAGCGTCCGGTTCGAATGTCAATTCCACGCCATCCAGTTCCATCATTTTCTGATATTGCTTGATCAATGCATTTTTCGGTTCAGTCAAAATCTGAACCAATGCGCCTTCGTCCAATTGCTCAAGGCTCGCCAATACCGGCAAACGCCCGATGAACTCAGGGATAAGGCCGAATTTCAGCAAATCTTCCGGAATCAATTGGCTAAGCAATGATTTATCATCCAATTCTTCTTTGTTCGGATCTGCACCGAAACCGATGACTTTGCTGCCAAGGCGGCGTTTGATGATTTGTTCGACGCCATCGAATGCTCCGCCAACGATGAACAATACGTTCGTCGTATCGATCTGGATGAATTCCTGGTGAGGATGCTTGCGGCCTCCCTGCGGCGGCACGCTTGCAGTTGTTCCTTCTAGGATTTTCAGCAAAGCTTGCTGAACGCCTTCACCTGAAACATCGCGTGTAATCGATGGGTTCTCGGATTTGCGGGCCACTTTATCGATTTCATCGATGTAGATGATGCCTTTTTCAGCGCGTTCCACATCGTAGTCCGCTGCTTGGATCAATTTCAGCAAAATGTTTTCAACGTCTTCGCCTACATAACCGGCTTCAGTCAATGAAGTCGCATCTGCAATGGCGAAAGGCACGTTCAAGATGCGGGCCAAAGTTTGTGCCAGCAAGGTTTTCCCGCTGCCAGTTGGTCCGATCAAAACGATATTCGATTTAGACAATTCCACATCATCGATTTTGCTCTGGGAATTGACGCGTTTGTAATGGTTGTAAACAGCAACAGCAAGCGATTTTTTCGCTTTGTCCTGTCCGATTACGTAGCCGCCGAGAATGTCCATGATCTCTCTTGGTTTCGGGACCTCTTTGAACTCGACTGCTTCTTCAGTACCTAGCTCTTCTTCTACGATTTCCGTACAAAGCTCGATACATTCGTCGCAAATATATACACCTGGTCCTGCGACCAGTTTACGTACCTGTTCTTGCGGTTTTCCGCAGAAAGAACATTTTAAATGATCTTTTTCGTCATTGAATTTGAACAATGTATCCACCCCTATTCAAGCCATTATCTTACAAGATTATGCTCATTGTAGCAACTAATTAGAATTACTACAAAAAGTACGCTCTTATGTAACGCGGTGCTTACTTGCGTTGTTCTATGTAGAGTAAAACAAGGCGCGATTGCCGCGCCTTGTTTTAAGCCTTGCTTATGTGATAATTATTCAGCGCTTGGAGCGTCTGCAACATCAGTTGTAATTTTAGCGTTTTCCACTAGGAATTCAACAGTGTTCTGCATGCGGATGTCGTTTTCAAGCATCTCAGTGCCGCCAAGTGCAGTTTTGATTTGTTCAGTATCCATGTTGAACTGGGAAGACATCTTCTCAAGTTCAGCATTGATGTCGTCAGAAGACACTTCCATGTTTTCTGCAGCAGCAATCGCTTCTAGAACCAATGATACGCGTACGCGTGTTTCTGCGTCGGTTTTCATTTGTTCGCGAAGTGCAGCCTCGTCCTGTCCAGAGAACTGGAAGTAAAGTTCAAGGTTCATGCCTTGCTGTGTCAAGCGCTGTTCGAAATCGCTCATCATGCGGTCAGTTTCAGAAACGACCATTGCTTCAGGGATGTCGATTGTCGCGTTTTCAGCAGCTTTTTGCACTAACTCATCGCGCAACTGTGCATCAGCATTGGCTTTTTTCTCAGCCGCTAAAGTTTCTTTCATTTTCGCGCGCAATGCATCCAACCCTTCTACTTCAGGATCGATTTCTTTTGCGAACTCGTCGTTAAGTTCTGGAAGTTCTTTCGATTTCACTTCGTTGATCTTCACTTTGAAAGTTGCAGCTTTTCCTGCAAGTTCAGCAGCATGGTATTCTTCAGGGAAAGTAACTTCAACATCTTTTTCTTCGCCTGTTTTAGCACCGATCAACTGTGATTCAAAACCTGGGATGAATGAGTTCGAACCGATTTCAAGAGAATAATCTTCTCCTTGGCCGCCTTCGAATGCTTCTCCATCAACAAATCCTTCAAAGTTGATAACAGCAGTATCGCCTTCAACGATTGCTTCATCTTCTTTGACAGCAAGTTCAGCGAAACGCTCTTGGTTTTCTTTCAATTGGTTTTCGATCTCTTCGTCAGTCACTTCAGCATCCTGTTGGGAAACTTCAAGGCCTTTGTATTCGCCAAGCTGAACTTCCGGTTTAACCGTCACTTTAGCTGTGAATACTAGCGGTTTGTTTTTCTCCATTGTTTCGATGTCGATTTCAGGACGGTCTACAGGGTTGATGCCTGCTTCTTCCACTGCGTTAGCGTAAGCGTCCGGCAAAATGAAATCCAAAGCATCCTGATAAAGTGATTCTGTACCAAAACGCTGTTCGAACATTTGGCGCGGCATTTTCCCTTTACGGAAGCCTGGTACGTTAATTTCTTTTACGACTTTCTTGAACGCTTTGTCCAATCCTGCGTTTACTTGCTCCGCAGGCACTTCAATTGTAAGAATTCCTGTGTTTCCTTCTTGTTTTTCCCATTTTGCTGACATTTTATAAGCCCTCCAAACATTTTCTACAAAGTCATATTACGTTTATACGATTTTTGACAACTTCCATATTATATCACACATAGCGCCATGTTCAACTATTTCTACCCGTTGCGCAGCTCAAACCATTGTTCGGCGTGAAAAATGAGCGTCAGGAGCTCAGGATCCACAGATTCCCCGGCTTCTTCTGAAAAAAGCCCATCCAAATATCCCTTGTATGCGAATGCCACTTGTTCAGCGCTATAGCCCTCCCACATGAACGGATAAAACAAAAACACATGACGGTCGAACAGCTCGAGCGCCATGTCCAGCCGTGTCGGATCTTTCTGCATGGCGTCTTGCAGAACTTCTTTGACCGCAACAAGCTTGCTGTCATTTGCAGGATCGGGCAATTGCCGGATCGAATACGTTCCTTCAAAGCCGAACTTGCTAAGGCGGACCTCAGCATCTATTTTTTCTTGATGCAGTTTGAATAATATGTATGTTTTCGCCAGCAAGTCCGTCTCCGGATGCTGGACCAGTTCCACCATACTGCCTTTCATCACTTCTAACGAGCCAGTGGGCAGTTCGAGTATGCGCCGCTCCTGTTCTGCAGGCGGCAGCGCCACAAAATTCGCTGCCGCATAAAGCGTCGGATCGATTTTGGCTGGCGCGGAGTTCGAAGCAATACGTTCGTTCAGCTCGCGCAATTGCTGGAATTGCTCCAGCCGTTCTTCAGGCAAAACCTTTTCTTCGATCAGCGCTTCAATCATTCGCTCCGCTTCGGCAAACTCACGGACTTGCATTAAAATGCTTATGTATAATTCCATTGTTTCCAGATAATGCACAGGCCCTACTTTCAAGAGTTCCTTGCATACTTCAAGCGCTTCCTCGTATACGCCAAGCTCAAATAAACAATAAGCATATGCACCGAGCGCTCCCGGATGTTCAGGCTCGTAAGAAAGCACTTGGTACAGCTTATCGCGTGCACTGACATATTTTTCGTCTTTCAACAGGTTCATGCCTTCTGTCAGCAGCACTTGTACCGTGTTCGGAAAAACAATGACATTGCCTTTCCGTTTCAGCTCCCTGTACTTTTTCCGCATTTTAACACCCCATTTGTACTATTTATAATACCATAACGGGTTTTTGCAAGAAAATAAAACCTCAGCCGTTCGGACTCGCTGATCCTAACTCAATGGGGAATCGCTTTTAGCTTTTGGAATTGGCTGATGCGGAACCAGCGCGGCAGGAATTGGCGGATTTCGTCATCATTGTATCCAACCTGCAGTTTTTTGCCATCATGGAGGATTGGCAAACGCAAAATCCCCGGGTTTCCTTGGATGACTTCATACAGTTCCGGCATAGACAAAGTATCGAGGTCGACTTTCAGTTTTTTGATGGCGTAGGCTTTTTTGGAGATGATCTCTTCCGTGCCTTCATCCGTCAGCGACAAGATCTCCTGGATCTCTTCGACGGTGATCGGCGTAACCGAGATGTTTTTTTCAGTGTAAGGGATATTGTATTCATTGAGCCATGCAATCGCTTTCCGGCAGGAGGTATTGCTCGTCGCAGTAAATAATTTCGCTTTCATCGTGTCACATTCCTTTCATTCAATGTACCTTCCTTCATCTGTTTGATGATCTCCGGGGGGAACAGCGTACGGCAAAACACTTTTGCAAACTGCTGATAATCCACATCCAAGCCCTCACTATTGCGGACTTGTAATTTTTCGAGCAGCGACTGCAGGCACCATGTCAACGTTCCAATATCAATATCCGGCCACATGAGCCCTTTTCGCTGAAGCTTTTCAAGATGCTGCAGCACTTTTTTCTGCATATGCACTTTTGCATCTTTGACCACTGCGGCCAATTCGGCATCGCGGATCAGCAGCTCCGGCATCAATTTCCCTAAATTCGATTCATTCATTTTATGGTAATGCATTTCAAGGCGCCCAGCTAACAGCTTTTCGGGATCGCCACTTTTCCACTCGAGATCAAGCGGCATGATGTCTTCGAGCTGATTTTCGATGAGCGACATCAATAATTGCCGCTTGTCTGAGAAATACCGGTAAAATGTGCCGGTGGCAACATGGGCCCGTGCGGCAATCTCTTTTGCCGTCGTGTGTTCGTAGCCCTTTTCGATAAAGAGGGATTTGGCACTTTCAATCAATGCCTCTCTTTTTAACTTTGATCGTTGTTGTTTCGGAAACGTCGGAAAATCTCCGACCAAATTTTCGTTCGGCATTTCGTCACCTCTAGTACATAGAATAACACGCTTACACGAAAAACATGAACTCTGGTTCATGTTTTAAAAGCGTTTATTTTCATGTTGCTTCACATTTTCGCCATTTAATGTTAAAGCTCCTCCACATCTTCACCATTTAAAATCAGCTTATAGGCCAAAGCCGGCATGATTGAATGGGCAACGGGGCAATATTTGTCAGCACTCGTCCGGATTGCGTGCCACACCCGCTCTGGCTCCACTTCGCCATCTACCAGGAAAGTTACGGCAATCGCCGTAAATTCTTTTGGCGGCTTGTCATTTTTATCGCCTTCTGTGACAATTTCAATGCGTTCAATCTTATTCATGCGGCTTCTTAAGATCGCCACCACATCCATTCCGACGCAGCCAGCGAGCGCTCCGAGAAGCGCCTGCATCGGCAGGACGCCATTTCCTTCCCCGCCTGTCGCCTGATGGGCATCCATTGCGAGTTCATGGCCTCCGGGAGTCGTCATCGTAAACAGAAAATCTTTTTGCCATATTGTCGATACTTTCAAAGTAGGTCCAGCCATTTTATCTCCACCTTCCGGCAATAAATTTACTTTTATTCTAACATTATTATTCTGAATATTCCGGGTTCTTTAAATTATTTTTTCAGCTATAGGAAAACCCCTCTGATCCAAATGGGATCAAAGGGGTCTGCCGTTTTCTTATGTAATCATTTCTATAACGTCCCAGGAGAGATTCGAACTCCCGACCGACGCCTTAGAAGGGCGTTGCTCTATCCAGCTGAGCTACTGGGACATGGCTTTCTTTTGGAATCGATTCTCCAACGAAAGACAATTTTAATTATAGAAATGATTTCATTAAAAGTCAATGCTATTTTGCAAAAACATTAAATTGATTTTCTGCTATTCTTCAGAGCCGTTAAGCAGCTTTGACAACGATTGCTGCATTTCTCTCATAGCATTGCCGCGATGGGAAATGGCCGCTTTTTCCTGTGGCTGCATCTCTGCCAATGTCCGCCCTTCGGATGGCACCCAGAAAATCGGGTCATAACCGAAGCCGTTTTCGCCGATGCGCTCTTCAATGATATAACCTTCGCAAGTTCCCGAGAAAACTTTTGTTTCTTTTCCAGGAACAGCGATTGCCAGCACACAGCGGAAACGCGCATGGCGTTTTTCTTCCGGAATGCCTTTCATTTTCTCCAAAACTTTGTCGATGTTCGCGCTGTCGCTTTTCTCGCCGCCGGCATAGCGCGCCGAGTAAACGCCAGGTTCGCCGCCGAGTGCATCAATTTCCAGCCCGCTGTCATCCGCGATAACGGCGGTATTAAGGAGTTTGGCAACCGTTTCCGCTTTCAGTATGGCATTTTCTTCAAAAGTGGAGCCTGTTTCTTCAACGTCGATGTCTTCTGCGATATCGCGCAATGTCAAAACTTCATAGCCGAATGGACGGAACAGCGCTTCGAAATCCTTTGCCTTGCCCAAGTTTTGAGTTGCAATGATCACTTGTTTCATAGGTTGGAATTCACCTCTTCCCCGACCCGGAGAGCAATCTTTCCGAGTACTTGTTTTTGCATTTCAATCAATTGGCTGATGCCAGCTTCGCCAAGGTCCAGCAATTCGTTGAGCTGTGCGCGTGAGAATGTCGCCTCTTCTCCAGTGCCCTGCAGCTCGACGAAATGTCCAGCTCCGGTCATCACCAGGTTCATATCCACTTCTGCTGTCGAATCCTCGACATAGTTCAAGTCCAGAATCGCACCGATTTCTTCATCGATGCCTACGCTGGTTGCTGCCAGGAAGTCTGTTACTGGAAAAGCCGGCAAGTCCAGTTCGCCGATCGCCATCGTCATAGCGACGAATGCGCCGGTAATAGAAGCTGTGCGCGTTCCGCCGTCCGCCTGAATGACATCACAATCGATCCACAGCGTGCGTTCGCCCAACTTTTCCAAATCTACTACAGCGCGGAGTGCTCTGCCGATTAAGCGCTGAATCTCCATTGTACGTCCGCCCACTTTGCCTTGCGATGATTCACGGCGATTGCGTGAATTGGTTGCCCGTGGCAGCATCGAATATTCGGCAGTGACCCAGCCTTTGCCTTGACCTCTTAAAAAGGGCGGAACTTTTTCCTCAATCGTTGCCGTACAGATCACTTTCGTCTGTCCGACTGTTATCAGGACCGATCCTTCAGGATGTATCAAGTACTCTGTATCCATCTGCACCGGACGCAATTCGCCCGCTTTTCTGCCATCAATTCTAGTCATTTATATTTCCTCCTCAACTCTTCATCATTAGATTACCATATTTGCGGAAGCTCGACCAAAAAAACCTGGCGGCGTGAGCCGTCAGGTTTTGGGAAAACGTATCGAATGGACGAATGGTTCTTCAATGCCCAGCCATTTCTGGATAATCGACCGGAAGATCGGAATCGATCCGGATGTATAGAAGTGGTGGACCGGCGGCTTGGTGCGATCCGAAAGTTGGCCTTTGAAGCGCAAATGGCGTTCGACGTCTTTGGCTGTCTCTTCTGCAGATGACAACACTTTGACACCGTTGCCGAACACGCCCTCGATAAAGTCCTGCAGCAACGGATAATGGGTGCAGCCCAAAATAGCTGTATCAAAAACTTCCCCTTCGAGCTGGGACAATGTTTCCTCCACCATTTTTCGGGCAAACTCCCCTTCGTACTCATCACTTTCTACGAGCGGCACAAACCTCGGGCACGCCAATTGAACAACATTCGACGAAGACACGAGTGACTTCACTGCTTTTTCGTAAGCGCCGCTCTGGACAGTTCCCAGAGTGCCGAGAACCGCAATATTCTTCCCAGGAGAAGATTTGATCGCAGCGCGGGCGCCTGGAAAAATGACGCCGATTACGGGAATCGGCAATTTTTTCTGAAGAGAGTCCAACGCTGCAGCTGTTGCGGTATTGCACGCAATCACCAGCATCTTGATTTTCTTTTTCATCAGCGCCTGCGCCATCTGCCATGTAAACTTCTTCACTTCTTGAAGTGAACGGGGTCCGTATGGGCAGCGCGCATTGTCGCCAATATAAAATATCTGTTCATTCGGCAATAACTTCATGATTTCCTTGGCGACGGTCAGTCCGCCTACCCCTGAATCGATAACACCTATAGGCGCATTCACGTTCAAATCACCACTATCCTATTTCATGTTTGTATGGAGCTTCTCAAGAAGCATTGAAAATTGGCCAGCTTCTTCTTCGCTGAAATTCGCCAGCACATTTTCCAAGTAATCCTGGCGCTTTTTAATCACTTCTTCAATGATCCGTTCGCCCTCTTTCAAGAGTTTGATGCGGACAACACGGCGGTCCTGTTCTTCACGGATGCGTACCACAAGTTCATTTTTTTCCATGCGGTCCACTAAGTCAGTCGTTGTGCTGAACGCCAGGTACATCTTGTTGGAAAGATCTCCGATTGTCATATCTCCGTGCTCAAAAAGCCATTGCAAAGCAATAAACTGAGGCGGTGTAATGGTATAGGAATTCAGGATTTCGCGGCCTTTTTGCTTGATGATGCCGGAAATGTAACGAAGTTCTTTTTCCATAAACGCTACCCGTTCCGGGTCATGGAGATTCTGTTTGGCATTTTCATTCATTGAATTCAACACTCCTTGGCTAAGTATCCTTCTCTCTATAGTGAAGGTTTTTTATGGATATGGCAAGAATCCGCTTATTTTTTTGTTGAAATTAACTGCTTTGCTGTAAATAATTGCTTTTGCTCTTCTGTCCAAGGATGCCCTTTGCCTGTCTCTTTTGAGATCTGGACCATGATGCCCCGCCCAGTAAAACAAGTCTCCCCAGCTTCATTCGTCACCCAATAATGGATGTCTACCGATGAATTGCCGACTTTTGCCGCTTTCACATAAACCGACAGCATTTCATCAAAAAAGACCTGCTGGACGTAATCCACTTGCATATCTGCCACTACCGGGATCAACCCATCGCCGTCAGCCAGCCAGTTTTGCATAAGGCCGAGGCTTTTCATATATTCGATGCGGGCGAATTCAAAATACGTGATTGGCACTGTATTATTGACGTGCCCGAACATATCGGTTTCCGAAAACCGGACTTGCACCGGCACAGAAAATTCGAATCCATTCTGCCATTCATCCCGATTTTCAATGTAGTTCGCTTTCATATTGAGACCCCCATTGCGCTTTATTTTCTTAGTATAGCAAATAATGCTCAATTGGGGGCATACAGCTAAAAATAGATAGAAAAAAACCCCGCATAAGCGGGGTTCTCCTTTTCATTCAATCAAACATTATGGTCGCTTCCGAAGAAGTTGCGGAACATTTGAACTGTTGTGTCGCGGTTCAATGCTGCGATTGAAGCTGTCAAAGGAATTCCTTTAGGGCAAGATTCAACACAGTTTTGAGAGTTACCGCATCCGCCTAGGCCGCCTTCACCCATGATTGCGTTCAAACGCTCATCACGGTTCATGGCACCTGTCGGGTGGGCGTTCATCAAGCGCACTTGTGAAAGCGGCGCCGGTCCGATGAAGTCGGATTTATCGTTGACGTTCGGGCATGCTTCCAAGCATACGCCGCAAGTCATGCATTTTGATAATTCGTATGCCCATTGGCGTTTCCGCTCAGGCATGCGCGGGCCTTCGCCCAAATCGTGCGTGCCATCGATCGGCACCCAAGCTTTGACTTTTTTCAGCGAGTCGAACATGCGGCTGCGGTCTACGATTAAGTCGCGGACTACAGGGAATGTTTTCATCGGCTGAAGGCGAATCGGCTGTTCCAATTGGTCGACAAGCGCCGTACAAGATTGGCGGGCTTTGCCATTGATGACCATAGAACAAGCGCCACAAACTTCCTCAAGACAGTTCATGTCCCATGTTACCGGGGTTGTCGTTTTCCCTTCGATGTTGACAGGGTTGCGTCGGATTTCCATCAATGCCGAGATGACATTCATGTTTGGACGATATGCTAATTCGAACTTTTCCCAATACGAATTTTCATCCGTAGAGTTTCTGCGTTCGATTTCAAATATAACCGTTTTTGCTGCTTCACCCATGGTAAAATTAGCTCCTTTCTAAGTGCTATGCTTTCGCCGAATAGTCACGTTTACGCGGTGGAATCAATGAAAAGTCGACTTCTTCGTAATGGAAGATCGGTGCATCGTAGCCATTGAACTTCGCCATTGTCGTTTTCAAGAATTCTTCATCATTACGCTCCGGGAATTCCGGTTTGTAATGGGCGCCGCGGCTTTCGTTGCGCAGAAGCGCTCCGATCGTGATAGCCCGTGCTAAATGCAGCATATTTTTCAACTGGCGCGTGAACATTGCGCCCTGGTTGCTCCAAAGCTGAGTGTCTGTGATGTTGATGTGGTTGAAACGCTCCAGCAATTCCTGGATTTTTTCATCCGTTTTTTGCAGGCGATCGTTGTAGCGCACAACTGTTACGTTGTCCGTCATCCATTCGCCAAGCTCTTTATGCAGGACATATGCATTTTCCGTACCGTTCAACGCGAGAATCTCTTCCCATTTGCGCTGTTCTTCAGCTTGGGCTCTGTCATAGATATCCGAAGGAAGGTCTTCTGCCAAAACGTCCAAGCCTTTCATGTACTCGATTGCATATGGCCCTGCGACCATTCCGCCATAAATAGCGGATAATAAGGAGTTTGCGCCCAAACGGTTTGCACCGTGCTGGGAATAATCGCATTCGCCTGCCGCAAGAACGCCAGGGATGCTTGTCATCTGATGATCGTCAACCCATAGGCCGCCCATTGAATAATGGACTGCCGGGAAGATTTTCATCGGCACTTTGCGTGGGTCGTCACCAGTGAATTTCTCGTAAATTTCAATGATTCCGCCAAGCTTAACGTCCAATTCATGTGGGTCTTTATGAGAAAGATCCAAGTAGACCATGTTTTCGCCATTGATGCCAAGCTTTTGGTTTACGCAGACATCGAAGATTTCCCGTGTCGCGATATCACGCGGCACAAGGTTCCCGTATGCCGGGTATTTTTCTTCAAGGAAGTACCAAGGCTTGCCGTCTTTATAAGTCCAGATACGGCCGCCTTCTCCGCGCGCTGATTCTGACATCAAGCGCAGTTTATCGTCGCCTGGGATTGCTGTCGGGTGAATTTGGATAAATTCGCCGTTCGCGTAATACGCTCCCTGCTGATAAACGATTGAAGCAGCAGATCCCGTGTTGATAACAGAGTTCGTCGATTTGCCGAAGATGATCCCAGGACCGCCAGTTGCCATGATAACAGCATCTGCACGGAACGCACGAATTTCCATCGTCGACATGTTTTGGGCTGTAATCCCTTTGCTGACGCCTGCATCATCAAGAACCAGTCCGAGGAATTCCCAACCTTCGTATTTTGTGACAAGCCCGCTCACTTCATAGCGGCGAACCTGCTCGTCCAAAGCGTAAAGCAATTGCTGGCCAGTTGTTGCGCCTGCGAAAGCTGTTCTGTGGTACATCGTGCCGCCGAAACGGCGGAAGTCCAAAAGGCCTTCAGGTGTACGGTTGAACATGACGCCCATGCGGTCAAGCAAACGGATGATTTCGGGTGCAGCATCTGTCATCGCTTTAACCGGTTTTTGGTTAGCCAGGAAATCGCCGCCGTAAACGGTGTCATCAAAGTGAATATCCGGGGAATCCCCTTCACCTTTTGTATTTACCGCTCCGTTGATCCCGCCCTGCGCACAAACCGAGTGAGATCTTTTTACAGGAACGATTGAGAATAGGTCGACGGGAGAGCCTGCTTCTGCCGCTTTAATAGCAGCCATCAAGCCGGCAAGGCCGCCTCCTACGATAGTAAGTTTGCCTTTCGCCATTATGGTATTCACTCCTCTTTTAGTTCACCAAATATCGAAATTTTATTAAACGAATGCGAATAGCGCTCTGATGCCGATAATAGACAAGACGACAAATACGAGCAACGTGAAGTACGTTGAGTATTTCTGTGCCTTTTCAGACTGCGTGATTCCCCAAGTAACCAAGAATGACCATAAGCCGTTCGCCAAGTGGAACGTCGCTGCCAATACACCCAAGATGTAGAATACCAGCATAGCCGGGTTGTCGAGGATGTTGGCCATCATGTTGAAGTCTGCTTCAGCAGCATTGCCGATAGCGACTTGGAAACGCGTTTCAAACACGTGCCATGCGATGAAGATTACCAGGAAAATTCCTGTATAGCGCTGTGCCACGAACAATGTGTTGCGCATGTAGCTGTAATGCCCCACATTATTTTTCGAAGTGAACGCTATGTATAGACCGTAGAACGCATGGTACATCAACGGTAAATAAATAACGAAGATCTCCAAGAAGATTACGAACGGCAAGCTCGCCATGAAATGGGAAGCTGTGTTAAACGCTTCCACGCCTTGTGTCGCAAAATGGTTGACGATTAAGTGCTGCGTCAAGAACAATCCGATTGGAATGATCCCCAATAGTGAGTGCAGCCTGCGCATTAAAAATTCTCGATTATCCAAAATTTTACCTCCCTTAGGCGTTAATGGGCAGCAAAAAGAGCAATCGATATGTTACGAAAGCATCCATTGACTGCTATTATCATCATGATACAATAATATGACATATTTATTGTACTCCGCACCAATAGGAGCGTCAAGGCAACTTGCCTCATTACTAACTGTTTCATCCTTTAATTTATTATATTGAAAGTGGGTTCAACATGACTGTCACAGACACAGATTTCAACGGAAAATTCGGCTTGGAAGTTCTACGGGAACACGTAATCCCTGATATTCTCGGGCGCCACCAACCGGATATCCTTTACTGGGCCGGCAAATCGCTTGCCCGCAAATTCCCACTGGCATCGCTGGACGAGGCACCGGACTTTTTCAGGCAAGCCGGCTTCGGCGAGCTGAAACTTGAGCGTTCGGCTAAAGGCGAAACCGTGCTGCACCTTGCTGCGCCTGGGCTGGAGCATCGTTGCTTCAAGCTTGAAGCGGGATTTTTGGCACAGCAAAAACAGAATATTGACGGTTTTATGACAGAAGCTTATGAAGAGCCGCTCGGCAAGAAAAAGGGTGTTCGCATCACGTTGAAAACAGACCTGCGCGATAAGGTTTGAAACCTCCTGTGCTCTCCGGCACAGGTTTTTTCTTGCCTGCGTTCTTTTAGCGTAAGAACAATGGCTCTTTCGGAATCTGTTATTTAATTGTAGTATTGAATCAGAATAGTGTAGTTAATCCGCACTTTAATCCACATCCAGAATAAGCATTCATCAAAGGAGAGATTTAATGACAAATATTTTAATTACGATTGGCATTCCGGTTTACAATGGCGAACGCCATATCCAAAGTTGCGTTGATTCCATCCTGAAACAGACCATACCCCAAGAACAGATTGAAATCATTATTGTCAATGATGGCTCCATGGACCGCACAGCCGCTGTATTGGATTCCTATTCCAAACAGCACTCCAATATCCGGGCCATTCACCAGCCTAATACCGGCGGACCAGGTGCACCACGAAATACCATCATTTCGGAAGCGCTTGGAGAATACATTTTCTTTGTCGATGCTGACGACTTCCTCGGGGAAGAAGCCCTCGAGCGCATGTACGGGATGGCTGTAGAAAACGGTTCCGATATTGTTCTTGGAAAGTTCGTCGGCGTCAATGGCCGCGGTGTCGCCCAATCCATGTTCAATCGCAACCAAGCCAAAACGACTGCACTTCAATCCGATGTGTTTGATGCCATCGGACCTACTAAAATGTTCCGCAGAAAATTCCTCCTCGAAAAAGGAATCCGCTTTCCTGTCGGCATCTGCACTGCCGAAGATCAGCCTTTCATGGTCCATGCCTATATTCTCGCTGACACCATCTCCATCGTTGCCGACTACCCTTGCTATTACGTCGTCAATCATTCCGATAAAGAGCATGCTTCGGTCATGCCTGCTTCCCCTTACGATTATTACAGCACACTGGATCAATCGGTCCGGATTATTAAACTCCATATCAAAAACCAAACACATCAAGATTTGCTGATTGCAAAATACTTAAAAAAAGAATTCACGACTGGACGGAGCGTTTCGTTCGCTTCTTCCATGATCAGCAAGCAAGAAAAAACAGCTTGGCTCAGCGAATTGAACCGCTGCCTCTTCAGCTGGAGCAATAGCAAAATCATCAGCCACCTCCCAACTCCTTTGCAGCAATTTGTCAGCTGCGCAAAGACGAATGATCTCCAGAAAGTGCTAACATTTTTCTCTGAAGACATCCCAGATGCCGGCTGAGAAGCATTAAAAAAGGCAAGTCCCGCAGTTAAGCGGGACTTGCCTTTTTATTACCGGGATAATCCGTAAGCGTCATGGAGTGCATTAGCGGAAAGTTTCATGTCCGCTTCGGGCACAACAACGGATATCTTGATTTCCGAAGTGGAGACCATTTTCACAGGGATGCCTTCTAACCGAAGGATATCAAACATTTGGGCAGCGACCCCGGGATTGGATACCATGCCGGAGCCGACGATGGAAACTTTCGATAAGCCGACTTCATATGTTGCCGCAAGGAATCCGATTTCCTCCTGTCGCTCAGCGAGCACACGGCGTGTTTCCTCCAGACTGTCTTCTTTGATTGAAAATGACACCGAAGGCGGGGCATCATCTGTAATGCTCTGGACAATGATATCAACATCGATATGATGCTTCGCCAATGTCGTAAAGATGTTCGCCAGTGAACCATTGAACGCTTTTTTATATGTAACCGTCACGCGTGCGATTCCGGATTCGAACGCCACGCCTCTGACAATCAGATTTTTTTCCACAGTGATCACCTCTTGTATGATTGTTCCCGGTTCATCCGAATAACTTGCGCGGACCGATAAAGGGACATGATTGTTTTTCGCAAATTCGACCGCGCGCGGATGCAGTACGCCTGCCCCCAGATTGGCCAGCTCAAGCATTTCGTCGTAGGAAATCTGCTCCAGCTTGCGCGCACCTGTTACGAAGCGCGGGTCGGATGTGTAGACACCGTCGACATCGGTATAGATTTCACATTTGTCGGCGCGCAAGGCAGCGGCAAGCGCTACTGCTGTTGTATCGGAGCCGCCACGGCCAAGCGTCGTGATATTGCCGATTTTGTCGACGCCTTGGAACCCGGCAACCACACAAAAATACCCGTCGCTCAGTGCCTGTTCAATGCGCTCGGTGTGAATTTGTTCGATGCGGGCATTGCGCGGCACGGATTCGGTTTCAATCCCCGCCTGCCAGCCGGTGAATGACAGTGCTTCATGGCCAAGCATTTTGAATGCCATCGCGAGCAGCGCAATCGTCACTTGTTCGCCGGTCGCGAGCAGCATATCCATTTCCCGCTTCGGCGGCTGGGATGAGATGTCCCCTGCCAATTCGAGCAGCGTATCAGTGGTCTTGCCCATCGCCGACACGACGATGACGACGCGCAGACCTTTTTCCTTTTCACGGATCGCACGTTTCGCGACGCCGATGATTTTTTCCGGTGTTGCGACGGATGTTCCGCCAAACTTCATAACTACGGTTTCCATTCTATCCACTCCCATAATGTAAGTGGCCCTCAACATGAATGCCGGGATGCCAGAAACAGCAGCTCGGCTAAACAATAAAAAAAGGCAGCTCGCCAGATTGCCGGCAAACTACCTCTTTCGTCATGCACGAATAAAAAACGTCCATGTGAGATAGCCCTCCAGAGATTGACTCTGACAGCCCGGCATTTCTTAAATGCCGGACCAGCACACGGATTTGCAAGAATCCGTACACTTCGGCGGCTGCCCCTTTCCCCATTCTTCACAGATTCTGCAAATCTCCGAATGGCTACTTTTGGCGTCCGCGCCTCTATCATCACTTTTCCAAGTGATCTAAATATGTCTTTACGATATCACGTTATTGTTCAGCTGGCAATGATTGCTGCGAAAAATGCTGTTGGATCTGGTCCGCCAGCTTGTCTGGCATGCCCGCTTCTTTCAAGTCTTCCTTGCTTGCTTCTTTGATGCGCTTTACAGAACCGAAATGCTTCAATAGCTGCTGTTTGCGCTTCGGCCCGACTCCTTCCAAATCGTCCAATGCGGACTGGATCGAGTTTTTGCCGCGCAGCTGGCGGTGGAACGTAATGACGAATCGATGGACTTCGTCCTGGATGCGCTGCAGCAAGTAAAACGCTTCACTTGTGCGTTTCAGCGGCACCGCTTCAACTGGATCGCCGTAGAGCAGCTGCGAAGTTTGGTGCTTCGCGTCTTTGGCGAGGCCAGCAATCGGTATCGATAAGCCGAGTTCGTCTTCCACAATTTCACGGGCGGATTCGATCTGCCCTTTGCCGCCATCGATGACGATCAGGTCAGGCAGAGGAAGCCCATCTTTCAGGACGCGTGTATAGCGCCGGCGGATGACCTCCCGCATCGCTGCGTAATCATCCGGCTTTGAGGCATTGCGCGTTTTGTATTTCCGGTAATCTTTCTTCGACGGTTTGCCGTCAATGAACGTAATCATCGCCGACACAGCGTCCGCGCCTTGGATATGCGAGTTGTCAAAAGCTTCGATGCGCAGCGGCGTGGCAATGTTCAACGCCGTGCCCAATTCTTCACAAGCCCCGATTGTCCGCTCTTCCTGGCGTTCAAGCAGCCCGAACTTTTCCTTGATGGCGATTTCCGCGTTCGTTTTCGCAAGCTGCAATAAATCCTTTTTCTTGCCGCGCTGCGGTACGAGCACACGGATATCCAGCCATTCACGGATCAATTCAGCGTCGACGCCTTCCGGCAGCAAGACTTCATTCGGCTTGACGTGATGCGGCTGTTCATAGAACTGGCCGATGAACGTCAGGAATTCTTCCTGAGGGTCCCGGTACAATGGAAACAGCGACACGTCCCGCTCAATCAATTTGCCTTGGCGCACAAAAAAGACTTGGACGCACATCCAGCCTTTATCAACGGCATAGCCGAAAATATCGCGGTCAGTGAAATCATTCATCGCCATTTTTTGTTTTTCCATGACGGTTTCAATATGCGCAATCTGGTCGCGGTATTCTTTTGCCCGTTCGAATTCCAGATTCTCAGCCGCTTCGGACATCTTTTCAATGAGGTCCTGTTTGACATCGCGGAAGCCGCCGTTTAAGAATTTCGTAATGCTGTCGATCATTTCCTGATAAGTTTCTTTTTCAACCGGTTTGATGCACGGCGCCAAGCATTGTCCCATATGATAATACAGGCAAGCACGGTCCGGCATCGTATGGCATTTCCGCAATGGATAAAGCCGGTCCAATAGCTTTTTCGTTTCACTTGCCGCATAGGCATTCGGATAAGGGCCGAAATACTTGCCTTTGTCCTTTTTCACTTGCCGCGTCGTGATCAGCTTCGGATGGCGTTCACCGGTTATTTTCAGGTACGGATAAGATTTATCGTCTTTTAGCATGATGTTGTATTTGGGATCGTGTTTTTTGATCAAATTCAATTCCAGGATCAACGCTTCGATGTCTGAGGATGTGACAATGTATTCGAAATCCTCGATTTCACCGACGAGCCGCTGTGTTTTCGCATCGTGGCTGCCCGTGAAATACGAACGCACCCGGTTTTTCAACACTTTTGCCTTGCCGACGTAAATGACCGTATTTTGCCGGTCTTTCATCAAATAACAGCCTGGCTGGTCAGGCAGAATTGCTAATTTATGCTGGATCAATGTGTTTGCCATATTCTCACCCTATTAAAAAACCGGGTGCCATTTCTGGACCCGGTTAAGAATTATGCGTGTTGGTTAACCAATTCAGCCAATGCTTCTTTAGGGCGGAAGCCGACAACTTTATCTACTGGCTGTCCGTCTTTCATCAAAAGAAGTGTTGGAATTGACATGATGCCGTATTCGCTGGCAGTGCCTTGGTTTTCATCCACGTCCACTTTCACGATTTTCACTTTGCCGTTCATATCTGCATCCAATTCTTCAAGTACTGGAGCGATCATTTTACAAGGTCCGCACCATGCAGCCCAAAAGTCTACTAGTACTAGGCCTTCAGAGATTTCTTGTGAAAAGTTTTGGTCTGTTCCTTTAACGATAGCCATTAATAATTCCTCCTTGGGTTATAAACAAAATCTAAAACGATTATATCATGCGCTAAATGGTCTAGCTATTTATATGCCTATTGTTTATTTACCCCAATTTTGTTCGAATAAACGAAGGTTTTTTGACTGATTAGACGAACGCCGATATTCCGCAAAACAGCTCCGCTTTCCTGCGGGCTTGCGCTGAACTAACTCGTGCTGGCGCCCGAGTGGATTTCAGCACGTCGCTACGCTGCCCCGCGGGAGTCGGACTGTTTTGCTCCATATCTGGAGATACCATTGAAATACAGTCATTAAAATTATTAGGTTTTCGACTAAAGAAATGATTCAGTATGAAGATTCACCCTTGAATAAAACGAAATTCATCCGACAGAAGAGAAAGAAAAAGAGCTACCGAGAATTTCTCGATAGCCCTTTCATATTATTCAAGACCCACATTTCTGCGCGGCTTGGGTTTATTACATTACTTTCTTGAATTCTTCTGTCAACATCGGGATGACTTCGAACAGATCGCCGACGATGCCGTAATCCGCCACTTTGAAGATGTTCGCTTCAGGATCTTTGTTGATGGCAACAATGACTTTCGAGTTGGACATACCCGCCAAATGCTGGATTGCGCCTGAGATTCCGGCTGCGATGTAAAGGTCAGGTGTAACGACTTTGCCTGTTTGGCCGATTTGCAAAGAGTAATCGACATAGTCCGCGTCACATGCTCCACGGGATGCGCCGACTGCGCCGCCCAATAGGTTGGCAAGTTCCTGCAACGGTGCGAAACCGTCTGCACTCTTGACGCCGCGGCCGCCTGCTACGATTACTTTGGCTTCTGACAAGTCAACGCCTTCAGTCGATTTGCGGACAACGTTTTTGATGATCGTACGCAAGTTTGTGATGTCTACTGACAATGAGCTGATGTCGCCTGAACGTTCTTCTTTTGCAAGCGGTGTGATGTTGTTCGGGCGTACTGTGATGAATGAAACGCCTTCTTTATTTTTCACTTTTTCGAACGCTTTGCCTGAATAGATCGGGCGAACGAATACTGCGTCATCGCCTTCGCCTTCGATTGCCGTCACATCTGAAATCAAACCTGTTTGCAGCTTAGAAGCGATTTTAGGCGACAAGTCTTTGCCGACTGCTGTATGTCCGAAAACCAAAGCTTCTGGGCTCTCCTGCTCGACAATAGCCATGAATGCCTGGCCGTAGCCGTCAGATGTATAATGCTTCAAATGCGGGTGTTCAACTGTTACGACGCGGTCTGCGCCGTAGTTCACCAATTCCTGGCCGAAATCACTGACTGCGTCTCCCAAAAGAACCGCAACCACTTCTCCTCCGCCTGAAAGCTGCTTCGCAGCGGCAATCGCTTCAAATGATACGTTGCGCAAAGCGCCTTCGCGCGTTTCCGCCAATACTAATACTTTTTTTGCCATTGTCCGTATACCCCCTAAGTAGATGTGAAAATGCTTGGAATGATTTATTTAACCGATTTTATTGGATTAAATGACTTTAGCTTCGTTGCGCAGCAAGCCGACTAGTTCAGTGACTTGCGCTGAAAGGTCGCCCTGTAGTACGCGGCCTGCAGCTTTTTTAGGCGGCAAGTAGATTTCGATTGTTTCTGTTTTCGCTTCTACATCGTCTTCTTCGATGTCAAGATCATCCAATTCCAGTTCTTCAAGCGGTTTTTTCTTCGCTTTCATGATTCCTGGAAGTGATGGATAGCGCGGTTCGTTCAAGCCTTGCTGTGCCGTTACCAGCAACGGCAATGACGTTTCAAGCTCTTCCGCGTCACCTTCGATGTCTCTTGTGATCGTTACAGTTGTGCCGTCGATTTTAAGGTCTGTGATCGTCGTCACGTAGTTGATGCCCAACAAGTCAGCAACGCGCGGTCCGACTTGGCCAGAACCGCCATCGATTGCAACGTTTCCTGCAAGGATCAAGTCCGGGTTTTTATCTTTCAAGTACTCAGCCAATATGTATGCTGAAGTAAACTGGTCCATTTCTTCCACGTCATCTTCCGTGTTGATCAGAACGGCTTTGTCCGCTCCCATCGCCAACGCTGTGCGAAGCTGCTTCTCTGCTTCTTCTCCGCCCATTGTAATGACAGTCACTTCGCCGCCGTGCGCGTCGCGTACTGTGATTGCTTCTTCAATCGCATACTCGTCGTAAGGATTGATGATGAATTCCGCGCCGTCTTCCTGGATCTGCCCGTTGGAAATCACCAGTTTTTCTTCTGTGTCAAAAGTGCGTTTTACCAATACATAAATGTTCATGAACGTAAACCTCCCAAGTATTATTTCCCTTTGAATTGCGCCTGTCTTTTTTCCAGGAAAGCCTGGATGCCTTCTTTCGCGTCTTCCGAAACAAATACTGTCCCGAATGATCCCGCTTCCGCTTTAACCCCTTCATAATAAGAAGCAGGTTTTGCGTATTGGAGCATGTCGATAGCCGCTTTCACGGAAACCGGGCTCTTTTTCGCAATTTTCTTCGCAATTGTAAGCGTTTCCGAAAGCAGGTCTGCTTCAGGGTAGGCGCGGTTCGCCAAGCCCAATTGAGCTGCTTCCGTTCCTGTAATCGGATCACTCGTCAATAGCATTTCGGCCGCTTTCGCTACACCGACGTATCTCGGAAGCCGCTGTGTGCCTGCAAAACCGGGAATCAGCCCTAGCTGCAACTCCGGTAATCCCAGTTTAGCATTTTCACTGACAAATCGCATATGGCAACTCATCGCCAGTTCCAGGCCTCCGCCCAGAGCTGCTCCATGAATCGCTGCCAGCACTGGTTTGTGGAACGTTTCCAGCCGTTCAAAAACAGCTTGCCCGCTCGCTGAAAGCTTCGAGAATTCTTCGCCTGAACTTACTTCAGTGAATTCCTTGATGTCTGCTCCCGCTGAAAAGAATCTGCCTTCTCCGTGAAGGACGATTGCGCGGACTTCTTCATCATCCGCTACTTCATCAAGCAAGTTGCCGACTTCGAGGATAAGTGAACGCGATAACGCATTCGCTGGCGGACGGTTGATGGTCGCAATTGCAACGCCGTCCTCTTTTTTCCAACTGATAAATTCCATTCGATTAGCCCCTCTCTTATGCACGCATACCCTTCATCAACAGACGATGAACTTTTGGCGCCAAACTGACCAAATCGTATTTATGGTCATTCATCACCCAGGTGGTGATGGTCTCATCCATTGTACCAAAAACCATTTGCCTTGCTAAACGGATATCCATGTCTTTATCAAATTCCCCGGTCTCCATCCCATTGACGAGGATTTTGTCCATTAACAATAAATACTCCCTCAACACGCCATTTATTTTTATGCGGAGCTCGTGGTTCGATTGCCGAAGCTCCAGCTGGGTGACGATGGCAAGGTGCAGATCGTTCGCAAGCAAATCGAAATGGCTTTTGATCATCAATTGCAGTTTGTCCGAAGCGGACACTTCCTGTTCGAGTATGTCGCCCAGCTTGCTGACGAACAGCCCCATTTTTTCCTGAAAGACCGAGATCAGGATGTCTTCTTTATTCTTGAAATATAAATAGATGGTGCCATCTGCGACGCCTGCTTGTTTCGCGATTTTCGAGACCTGCGCCTGATGGTAGCCATTTTCAGCAATTACGATTACGGCCGCATCGATGATTTGCTTGTATTTCGGTTTATCCTTTTTTACCAATTCATCACCACCCAAAAAAATATGAAAATATGAATGGCGGTTCATTCATATTTTCATATTATAGTTTAAGGAATATTGTGTCAAGCTTTTATGCGCTTCTCCGCTTAGGAAGGAATCGCTTCGCTTTGTTTCGCGCGCTCTTCATCGACCAGCGATCGCCGCAGGATTTTCCCTACTGCCGTTTTCGGCAATTCTTTGCGGAACTCGTAAATGCGCGGCACTTTGAATGATGCCAAGTGTTCGCGGCAATACTTATCGAATTCTTCTTCTGTTACAGTATACCCTTCTTTCAAGACAATGTAAGCTTTTACTGTTTCTCCGCGGTACGGATCCGGAATTCCAGCTACAACGCATTCTTGTACTGCTTCGTGTTCATACAGCACTTCTTCGATCTCACGTGGATAAATATTGAATCCACCGGCAATGATCATGTCTTTTTTGCGGTCGACAATGAAGAAATGGCCCCCTTCATCCATGTAGCCGAGGTCCCCTGTCAACAGCCATCCATCAACAATTGTAGCGGCCGTATCTTCCGGGCGGTTCCAATAGCCTTGCATCACTTGCGGGCCTTTAATGGCGATTTCGCCGATTTCACCATGCGGCACTTCTTCCGTCGTGCCCGGCAAGAAGATTTTGCTGTCGGTATCCGGATATGGGTAGCCGATCGATCCTTTTGTGCGTTCGCCCCAGACGAGGTTTGAGTGGCTGACTGGCGAAGTTTCGGTCAAGCCGTAGCCTTCAACCAATTTCCCGCCCGTGATTTTCTCGAACTTTTCCTGTACTTCTGCTGGCAGAGGAGCAGACCCGCTCAAGCATGCTTCGATGGAAGACAAATCGTATTTCGCGATGTCCGGGTGGTTCATCAAGCCGATATACAATGTCGGTGCGCCAGGGAATAAAGTCGGCTTTTGTTTATTGATTGTCTTCAATGCCGTTTCAGGATCGAATTTCGGCAGCAGCACCATGCGGTTGCCTTGCATAACGGAAAGAATAAGAACCGTCGTCAAGCCGTAGACGTGGAATAACGGGATAATGCCCATGATCGTCTCTTCGCCCTTTTTGCATTTGTACAGCCAAGCATCACACATGGTTGCATTGGAAATCAGGTTTTTGTGCGTCAGCATGACGCCTTTCGGTGAACCGGTCGTGCCGCCAGTGTATTGCAGCAATGCCAAATCGTGTTCGAAATCGAAATCCGGCTTCTTCACATCGGTCGAAGCGATTTTCATGATCTCCAGGAATTGATGGTTGATGCCCCGGTGTTCGACTTTTACACTGAGGCCAGTCTGCCGTTTCTGAATGAACGGATAAATGATGTTTTTCGGGAATGGCAGATAATCCTTAATCGCCGTGACCACAACATTCTCCAGTTTCGTCTCTTTCAGCACTTTAGCGACGCGTGGGTACAACAGATCCAGTGTGACAATCAAACGTGCTCCGGAATCGTTCATTTGGTACGCAATTTCACGTTCCGTGTAAAGCGGGTTCGTCATGACCACGACGCCGCCGGCATACAGGATACCGTAGAAACTGATGACCGCCTGCGGTCCGTTCGGCAACATGATTGCGACGCGGTCCCCTTTTTGAATCCCGAGCTTCTGCAAGTAATTCGCAAATTTCATCGCCGAATCATAAAGCTCGTTGTACGTCACATCTTTCCCTAGGAAATGGATCGCGACCTTCTCCGGAAACTGTTCGTGGGCCTGTGTCAAATACTCCTGTACCGGCATACTCGGATATTGAAGCGTGTGAGGAATTTCTGGCGGATAATGAGCGAGCCACGGTTTCTCTGTCATTCTTTCTTCCTCCTTTTAAAATAAAGAATAGTGAAAATATTCCTACTTTTATTATAATCGACATTGAAAGGGCTTTCAACAAGAAAAGCGGAAATGGCCGTTAAGGTTCGAAAGGCGTAAGATGGACTGGCGAAGCGGCGTGTTTCTGCCGCACAGCCAGAGCAGCTTACGACCCGAGAACCTGGCCGTTGCAGCTGGACATCAAGAAATGCGAAAGTGCCCGTTTACCTTTGAAAAGCAGCATTAAAAACAAAAACTGCCCAGAAAAGTCATAGTGACTTTCCGGACAGCCTGATTTAGTTAAAAAACAAAAAGGAAGATGACGCCCACTATTACAAACAGCACGCAAAACACGAACAGTATTTTGATGAGGTTTTCCATCGTTTACAACTCCTATGAAATACTTGCTCCGATGACAAATGACAGCCCGACAGAAATCGTCAAGGAGATAAAGCCGACGGAACGGTTATCGTTTTCAATTTCTTCGTCCACTTTAAATCGAGGGGTCAGGAATTCAAACAATAGATACGCGAATATCAACAGCGCAAAACCGTATAAGCCCCAGCCAATCATTTCCGCCAAGGAATTATGCTGATCGATTGAAAAGCGGAAGATATTCGTGATGCCGAAGATTTTGCCGCCTGTTGCCATCGCAACCGCAACATTCCCTTTTTTAATTTCTTCCCAGTTCTTGTATTTCGTGACGATTTCAAAAAGCACCATTGAAACGATCAAGCACAGCACGACCACACTGAAATATCCAGCTGTTTCAACGAGCGGATGGGTCCAAAAACCAGTTTCCGACATTCTCATTTCTCCCCTATATAACTTACTTCAACTCAGCAATTGTGACACCGGATCCGCCTTCGCCCGCTTCACCGAAACGATAGCCTTTGACTCTCGGATGTTTTTTCAAGTATTGCTGGACTCCTTGCCGCAATGCACCTGTCCCTTTTCCGTGGATGATTGACACTTGATGGTAATTCGATAATAACGCATCATCAATGTACTTTTCAACCCGCATCAAGGCATCTTCGTAGCGTTCGCCGCGCAAGTCGAGTTCAAGTTTAATATGGCTGTCGCGGTTTTGCAGCGTTGCCATCGTCCGTGTTTCTTTCTGTTTTTCAGGTTTCGTATACGACAGATCGGATTCTGCGAGTTTCATTTTCAGGATGCCAATCTGGACAATCCATTCTTTGTCCGATACTTTTTCCACCAACGTGCCTTTTTGGCCGAATGAAATGACTTTCACTTCATCGTTCACTTTCAGGACATGCTGCTGGTTCGCTTTCGCGGCTTTTTTCAACACGCGATTCTCTGGCATCGCTGCTTCGAGGCGTTTTTTGGCTTCAATCAATTGATGTTCTTTGACGCTGGATGTTTGATTCATCTGCATCTTGCGCAGTTCAGACATGACCGTTTCTGCTTCGCGCGTCGCTTCTTCAACGATTTTGCGTGCTTTTTCTTTTGCTTTGTCTTCAAGTTTCTCTTTCTGACTTTCGTAATCCTTCAATTGCTGCTCAAGGTCTTTTTTCAGGCGAGTAGCTTCGGCACGCAATTCAGCTGCCTGTTCTGCGTCCTGTTCGGACTCTCTGCGGCTTTTTTCAAGAGAAGCAATCATCGAATCGACTTCCCTGCGGTCCGTGCCGGTAAAGCTCTTGGCGTGGCTGATGATGTGCTCAGGCAAACCGAGGCGCTTCGAAATTTCAAACGCGTTGCTGCGCCCGGGGACGCCGATCAACAAGCGGTACGTCGGGCTCAATGTTTCCACATCGAATTCCACGCTGGCGTTCGCCACGCCTGGTCGGTTATAGCCGTAAGCCTTCAATTCCGGATAATGGGTCGTCGCAATAACGCGCGCCCCGCGGCCATGGACTTCATCAAGCAAGGAAATGGCAAGCGCTGCTCCTTCCTGCGGATCCGTGCCGGCTCCGAGTTCATCGAAAATGACCAACGAATTGCTGTCAAATTTCGATAGGATGTCGACAATATTGACCATATGAGATGAAAATGTACTCAAGCTTTGCTCAATCGATTGTTCATCGCCGATATCGGCGAATACCTGATCGAATACCGCTAGCTCTGAACCGTCCAGTGCCGGGACAGGAATGCCCGCTTGCGCCATCAGCGTAAACAGCCCAACGGTTTTCAGCGTCACGGTTTTACCGCCCGTATTCGGTCCGGTAATGACGATTGCCGTGATGTCGCGCCCGAATTCGATATCGTTTGCCACCACTTCATCGGCAGGAATCAACGGATGCCGCGCTTTTTTCAATTTGATATAGCCTTCTGTGTTCATCTCAGGCTTCGTACATTTATGTGCCGCTCCGTATTTCGCTTTCGCGAAAACGAGGTCCAACTCACCCAACACTTCGACCAAGCCGAACAAGTCATGGGCCACTTCCTGCACTTGTGCAGAAAGCATCTGGAGAATACGGTCGATTTCTTCTTTTTCTTTCATTTTCAAGCGGCGTACTTCATTATTTGCCTGCACGACAGCATCGGGTTCAATAAACAAGGTCTGGCCCGATGACGATTGGTCATGGACGATGCCGCCGTAATGGCTGCGGTATTCCTGTTTGACCGGGATGACGAAACGGTCGTTGCGGATCGTAACGATCGTATCCGACAGCATTTTCGCTGCGTTTTTGCCGCGCACCAAGCTTTCCAGCCGTTCACGAACGCGGCTTTCTTGGGCGCGCAATTGCTGGCGGATGGTTCGAAGGCCTGGGCTCGCGCTGTCGAGCACTCCGCCATTGTCATCGATGCACATATTGATATCGTGTTCCAATTGCGTCAAAATCGGCATCGCCTCTTTTTTCGCAAGGAAATGCGGAATCGAGATAACGCCTTCTTCCCGAATGCTTTCGAAGAATTGGCGCAAAATCCGGCTGGCACGGATGGTCGACGAGACTTCCATCAATTCCATCGGGCTGAGTGAACCGCCGATTTGTGCGCGTTTTGCATGCATGCGGATATCGAAAATCCCGCCCATCGGCACATTTCCTTTGGTGCGGATAATTGCCGCCCCTTCATCCATTTCTTCCAACAGGCGGTTTACTTCATTTATTTCAATCGACGGCAATAATCCGTCGACATGTGCTTTGCCGAGTGAAGACGTGCAATACCGCGCTACTTCGCTGCGGATTTTGTAAAATTCCAGTGTTCTTAAAGCGCGTTCTGCAATCACGCGAGACACCTCCTACTTTTTGATAAATGCACGCAGCCGCTCAAGCGGCCACGTGTTAACGACATTGTCTTTCTTCAGCCAGGCTTTTTGGGCATGTTTTACCCCAATAGCCATGACCTCAAGCTGTTCGGCCGCGTGGGCATCCGTGTTGATCGCCACTGGCACACCTTTTTCCTGAGCCATTTCCAAATATTCAACGGCTAAGTCCAAGCGGTATGGGCTGGCATTCAATTCAACGATTTTGCCGTACTCTTTTGCCCAGTCGAGCAATTGTTCGACATCCGGATCATAGCCGTCGCGCTGGCCGACAATGCGGCCTGTCGGATGGGCAATCATATCGACAAGCGGATTTTTCATCGCTGTCAAGATGCGTTCCATGATCTGGTCGCGGGGCTGCTGGAAACTTGAATGGATGCTGGCAATGACAAAGTCAAGCTGTCCCAACACTTCATCATCAAAATCGAGTGAACCATCCGGCAAAATATCCATTTCCGTTCCGGACAAAATGTCGAAATCGCTGTATTTTTTATTCAGCTCACGGATTTCCGCGTTCTGCTGCAACAAGCGCTCTGGTGTCAAGCCGTTCGCCACTTTCAAGTATTGGGAATGGTCGGTGATGGCCATATAGCTATAGCCTTTGCTGCGCACGGCTTCCACCATTTCCGGCAGCGAATGCGCGCCGTCTGACCATGTCGTGTGCATGTGCATATCTGCTGTAATGTCTTCGAGGGCCACCAAATTCGGCAACTCCTCCAGCCGGTCGATTTCCCGGCCGTCTTCCCGAACGGATGGCGGAATGAAAGGCATTCCGAAATGGGCATAAAAATCAGCTTCAGAAGTGAATGTCGCGATTGAGCCATCCGGCTGCTCCACGCCGTATTCGCTGATTTTCTTGTTCTGCGATTTGGCCAATTGGCGCATCCGCACATTATGGTCTTTCGATCCCGTGAAATGATGGAGCGCGGTGATGAATTCCTCCGGCGCCACCAAACGGAAATCAATATCGATCATATCCTGGAATTCAACCGTCACCGATACTTTCGTATCGCCCGATGCAATTGTTTCCTGGACAGGCAATGCTGCGAGCAGCTTTTCTTTCACTGTTTTAGGGTCAGACGTTGCGATGATGAAATCAAGGTCTTTGCTGGTTTCTTTCGTACGGCGGTAGCTGCCAGCAACTGAAAACTCGCTGATGCCCTCGATCGCCCCAAGAATCTCCTCAACAAATTTGACCGCTTCTTCCGTTTTCCAAATCGGATGGCGCCCCGGTTTCGATTCGAAATCGGTCAATTCCTTCAGAATCTTGTCTTCGGATTTCGGACCGAAGCCCGGCAGTTTCTGGATTTCGTGGTCCAGGCAGGCCTGTTTCAACGCTTCCGCCGAATCTATGCCCAGCTCTTTATACAATTTCGCAATCTTTTTGCCGCCCATGCCTGGCAATTTCAATAACGGAATCAGCCCTTTCGGCACTTCTTCCTGCAATTCCTCAAGCACCGAAGACTTCCCTGTTGCGATCAAATCCGCAATGACTTCACCGGTGCCTTTGCCGATGCCTTTCAGCTTCGTCACATTTTCGATTTCATCCAAGCTCCGCTGATCCAGTTCCAGCGCTTGCGCCGCTTTGCGGAAAGCACTGACTTTAAACGGGTTTTCCCCTTTGATTTCCATATAAACCGCTATTTTCTCAAGCGTTCTGATGATTATTTTTTTGTTCATGATAAGCCTCCGGTAATATGACTTGTCTTTAGCAAATTTATTCTTTTGATTTCGAAAAGGTTTTTATACCGATATTCCGCAAAACCGCCACGGCAATTCTCGGACAGTAACAAGGAGCTGCCCCATTGGTGTCGGGGCAACTCCTCTCGCCTTACATATAAATATACCACCATTCCTTCACTTTCTCGGAGAAATAAGGTGTGTTTTCCAGAATCGACTTCGCGATCCCTGAGTTTTCCAAATAACCTTGGATCGTGCCAACCGGCAATAAAGCCAGAACGTATAGGAGTATGAACAATAGCAAATACGCTTCGATGAAGCCCAAAACCGCTCCCAATATTTTGCTGAGGAAACCGAGCACCGGCAAGAATTTCAGGAAATCGAACATCGAGGCAATCAAGTTCAATGCAAATTTAACCGCAAAGAAAATCAATGCGAATGCGAACAATTGATAGAAGGTCTGGTCCAGATCAAGTTGTTCGATGGCAATCGTGAAACGCGAGTCGCTGTCGACTGCCGGATAAGGAATCCATAATACAAAATACTCCGCAAGCGGCTTATAATAGACATAAGCCACGATCAACGCGATGACAAACCCAACCATATGTACCAGCTGGAGCACGAAGCCCCGCTTTGCGCCTACTATGATGCCGCCAATCAATAAAATCAGTAAAATAATATCAAGCATGTACGTCAGCCCTTCAACTTTTTCAATTCATTTTCTAATTGTTCTACCTGCTCTTTAAGTTTAAGATTATCATGTACCGTATTGATCGCAGCCAATACAGCGAGCTTCGAACTGTCGAGAGATGGATTCATTGCATGGAATTCACGCATCTTCTCATCAACGATTGACGCTACTAGCCGCATATGGCCGGATGTTTCTGTGCCTGTAAGTTTATAGGTATAGCCGTAGATTTCGACCGATGTACGAATCTTATGTTGCTCTGACAATGCTCCACCCCTCCTTAGAAATCCTATACATAATCATAACATGAACCGAACTAGAATGTGAATTATTAGAAAGGGGACTCCCCCATGTCCAACACCGTGCTGAAACTTCCAGAGGAAAGCCTCCTCCAAATCATCAAGCATTACGATAATAAGAAAATCGCAGCGAAGGCGCAGTACGTACGTTTTACTGCAAAACTCTCAGATACGGTCGTCACCGTCTACACCTCCGGCAAAGTGATGTTCCAAGGTTCCGGCGCAGAGCGCGAAGCGGCGAAATGGGGATCCGCTTCCACCACAGCGGCAAAGGTTTCTTCCGCTAAAGGCGACGTCCTGCCCCCCGACTTTGCCCATAAATCCGTATTGGGCTCCGACGAAACCGGCACCGGAGATTTCTTCGGGCCCATCACCGTCGCCGCCTGCTTTGTGCCAAGCGAAGGAGTAGCTCTCGCGCATGAGCTCGGGGTTAAAGATTCCAAATTGCTGACAGATGATTACATGCGCAAAATTGCGCCGGATCTGAAAGAAGCTTTTGTCCATAGCGTATTGACGCTGAAAAATGAGAAGTATAACGCGGTCCAAAGCAAAGGCTGGTCGCAAGGAAAAATCAAGGCGCTGCTCCACAACCAAGCACTGAAGCATGTGCTCAGCAAAATCGAACCTGTGAAACCTGATGCCATCCTTATCGATCAATTCGCTGAACGCGGCATTTATTACAAGCACATCAAAGATGAACCTGAGATCGTCCGCGAAAATGTCCTGTTCTCGACAAAAGCAGAAGGCTTGCACGTATCTGTCGCTTGCGCTTCCATCATCGCCCGTGTTGCCTTTTTGGAAGAAATGGACGCTTTGAGCCAAAAAGCTGGTGTCACATTGCCGAAAGGTGCCGGTAAAATCGTAGATGAAGCCGCAGCGAAAATTTTGCTGAAGCACGGCGACGCTTTTTTACAGTCGTTAACGAAAGTCCATTTTGCTAATACGAAGAAAGCAAAAGATCTTGCCGCGAAAAGACGGTAATCAACAACTTACGTGTATTTTAAAGCTTAAGGGGAGGTCCCTTAAGCTTTTTTTATTTGGTTTCTAATTTTTCGAACATTCTTATATTAACATATCTTTGGTGAAAAGGAAGCACACTTTAAGTATTTAGCACTAATAAATTTACAATTAAAAAAACGAAATCCAAGGATTTCGTTTTTTTATTTAATATGTTACATCCATACGTGCCTTGGTCGTTCGGGAAATATTCCTCCAGTTTTTGGTCCGCGATGATTCGACTGGGCGTCATCGGGCAGCGACTGGAAGTTCGCCACTTTATAATCGTTTAACGTCCGGGCCCATGCTAAGGCCGATCATCCCTACGAACC
>NZ_RQII01000011.1 GCF_004761975.1 Planococcus koreensis | reverse complement strand
GGCTTCGGTCAACTCTTGCCCGCGGCAAGCGAGGCAGTTTTGCGTAGTATCGATTATAAAGATTCATTTCATCAATCAAACTCGCTCAGGATTCTCTGACAATCAGCTCTGAATCGATGAACACTGGCTTCAGTTCCGACTTGCCATTGATTAGATCATTCAGCATATACGCTGCCATTTTCCCTAAACGTTCCTTGTCCTGCTTGACCGTCGACAGCATCGGTGAGCTGTAGCGGCAGGCGTCGATGTCGTCACAGCCGACCAGGCGAATGTCTTCCGGTACATTGAGTCCGGCTTCCTTGATCGCCCGCAACGCACCGAACGCCATCATGTCTGACGCTGCAAAAATCGCTTCCGGGCGCATCGGCGCTTCCAGGATCTCTTTCATCGCGGCGTATCCGCTGTCTTCGTAATAATCGCCGTATTTGACCCATTCTTCTCTTACTTCAAGCCCAAATTGGTTCATGGCCTGCAAATAGCCGCGTTCTCTCAACTTAGTCACTTCAGAATCTTGCTGTCCGCCTATAAAGCCGATGCTGCGCATGGAATTCAGGTAGAGATGCTGAATGACTTTGCCGGACAGCGCGATGTTGTCGGTCATGACATAACTCGAATGCGGCCCGTCCAATACCAAATCGATGCCCATGCACGGAATTTCGCTATTAACCAAATCATAGATCGAGTCTTCGATTTCTTCCCCTGTGATAATGACGCAGCCATCCACGTGGAAATGCTTGCAGCGGGCCAAGTAACTGCCGTTATCCTGCGACAGGTTTTCATTTGAAAACATCAGGATGTCGTAGCCTAAGAGCCCCATATTTTTTTTGAACGCCGTGACGACTTCAACGAAAAATGGATGTGTAAATTCAACGTTTATTTTTCCGGCGTAAATCAACCCGATCAAATTGGATTTTTTCGTGGCCAATGATTTAGCTGAAAAGTTTGGCTGGTAGCCTGTTTCGTTGATGATATCGGTTATTTTCTTCTTAGTGCTTTCACTGATGCCGTGGTAATTATTGATGGTTTTGGATACAGTTGCCGGCGATACACCGGCCATTTTTGCGATATCTTTTATTGTTAGGCTCATGGTGTACTCCTTTTATTGCCCCAGTGAGGACTGCTATGTTTGCCCTGCCCACACTGCAGGCACGGCAACGAAATATACGATTATTTTACCGAACCTTCGGTAATGCTGGAGATAAATAAACGGTTGAACAATAAGAAGATGATGATCAATGGCACCGTTGCCCAGAATACGCCGGACAAGATCATGCCGAAGTCGACATTGAACGTATTGCTCAAAGAGGCTAACGCCACTTGGATAGTGTAGTTTTCCGGATCTCTTAAGACCGTGAACTGCCACAAGAACTCGCCCCAAACCGCTGTAAAAACAATGATGCCGAGTGTTGCAAAAGCAGGCAAAATGATCGGCAGCACGATGCTTCTATAAATTCTGAAGTTCGAACAGCCATCCAATTTTGCGGCTTCGATCAGCTCATCGGGCACCGAGTCGTTGACATATTGCCGCATCAGGAAGATCCCGAGCGGATTCAAGAAGAAGAGGATCATAACCCCTGGTAAGGTATCGAGCAATCCAGCATTGGCAATCAGAAAATACTGCGGAATCAACCCGAGTTGAGGCGGAATGATCATCGTCAACAAAATGGTGACGAACAGCACGTTTTTGGCAGGGAAATTGAATTTCGCAAAAGCGAATCCTGCCAATGAACTGATAAACAAAACGACAAGTGTGACAACCGAACACAAAACGAAAGAGGTCCATAATGCCCCAAAGAAATCAATCTGGGACAAAACCTTCTGAAAGTTTTCGACCATCATATTGCCCGGTGTAATCGTAGGCGGGATGGAATTATAAGCTGAACTTGTTTGAGTAGCCATTACGAACATCCAGTAAAACGGGAAAAGAGAAAGGATGGAAGCAAGCGACAAAAATAGATAAGCAACTAATGTACCCGCAGATAATTTTCTTTTTTTAGTTGGTTTATGCATTATTTTACTCCCTTCTCTTCTTTTTACCAATTCCAGATGTTAAATACGTATTAATTGACGCAAAAATCACAATAATCACCAGCAAAATGATGGCGGTTGCTGAAGCAGTCCCGAACGATTGTAGCCTGAACGCATCACGGTACAGATACATAACAACAGTCATCGCTTCGTCCCGCGTGAAGGCTGATGCGCCTAAAAACACGGTCGGTTCCGAAAATAATTGCAGGGCGCCGACGGTTGAGAAGAACACCGTTAAAATAATGAACGGTTTCAGCAAAGGCAGCGTAATGTGGATCGCCTGCTGAAATTTGCTTGCGCCGTCTATTGTGGCAGCTTCATAGACATCTTTCGGAATGCTCTGGATGCCGGCCAGGTAAATGATTGTGTTGTAGCCGACCCATCTCCAGAACACCATGATCGAGATGGCGATTTTCGTGCCCCATTCGGAAGATCCCCAGCTGACCGGATCCATACCAAACAGTCCGAGCACGTAATTGGCTAATGAAGACTCATGGTCGCTGAACAATACGCTGAAAATCAAGGCGACGGCAACCATCGACGTAATGTATGGCATAAAGATCGTAACTCTGAAAAAGCTTCTGAAACGGAGAAATGCAGCATTGAGTAGAATAGCTAAAATGATGCCGATCACGATTTGTGGGGCTGTCCCCATTAAACCGATAATGATCGTATTATAGAGGGACTTCCAAAAAAGAGGATCTTCGAGTACGATTCGAAAGTTATTCAAGCCAACAAAGCTCATATCACCTAAGCCATTCCAGCTTTGGAAAGCCAGATAGAAACTGAAAACTGCCGGATAAAGACCGATCACTGCGAAAATCACAAAGAAAGGTGCTATGTACAAATAGGCAGAAACCATATCCTTCTTCTTTTCAGACAATCTTCTTTTCTTCACTTTTTTTTCTTTTTGGTAAGCAGAGTCCATTTTCACTCCCCGTTTCTACATAAAATAAGGATATGGCTTCCGTCAGGTCACCATATCCATTGAAAATGTCTGTTTAAGCCAAGCTTTAACGGTCTACTAAGTCTTGCGCACGTTTAACGGCTGCATCCCATTCTTTTTCAGGATCTGCGCCATTTTGTACGTTTTTCAATGCATTCAATATTTCATTGTTTACAGGGAAGTATTTAACGCCTTTGTAAACAGCTGTATCGATATCTTGCGCTGCTTCAGCGAAGACAGAAGATGTTACTTGGCCGCCAAAGAATTCATCTTCGTTGGCTTTGAATTCATCCATTTCGTAAACCGCTGGGGCTGATGGGAACAAGCCTTTGCTTTGGAACGATTCCAATTGGTTTTCAGCAGAAACTAACCATTCAGCAAAATCATAGGCTGCTTGTGCATTTTCTGTTTCATTTGGAACTGCCAGGTACGATCCGCCCCAGTTTGCTGCGAACTCAGTAGGAAGTGTAGCAACTTTCCATTTGCCTACAGCATCCGGTGCGTTCCCTTCCATCCAGCCTTTCAGCCAGCCTGCGCCAAGCTCGACTGCAAATTCACCGTCGTTCACAGCGTTCGCCCATTCAGGCGACCACATTTCAAATTTCCCGACGACGCCTGCTTCGTTCAATTCAACAGCGTAGTCGTACGCTTTCTTCACGTCGTTATCTCCTTCAGCAATCAATAACTCACCTTCAGGATTTAAATACGTTTGTTCTGAAGCATCCAAATATGCTCTAAACGCCATTTCAATGCTGTCAACAAACGGTTTCCCTGTTTCCGCCAAGACTTTTTCGCCAGCTGCTTTAAACGCTTCCGGAGAATTGATCAACGCTTCCACTTCTGCAGGATCCGTAGGCAATCCGGCTTCTTCAAATACGTCAGCACGGTAGTACAATGCTTTTGGTCCGATATCCGTCGGCAAGCCGAATAGGAAATCACCTTCCTGGTTTTCGCCTGAATTCCATTTCCACTCTAAGTATTCATCTTGGACATCTTCAGCGCCCAGATCATATAAGTTTTCAAAACTGCCTTGTGCTTCTTTGAAACGGTCGAATTGATCGACTTCCAGCATCGCGATATCAGGTGCACCGCTGCCGGCAGATAAAGATGTGAACAATGAGTCATGGTGTTCTGCCGTTTCCGACGCCTTCACCTTGATCGTGACATTCGGGTTTTCCGCTTCATATGCTTTTGCCAGCTCTTCGTAATTAGTGGCGCCGAAAGACCAGAAATCCAATGTTACTTCTTCATTGCCATCGCCAGATCCGCTTGCCTCTTCTTCTGAGTTGCATGCTCCAAGTGCTAGAGATAAAGCGAATGCAGCTCCAAGTACAGGCCATTTTTTCGTGTTTTTCAATGTGTTTCCCCCTATTTTTTAAATTGTCTTGTCTTACAAAAAAACGATAATTCCGATTCCGAGTACAGAAAGTCTATTTCTTTCGATAATTAACGAAACCGGTTTCGTTAATTTGTAAAAAAAATAGAGTTAAACCGCTTACATTTACAATATAAACGGTATTTTTATATAAATCAATCTAATATTTCAAAAAATATGTAAACCGGTTTCGTTAATTGTCGGTAATTTCTGATAAAACGTATATGTGGCGCTGTTGGGAGTTTTTTAAGGGGATAAAATTTTTTTGGAAAATAGATAGGAGCATCGAAGCTGGCATAAAAAAGAAGAAGCATATTGCAGCCCCTTTCTGTTTTTTCGTTATTATTTTAGTAAAACTCGATTTCAATATCATTATACCCCATAGAACTTATAAGAGAAGTTAATAATTCCTTTGTTCTTTTGTCTGCTTCGTCCAAAAAACCTTGGTCAATTTTTTCTTCTGCAAGTTGTTTTTTATTAGTATTTATATCGTCAAAAACTTTTTGAGTAGGATAATCTGAAAATAATTCACCTTTAATATCTTTGACAACCGCTGTTTCAGTCTGTGCAACATTATCGAGTATTTGAGCTTTTGGGACTCTAATAGATAATTGCTCTTTTTCATTATCGTGTGATACTTCTAATTTTGATAAATCTGATCCTGCTTTTAAGTAACCCGAATACTCGATTAGCTTTATTGCCTCTGCAAATTTAATATCTGATATACCAGGCAGAGCAAGACTCTTATCTGTCTGACTTATTATCACATTGCTGTACTCATATTTTAATGTTGTCCACTCCGACAACTCTACTACTCTATCTTTTACTAAAGATACATCAGAACTTTCATTATTAGAGATTCCAAATGGTTTAAAAAATACAACCAAAGATACACCAATTACAACAATGATCATTACAAAAGCTAACATACTTATTATCATTCTTTTCATCATTTAACTTCTCCTCTTATACTTCTCGTTTTTAATTATTCTAAGATTCTCTCGTACACTTTTTACACTCGAAACCTAAATCATGCTTGGAAAAGTCCGCTTATTAATCGCTTGCTAAATATCTTTGATTTCTTTTTTAGTATTCCATCTATATCTTTTATTATTATACACATCTAATACCCAATAAATTGAAAAAATTAACTTATATTCTCATTTATTTATTATAGAGTTTAGGATGAAATATTTATATGGGAAGTTCATTTTAAATGAATTCGACTTTAACTTCACTTGTATTCAACAGCAATATGATAATCTCACCACTCCCTCTCATATCCCCTTTATGCAAACCAATTAACAATAAAAATACAATGATAATAAATACTTATTTATTGTTAATCAATAAATAATCTGTTAAAATCAAATCGGCGCTACCGATATGAACTACTTTCATAAAACGCCAATCATTGAATGATAACTATTAAAAGAGGAGGTAAAATTGTGGAGAATAACAATAAGGTCATTGAGAATATCGCAGATCCCACCGGGCTGGAAAGATTGTTCCGGGAAGATCCAAAAGACTTTAAAAAAGATTTTGCAGAGGCTTTCGAACAAAATCCTGATTCACCGGTTCTTGCCGTTTGGCATGAGCGCTTGCATTTCAAGGAAGCGGCAACTACCGAAAAAGATTTCTTTCTTCAAAAGGAATTCTTATTCATGGGCATGTTGGCCATTCTGGCCGGCATCAGCACCCGGATCATCTTCCATTTTGTCGAACTGCAGACAATCGCCCCCATTAACCTTGCTTTCGGCGTGCTTCCCTTTATTGCCGCCTATTTTGTCTATAAAAATCCACCGAAAAAAAGCGTCCTGTACTTTCTTGTGCTGCTGTTCTTAATCTCGGGAGTTTACCTCAATCTGCTGCCCTTGGAATATACAGACAGCATCATTCTTGCCTACTTGCACCTTCCCGTATTCCTATGGTTATTGGTTGGCCTTGCATTCGCAGGGAATAAATTCGGCAATGACAGCACCCGGTTAGCGTATCTCAAATTCAATTTGAATTTCGCTATGCTCTACGCCAGTTTGGCGATCAGCGGCATGCTACTGGCGGCAGTTACGATGCAGCTGTTCAGCTTTATCGGATTAAATATCGAAGACTTCTATTTCAGCAATATCGTTTTATTTGGAGCTGCTGCCCTCGCTGTCGTGACAGCATACGTGGTTTCACGGAACCTGAAACTCGCTAAAAATGTTGCCCCGTATATAGCGAAGATTTTCAGCCCGCTCGTCCTGGTAACATTAATAGCTTATCTTATCGCAATTATTTGGCTGGGGAAAAATCCATTCTTGGACCGTGATTTCCTGCTAATCTTCAATGGCATCCTTCTTGGCGTGCTGGCCGTCACCATCTTTTCCATTACCGAAAGCGGCTCAGATGAGAAAAAGAACATCTCTGATTATGTAAATTTTTCCTTGATTGGTCTGGCGCTTATCATCGACAGTGTCGCTTTATCCGCCATCATGTTCAGGCTGACTTCTTATGGCATTACGCCCAACCGGATTGCGGTTTTAGGCGTAAACATCGTGATTTGGGCCAATTTAATCTGGATCATGCTTTCCTATCTGCGTTTTCTGCGAAACAAAACCGGCCCTTCCACCATCCAAGATGCCGTTACGAAATATTTGCCGGTCTACGGAATTTGGGCGGCTATCGTTATCTTTACTTTTCCGCTAATTTTTTAATTAGAAAAGCTTTGTTTGTGCAATAGGATTTTTTTCATCGTGAATCAATAAAAGCCAAGAATACCAAGCAAGTTTTCTCTCTAGCTTGGTGTTCTTGGCTTGTTTTTTATAAAACCAGATTTATGATAAGGCTCACCGTATTAGTTCTAAATGAGGTTTTATTCAATTTATTCTACTTTAAACAAAAAGAGCTCAGTCAGATGACTAAGCTCTTTTGCGAGATTGCGTTACTAAATAAGTCTACTAGCTCTTCACAGAACTAATATGTCCTTGCTTAATTCGATTTTAAGCCGAACAAGGACACCGCAAGTTCACAATAATCATAACTTAATATAAATCAACATTCAATATTTCTTCTTTTGCCAATTTTTCGAGCACTACCATGTTTCCATGGATATGGAGACACGCTTTCTCATTTCAAAACACGTTCTCTTAATTGCGCTACTGATAAAAACATTCCATTTTCTTTTCGATGAAGCATAGCGTGGCAGTTTGGACATACTGGAATTAAATCTTGTCTTGGATTTACAGTATAATCATGCTGGATTTCATGAAGTGGCTTAATGTGATGTACATGTATAAAATCTTTACCTACTATGCCATATACACTTTCAAAATCTAAATCACAAACTTGACAGAGGACTCCGTAATGATCAATACATTGTTTGCGAGCGATAGGATTACGCTCGTAAATATTCACCATTACAGATTTCCGCTTTCCTTCTTCTAAAGTATCAGAGACTTCATCCGGATAATACCCTTCAGTTAAATCATTTTTAAAAAACGGCATAATATAATCCAATAATTCTCCAATAAGCTTCATTGACCCTTGAATGTTTCCTTTTAAACCATGTTGACGTAATTGTTCTAGAGATAATTTCGTTGTATTAACTTCATCTACAAGTCGAATACGGGTCCAATCCTTTTCTTTCGATTTCTTAAACTTTTCTTCATTATTCCAAAATATTTTATTATGAAAAACGTCTTTTGTCTTAATTAATCCTTCTATTACTTCAACTTTATAGCGGACTTTTTGCACATTTCCAGAGACGTATATTAATAAGATGTCTCCATTCTCATATTTAAATGAACGTTTCCAATCCAATGTATCGTAGCGGCTAAATGCTCTTTCTAAATCATATTCAGATGGATTAGCCGGTATTAACCAAACACGACGCGCATTTTTGTGACCTTTTTCTTCTAGTTCTTTACGACGATTTGTTGCGATTTCTTCGGAGGCAACAAATCGATATGTATCCTTCTCAAAATAGAAGGGAATTTTATATACATATCCCCTTTCAATCGGATCATAAAATTTAGATTTCCTTGTATTAAGATGCTCTTCTAAGAATCTTGCTGCTTCTTGAATATTTGTTGCTGCAAATAAAAATTCATCATTTTTCACAATTGTTATTGGATTGGCCATTAAATAATCTCCTTACATTCAATATGTATATTTTTATATCAATTCATTGGCGTATACATAGTATTATGAAATTTTAAATGTTAAAAAGACAGCAGAAAATTAAACTCTGCTGTCTCTAATATCAAAGTATATTTGTTATAAAAGTTTTTCAACTAATCATTTACTTAAATAACCCTATACAAAAACCTCACTCACTTATGACAAGGTTCACTGTAGCGTTGGAATAGAGTAAAACATTAACCTTAGCTAAAAGGCAGTGTGTATGTAGAATATAGCTATCTACGAACATACTGCTAAGATAACGTATACGTTCCCATAAGTGGTGAGTACCTAGATTTCCTATGGTTATACAAATGTTATATACTGATTACATGCTCTATGACTTTACTATGACGTTCGGAGGAGATCTCATGATGTTCGAAAACAAAGTAGTCATTGTTAATGGTGGAACGGATGGAATTGGCAAGGAAGTGGCTCGTTTCTTTTGTAAAGAAGGGGCTACTGTCCATTTTACTGGAAGAGATCGCAACAAAGGCTCGCAGGTAGAAAGTGAATGCAACGGAAAGGCTCATTTTTACCAAGTCTATAACGAAAACGCGGAAGAAATCGAAAGCTTTTTTAAAGCACTTGAAAATGATGGGCATACTGTTGACATTCTATTCAATAATGCCGGTATTCTGTCTACAGGAATGGGACCATTATCTCGAGTAAAGCTGGATGACTGGAATCAGTTGATTGCCGTCAATCAAACGGCGATCTTCCTCTACATGAAATATTCTTTAGCTGTAATGAATAAACAAAAAAAAGGTGTCATTATTAATAATGCGGCCATCCTTGGAAACCATAAGGTCAATTCTATGCTGCCGGCTTATAGCGGAACAAAAGCAGCAATTGTCGCAATGACGCAAAGCACGGCCCTTCGCTTTGCTAACTAGGAATCCGAGTCAATTGCATATCCCCCGGCCCTACAGAAACCGACCTGGCCATTACTGCATATGGCGGAAAAGAGAATTATGAAAAACAATCACAGGGTCACCCTAGAGGAAGCTACGGGAAAACAAGCGAGATCGCAGAAGTCGTGCTGTTCTTAGCTTCAGACAAAGCATCCTATATAAACGGTGCAGAAATAGTCATAGATGGCGGCTACTCATTAAAATAAGCAGATTTAGGGGACAGGGACTTTGTTTTAAGACAAAGTCTCTGCCCCTTTTTTTATGCTACTATGATTGGCCTTTACTTTAGGAAAGAGCTCGAACAGCAGCTAAATATTTGGTCACTAAGCTCTATTTCAGCTAATAAATATAAAAGGGACCCAATAGAGTCCCTTAGTAGTGTTACGTTTATTTACGATAAGGCTCTTCGTACTATATCTGAAGGACGTTATATTATTTATTATAATTACCATTTATCATTTAAAGTTATTAATTAATCCCAATCTAAATCATAAATTTCCTTAATAAATTTTGCACCTTGAATTTTATCAACCATGTAAATAAATCTCGCTAATCCAATTAAATACCCTTTATAATTAGCAATAGTAATAATTCCTTGGTATTTCAAATGGTCGTTTACGCCAAATTTTTGACAATAATAAATTTCTTTACTTAGTTTTCGAATGAACCTTTGAGGTATTTTGACACCTTTGGATGTAACAATTAAACCTGTAACGATTTTTGTATGTTTATCTTTCATTAATCTAGTTTTTTCATTATTAATAGCAAGGTCATGCTTTTCTAATATAAAAGAAACTATTCTTTTTATATTTTTCACTAATGTCAGATATCCTTTTTTTTGAATCCCTGAAAAAGTAATATCATCTGCATACCTTGAATATCGAATATTGTATCGAACGGCTATTTTTTGAAACTCTTCATCAATATCACGTAAGAAAATATTAGATAACATTGGACTAGTTGGAAATCCTTGTATTAGCTTTCCATCTACTGTCGTCAATAGACTAAATGCTTCACTCACTTTATCTGAATACCCAATTTCCATAAATATTTTCTTAACGTCATTATAACTAATAGAAGGGAAAAAATCTTTGATATCTGTGGAAAATATCCAAAAAGGTTCTTGATATAAATGTACTTCTGCATTTGTTAGAATAGATTTATTCTTTATAAAGCCATGGGCATAAGGGGATACTTCAATTTTATTTAAGATGTTTTTGAGTATCCATTTTTGAATTATTTTGACCTTATGATTGGGTTGCCAAACTTCCCTTAATTCTCCATTGCGTTTATTGATATGATAATGATTAGTATTATCTATTATAAATTTTTCTAAATCATTATCTGTCAACTCAAAAAGCAGAAAAAATTGATTAACGTCAAAGATAATTGGAAAATTTTTTAAATATAAGTTCTCAGCGTATTGTGTGAGAATTTCTTTGTCTTCCTTCGATAAATTACTTGATATAATGTTATGTAAAATTTGTTTTATCATATTTTAAATATGTTTAGTGACTACTTCACCTTTAAATTAAGAAGCTTTTAGTGTTTTAATTCTTAATTTAAAGGTGATGATGATTCTGCGTCTTTTTGCAGAATTATCATTAGGGTTTTGAAGTAAGAATTAAGTACATACTTACTTCGATTAGCACTTGCTAAAAGTCTAGTCACTATTAAACATTATACCTCCTCTAGAATTTTTTTGGTATATAAGTCTCTAAAAATCTGTCCTTTACTGTGTACCTGAATTCATTTATGTTTTCAAGAGAAAACGTGTTAAGTTTCGAAGACTTCAATATACTTCCTCCATCAGCTGTAATAATTAATTTCCCATCTTCAAATTCAACCCAATTTGATTTAATAAGATAATCAATTACGTATAATACTTGTTCAGTTGTCATATTTAAATATTCCTTAATCATATCTATAACTACGGCCATTTCCTGATCTCTTATAATTAATAGTGCAATATTTCTTTTTAAAGGAGAGAATCTCAGTTTAATTACCTTCTTTCTCACTGTCTTAAAAATTGAAGGGTGTCTTTTAGTTCTGAACTGCTCACATTTCTTTTAATTTCATTTCTTTTATCTCTGAGAAATAGAGCTGACCAAGTCGCACTTTCCTCTGAAAGCAAAGTTAAATTATTATTGGGTGCATTTACATAAGAAGCAATTGCATGATTTTTACAATATGTACTTTGTTTTAATTTATTACGTTTATTTATATCTTTAATAATTTCTTTTACGTTATTTATATCATCCGAAGGAAAAATTATGTCTTCTTCTAATACATCTATCGATGACTTATAAGCGCTTATATCGATTTCAATCTCTAATTCTTTTGCTTTATCTTTAATCGAGTTTATTCCCGATTCGTTAGCTTCAATGACCCATAAAAATAAATTAATATTAATAGAACTACCGCTTAAAATTTTATTTATTTCTTTTAATACTTTAATTACAGACTCACCTGTTCCAATAAAATCATCAATAAGAATTAAATTTTTTATTGAAAGATAATTTCTATGAAAATCTTCTAACAATTTTTGGGCAAAAAGTTCTTTCTTATTTTGTCTTTTTTGTAATTTCCCAATACGTTTTTTCACTTTAGAATATATTTTTTGTCCTTTAGGATAATTATTTAATTCCAACTTTAAAACTTCAATAGTATTCCTCAGTTCTTTATCTTCTTTATCGTAATTCTCAATAAAATTCACATAATATTCTGTACTTGATTTAAATTTTTTCAAATAGTCTGCTGGGCCATTTACATGAGTGCGGTTAACATCTATTTTGTTTGTGTATATAAAACTAGAAAACATACTTACTGCAGATTCTATTCTCTCTTTTTTTCTTAACGGTAAAAATAAAGAATGTGTCGTAAAATCTTCAAAATCTTTAATAGAAAGTGATTTTTCTATGTAGATATTTTTATAGACTTCAGAGGTTAACCTTTCTGAATAATAGTTAAATTTTTTACAAATTTCTAATATAACATTATATTCATCTTTATTAAGTTGACTCTTCCAATTTTTTAAAATTTCTATTTTTTCTTTCTGTTTATCAGGATATAAATCCCAGTTTGATACAAGTTTATTTAGATTGATCGTTTTACTTATGATATTCTTTTTTCTTAAAAAATTTTTCAACTTTTTGTTTAGTGTTTCCCAGAATTTTAATATTGATAGTTTATCAATCACTGTTTAGCCACACTTTCTACTGATAAGGATCTCCGTAATAAAACTAGAGGGATTTTCTAGTTTTACTTTTAAGTGTTTTTGAAGCAGTTGAAGCTATTTGAACAAGACCTTTCTCTTGGGCTTCTACTTCAGCTTCTTGTAATATTTCTTGGGAATTTACATATCTTAAATTACTTAAATTAATTTTCATTCTCACTATTGTTCCTTTTACATCGCTTTCATCAATAAGTTCTTCACTTAATGTGTAAGTTAAAGACTTTCTCCCCGAAGTAATACTAAACAACCCTTCTGTTTGCTGAATAGTTTCCCTTTGTAAAATCGCTCCCCTGTGTTGAACACAATTTGAAATATACAGCAAAGAAGAAAACCGGCCGAGCTCTTCAAAAATCAACATGCTGCTTGAAAGGAATGAGTGGCTCAAAACTCCGTCTACATGGCTCGTTCATGTATTGACTAGTTCTGTTTTTTAAAAATCGCGCCCCTGTGTTGAACACAATTCCAAATATACAGCAAACCTGCATGAGGAATCCGCTAAAACCAAAAATGGAGCGGATTCCTTTTTCATGTTTATATGAGTTAACAAATAGCCATAATTGTTTCGTACACAGGGACGATTTGGGAACTGCTGGTAAGTAGCGATTGTATTCAATATCTAGATGCAATTATAAATTACTTATTATGAATTTTAATTTCCGGAAAAACTTTTAATTGTTCTTTACTACCTAATTTATAGAACTTAGCTTTACCTAACTTATCAAAACCTGATTGGATAAATTTCACATTGATTTCATAAGATTGCGGTAGCTTTTCACAAATCATAGTTCCTTTTAATTTCAATACCTGTTTTGCAATGTCTGGTCTAAAACATACATTATATTTCTCTTTATCCTTTAATGACGGGTAAGCCCAGGCGTCTTGCACATCCCTTGGTGGTAAATCGAAAAAGTCTTTAGTAATTAATTCAGAGACCATATACAAGTACTCTGTACCCACTCCAATATCTCTGCTGAATTCATCTTTCAAAAAATCATTATAGATATTATTAATCAATTTAACTTTTTCATTAAAAATACCTACCATTTCATAATCATACTTTTGACCAATTAAATTGACTTTAATGTCATCCATAGCTTCATATACCATCAAAGCATAGTTTGAATTATCTGGAATCTTTGTTTCCATTAAGGTAATTTCAGGAATCATAGGTGTAGTATACAATAAAGACTCACTTGGTTTATTTAGCCTGCCATAAGTCTTTATATACTCTGGTGGCGCATTCCAAAAATGAGATTCATACAATAAATTTTCATTCGGTAGTAAAGAGGAATCCAATATTCTAGCACGATAAAACAAAGTACCTTTTTTATAGCTATTTAAATTAGTAAAATAAATAAATTTTCCTTCATATGTTAAAACATCATAAATGGCATCTCTAATTGCAGATGGGGTCATTAATGCTATATTCAAACTTCTAAATTTACTAATTTTCTCGATTAATTGTAAAGCATCTATTTTTTCTAAAAAATCTATATGGTCTCTACTATACAAGTAGTATTCCTCCATTTTTATTCAATTATATTTAAAAAGATTTACTAAACTTATTAAACCTCTGCATGATTATAAAAATTTTGTGTGTTTGATAAACAATACATATTATACAGAAAACCTCACTTACTTATGATAAGGCTCATTTTTCATTATCCGGAAAGCCCGATAAACCTGCTCCACCAAGATCAGTCTCATCAATTGGTGCGGAAACGTCATTTTAGAGAACGACAATTTCTCATCGGCACGTTTCAATACGTCATCATGGAGGCCAAGAGAGCCGCCGATGACGAAGACAATTTTGCTGCGGCCGTATGTCATGAGCGATTCGATGTCTTTGGCCAGCGCTTCGGACGTTTTCATCTTGCCGTCGATCGCAAGCGCGATGACGTAGGCGTCCGGAGAAATTTTCGCCAGGATCCGGTCGGCTTCCTTCCTCTTTACAATCTCCATATCGGCGTCGCTCAATTGCTCGGGCGCTTTTTCGTCCGCTACTTCGATTTCATTGATCTTTGTGTAGCTTCCCAACCGTTTCGTGTATTCTTCAATGCCGGCTTTCAGGTATTTCTCTTTCAGCTTGCCGACGCTGATAATTGAGATATTCACAACTTATCCCCCTTTACTTAAAATTTACAAACAAGTTACCCCCAGATGTTATACACATATCCACAGGCGTTTCTACATATTGTGTTCCTTCAAGCATTTGCCACAAGATACATCGCGGGCTCTTCACAGTATTCGCACTTTGTGGATAACTTTTCTTCGTCTGGCAATTCTGTAAGAATCGGATAACTTTCTGTCTTGGCAACAAACACGTCTAACGCATGCTCCACATGGGTTTTACAGCAAAAAATCTTCATTTTATCAAATCCTTTCGATTTCCGAATATTCTACATAGTTATACACATTTCGTTCACGTTTATCCACACCCTATTTTAACAGAAGTGAAAGCCCGGGAATAGCAAAGCTTCAAAAGCCTGTGGATAGTTATTTCCTTCGATGATAGAAATAAGTTATCCACATAACGTTTTTTTGCTTTCACGAACATTAGGGGTCAAAACCAACTGGATTGTTTACAAAACTTACAATAACAATAAAGAGGAAAAGAGAACGAAAAAGTCCCCGATGCGAGGCTTCGCATCGGGGACTTAATTTTCATACTTCCGGAGGCTCTGCTCCGATTGCTGCCCATTCTTCTTTTGCCGGTCCGTAGACCCCTGGAACTTTTAAACCTGCCTGGCGCATCAGCACCGTCATTTGTCCACGGTGATGGATCTGGTGCGTCATCAGCACTTTCAAAATGGTTGCGACACTCCACATTTCACCGTACATATTGTGTTCTTCCGCCAGAGTCTGATCTGTCCAATTGTCCCGCATCGCCCTCACCATCGACTGGTTGGAAAAACGGTATGCTTCCGCAATTTCCTGCGCCGTGTCCGGCACCGGATTGCCGAATCGAGCCGCCGAGAACTGCAAGCCTGTATGGCCAACCATTTCATCGAGTGCCGTTGCGATATGCCAAGCCAAACGGCCGAGCGTGCGGTAGCCGTCCGCAACCGGCTGGCTCAATGATTCATCTGTCAGCGCATCCAGCACTTTCTGCGTCGCTTGCTCTTCGGCTTTCCATTCTTTGAAAAAATCTTCCAAGGTTCTAAACATCGAATCCCTCCAGGTCATTTACTGTCTTTTCTTTTATTCGCCACTGCTTCGCCATTTCCTGCCCATAAAAAAGATCCGGAAGTGAGGGCTCCCGGATCTTTTTCAAATGCTATAACGCGGAATTGTCGACAAGCTCCAGTTCAAAGTCCATCAATTCGCCATTGCGGTAAGCTTTGACGGCCATCGTGTCGCCAATTTCTTTCGTATTGTACAAATGCTTGCGAAGCTCAATCAAATCGCCCACAGCTTCGCCATCCAACTCGATGATGACGTCAAACTGCTGCATGCCCGCTTTAGCGGCTGCGGAATCATCCAGCACCGAATTGACGACAACACCTTCCTTGACGTCTGCAGGGAGGCTCAGTGTCTCTTCACGCTGTGCTTGCGGCACCTGCGCCAGATCAATCAAGGTGACGCCCATTGCCGGGCGGATCATTTCGCCGTTTTCTTCAATCGACTCAATGACTGGGATTGCTGAATTGATCGGAATCGCAAAACCGATCCCTTCGACATTCGATGTGGCGATTTTCATCGAGTTGATGCCAATCAGCTGCCCGCTGAGGTTGACCAGCGCGCCTCCGCTATTGCCTGGATTGATCGCTGCGTCCGTTTGCAGCACTTCCGCCTGCCAGTCTTCCGTACCGTCTCCATCCAAATCGACAGGAATGGCCCGGTCCTTGCCGGACACGACGCCCGTCGTCACCGACCCGGAAAAATCAAGGCCCAGCGGATTGCCGATCGCAATCACCGGTTCGCCGCGCTTCAACGCATCCGAGTCGCCGAATTCCGCTACATCCTGGACAGCTGCTCCGTCCATTTCAATGACGGCGAGATCTGTCCAAACGTCCGTGCCGACAAGCGTCGCTGCTACTTTCGTGCCGTCTGCGAGCGTCACCTCGATGCTATTGGCACCGTCAATAACATGATTGTTAGTCACCACAAACGCACGTCCATTGTCATTTTTGTAAATGACGCCCGATCCTGTCCCGGCTTCCTGCTCCTCGGTCTGCGACCAAAAATCCGAAGTTTCCTGCAGGTTCGTCACTCCGACAACCGCATCCGCCACACTATCCACCGCTTCCGTCACATCGGTCGTCACATCCACAGAAACCGATTCGGACTGCCGCTCCTGCTGGCCGGCTCCCGCACCGTTGCCTGCGCCATTCCCTGCGTTATTATTGCCTGCGCCCGGCATCAATTGCGGCACCGACTGAAACAAAAACCACACCAGCAATGCCCCGACCGCAACTCCGGCAAGCCCTGCTAAAAACGAACTCGTACGCCGCGGCCGTCGCCGGCTCTCTGGCGGCTGATTGTAATATCCCACTGCACCCATCCTCTCCTGCTCTTTACTGTTGTATAGCCTTAGTTTAAGAATCCGAAACGGCATTGGCAAGCCACAGCAACTGCCTCGACAATGTAATTTGAATCTGCTGTTTCGCATCTCTTTTTCTAAAAGATGAACTAATGATTTTTAATCGTCGATATTCCGCAAAACAGCTGCGCTTGCCGCGGGCGAGCGCCAAGCCTCCTCAGTCGCTTCGCTCCCTGCGGGGTCTCGGCTGTCTCGCTATCCCGCAGGCGTCTCCGCTGTTTTGCTCCATATCGAGAAATCTCTTAGCGGAGGCGCGGCAAAGGGCTAGGCGAAGCAAGGAGACGAGTGTTCTTCTCGGCTTCTTGCGAGAGCCATGCCCAAAGCGTCCGCAGCGTTTTATAAACGTTAGTATCCTTAGTTCAATTTATATAGTAAAAGAAAAAAGGCTGCACCTGGTTTCGGTGCAGCCTTTTGGTTCCTCTATACAATAACCAGCTCGGTCGGGATATTGGCATCCGTGTCCAGGAGATCGACATACTCGCCGACGATGATGCCTTTTGTCTGCAAGGTCTGCTCGACGCTCATGCGCGCCAGGTCTTTCATATTGTTATCCGCACTTAAGTGGGACAGATAAATCCGAGTCGGCTTTTCGGCCATCACTTCGCTCATCGCTACTGCCGCATCTTCATTCGACACGTGGCCCACGTCGCTTAAAATACGCCGTTTGACTGACCACGGGTAGCGCCCCATCTGCAGCATGCCGACGTCGTGGTTGCTTTCGAAGACGAACGCATCCGATGCCTGGATGATGCCTTTCATGCGGTCGCTGACATAGCCCGTATCCGTAATGAGCGATAGCTTGCGGCCATTTTCATGGAAGACGTAGAACATCGGATCGGCGGCGTCATGCGACACCCCGAACGACTCGATATCGAGCCCGCCGAAAGTTTTCACCGTCTCCATGTCAAAATGGAAGCGCTGCTCGACCGGAATCGCACCGACAAGCCCATCCATCGCCGTCCACGTCTTGGCATTGGCGTATACAGGCACCTTGTGCTTGCGCGCCACGATGCCGAGGCCTTTGATGTGGTCGCTGTGCTCGTGCGTCACCAGGATGCCGTCCAGGTCGCTCATGCTTTTGCCGATCGACGCAAACAAGGCTTCCAGCTTGCGTCCGCTCAGTCCGGCATCGACCAAGAACGATTGATTGCCGCTTTCTATATAAATAGCGTTGCCCTTAGAGCCGCTTGCTAATACACTAAAACGCATAATAAAAACTCCTTATTGTGCAGGTTCTTCCTCTTCCTCTTCTTTATCCTTCAGCTCGATGACACCGTCTTTTACAGCATTCACAAAAAACTCTTTCTGGGTGCCGTCTTCGAGCGTCGCTTTGATGCGCCATGTGGGCAGGAACATCTGCGTGTCTTCCGATACGGTCACGTATTCCGAGTAGCCGATTTCAGCTGAATCGATTTCCGTATTCGTCGGCAGCAAAAGCTTCTGATAAAGTGTATGGATCGCTTGGATAGCCGGGATCAAGGTTTTCTGCTGTTCGCTTTCTTCCACATTTTCAAAAATCGTCTGTTCGTAGTTCACCACTTCTGCATTTTCGTTCCAGTAAACCGTCAACTTGCCGCCATCGCTGTAATAAAGCGGCTGGCCGCTGATTTCCTGAAAAAAGATGGCTTGGCGCTCTTTTTCATCAATCCGCCACAAGACGTAATTGTCGCCTTTGTAGACCGTTGTATCCACAAATTCCTGCAGCACTTCTGTGCTCACTTTTTCGCCAAGCGGCATCGGTTCATTGAATCTCACGGCCAAGGATTTATCGTTCAATACGTCCCCTGCAGAGCCTGAACCCGGAACATCCGATGCCACAAAAGATTTCATCTTGCCTGTCACATAAGGTTGGCTTTCCACCTCTTCGGGAAGATTGGAATAACTGATTTTATCGGCTTCCAGCTTTTCTTCATTGGAAGATTCGACAAGGAAAACAACGTTCTGCGATTCATTGTAGCGGTCAAGGTACAGCCAGTACAGGAAGATGTTCAGTATGGCAAAAACAATGATGAATATGGACTTGGTTTTATTCCAATCCAAACTGATCGCCTCCTAACACGTCTTCCGGCAGCTGCGTCCAAATGCCGTTCGTTTTGTAATACCAGGCTGGCTGCAGGCTGATCAGCCGCTCCGGTTCTTTTTCATCACGGGCCATGGTATATCCCTGTACGATTTCCGAAACATTTTTTGGTTCGATGTCCATATGCTCGATGGCGTGCAAAACGGCTGCGCCGGAAGGCAATTCCTGCGAACCCGATGCCCCCAACGACTCCAGTACATAATATGGGCGTTTGTAGCGGAAAACCTTTTCCGTCTCATCTTCTATGCCCCATACCACTTCCAGATCGGTTTCGAATGTCTGGCTGAAGACCGGAAGATTGTCCTGATACAGGCGGTAATCGATTTTCTGATTCAGCGGTTCCATGCCGAAATAGCGGTAATCATTCGTCCAGCCGCTATGGGTATTGATAAAATCCGCCGTCTTAAAAATCAATTCGGACGGGATGGCTGGATCGTTCGTTTCTGCCTGCGGCTGCACGTAATTGACGCTTTTGGCGCTTTCATCGAAGTTCATCAGCGCATCTGATTCATCGCTGTACTCCCGGTTCACCAAATCGCCGGTCGTTGTCACGCTGCTCGGATTTTCAAACAAGCCGTCAACCAGCTTCTGCTCCGGAATGTCTTCCTGCAGGTAGCGATAGGTGTTCAGCTTTTCCGCACTTTCCGGAATGTAAATCGGCAGCACACCGACTTCTTTGCTGGTGATATATGTTGAATAATTTGCGAAAGCCGGTTCTACGACTTGGTTCTTCAAGTTCTCCAGTTCCGTTGTTGAGACATTGCCCTGATGGACACGGCCGGATTTGGAATTGATGAAATACAACATGAAATCCGTTTCACTCGCTTCTCCCCATGCAACAACTATGCGGTCGAATGACGCCTCCGGCATGCTGTCATCGGTAATATTCATAATGCTGTCGATGACTGGGAATGGCACAGGGCCAGGAAAGTAAATCGCCGCGCGGTCAGGACCGTGCATGAAAGATGTCAATTTCTTGACCGGCGTATCTTCTGAAATCGTTGTAATATCATGGATTTGCCATAGTTTCATGACACCCAGCAGCAAATCGATCTGCTCCTGGTTCGTTGTGCCTTTTGCTTCTTCTTCCGAATGGTAAAGCACTTTCGTCGGCTGCACCACTTCGTCAACCGCCTTACTCGCACCTAATGCCACTTCGGTGGCCGGAGTGCTTTCAATTTGCGGAAATGTCGGCGTAAAGGTCCAGATTGTGAATGTCAGCGCCAAGCTGAGGAAAATCAGCAGGAATAAAAAGATCGTTTTTACTTGTTCAACGTATTTCATTCCCACTCACCTCCGTCATCCTCTTCGAATGGCAGCGTGAAGAAAATGGATGTGCCTTTTCCAAATTCACTTTCCGCCCAAATGGCACCGCCATGTGTATTGATCATTTCTTTGGAAATCGCCAAGCCGAGCCCTGTACCGCCCATTGCACGCGAACGGGCACGGTCGACACGGTAGAACCGGTCGAAAATACGGTCGACGTTTTCTTTCGGAATCCCCATGCCTTGGTCACTGATGCGAATCAGCAAGAAGCCATCTTCAACGGTCATGTCAAAGCGCACTTTCCCGCCTTCCGGTGAGTATTTCAAGGCATTGGAGACAATGTTATCGATAACTTGCGTCAATTTATCCGGATCGATTTCCACGAAATATTGTTCTTTCGGCAAATAGCGCTCGAAACGCACTTTCTGGGATTTCGACATTTCGAACCGGTCGATGATGCGGTTGAAGAAACGGCCGAATTCAACCATTTCTTTATTGAGTTCCGTTTCAGCGGCATCCATCTTGGACAGTTTCAGCAAATCGTTGACCAGGCGGATCATCCGCTCCGTCTCTGTCTGCGTGACGTTCAGGAAATTCGGTGCCAAGTTCGGATCTTCCCATGCGCCATCTGCCAGCGCCTCGAGGTAGCTTCTCATCGTCGTCAGCGGCGTCCGCAGCTCATGCGATACATTCGCAACAAATTCGCGCCGCTCGACATCGATTTTCTCCTGCTCGGTATTGTCGTGCAGCACGGCGATAACTCCGTTGACAAAGCCGGTCTCTTTTTGGATGACCGAGAAACTCGTGCGCAGCAGCGTGCTTTCGTCGTATTTGCTGAAATCGAGCGTAATCGCTTCTTTCAGGTGGATCAAGTCCTCGAACGTATACTCCATATCCAATTTCAGGACCGATGTGATCGGGCGGTTGATAACCGTTTCACGTGAAACATTGAGCAGGCGCAGCGCCGGGTCGTTGATGAGGATGACGCGGCCGCGCCGATCGGTCGACAAAACGCCGTCTGTCATATTCGACAGCACCGACGCCAATTTGCGCCGTTCGCTTTCTGTGGACTGCTGGGATTCCTGCAGCCGGTTGGTCAGGTTATTGAACGACTTCGCCAATTGGCCGATTTCATCGTCCCCATAGACGCGTACTTTGCGGGAGAAATTCCCTTTGGCCATTGCCTGCGCCTGCCTCCGCATATCTGAAATCGGTTTGGAGATTGTCTGCGCGACCAGCACACCGAGAATCGCAGTGACTGCGAGAGCAATCGCTGTTCCGCCTGCCAGGATCGAGTTGATGTCGTCCATCTGGTTATAGACATTTTCAATATCCGCTTCCATATACAAAGTGCCGAGCACTTCGCCGCCTTCAGCCATGATCGGCTGCGTGCGGACCCAAATGCGTTCGGCTTGGCCGTTGACGTAATTTCGGTCATAAGGTGTTTCGCCGACAATCGACTGCATGACAACGTCGCTTGTCGAACGCTGGCCAACAAGCGACTGATTTTCCACAGCAGAAGACGCCAAAATCCGGTAGCGTGAGTCAATTACGCGAATTTCGTCGATATCGTCCGATTTAAAGCCATTAAGGACCGACCGCAAGCTTTGCTCAGCGGTCAAGTCCTCATCCGTCCGCTCTTTGATCAATTCTTCCCGCACACTGAACTCTACGATGTTCATGCGGTCCTCGATCGAGCTTTTGAAATTATCGATCAGCGTTTCTTCAAGCTGCTGGGCAAAGTAAAGGCCGATGATCTGCATCGCCAATAAAATCAGCAGGATATAAATAAGCACAAACTTAACGTGAATCGATTTAAAAAAACTTACTTTATGCATTCAACCTACTCCTGTTCAGGATTCCGCAAGTAATAGCCTACTCCTCTGCGGGTTACGATCCAGGCCGGGTGGCTCGGATTATCTTCGATTTTTTCACGCAGGCGGCGGATGGTGACATCCACTGTGCGGACATCTCCGAAATAATCATATCCCCATACCGTCTGCAGCAAATGTTCACGCGTCATCACTTGGCCGATGTGCTTGCCAAGGTAATGCAGCAATTCAAATTCACGGTGCGTCAGCTCGATTGTCTCATCGCGTTTCTGGACCAGATAAGCGTCCGGTTGAATCGTCAGCACGCCGACTTCGATGTCGTTCGAGTTAGGTCCGGTTTCATCGGGCGGCACGACGTTCTGGCGGCGCAAATTCGCTTTGACCCGCGCAATCAATTCGCGCGTCGAGAACGGTTTCGTGACGTAATCGTCCGCTCCGAGCTCAAGGCCTAAGACTTTATCAATCTCCGAATCCTTGGCCGTCAGCATGATGATCGGGAAATCGAACTTCTTGCGAATCTCTCTGCATACTTCCATGCCATCGCGGTTCGGCAGCATGATATCCAATAGCATCAAATCCGGCTGAAGTTCTTCCGCCAATTTGACCGCTTCATCGCCGTCATAAGCACACACGACATTGAAGCCTTCTTTTTTTAAATTAAACTGCAGAATATCTGCAATCGGCTTTTCATCGTCTACAACTAAAATCGTCTTATTCATCATTTTCTCCCCTTCGTATTCCAGCTTTTGTATATGGAATTCCCACCGTTATGCATTCTTTTCTACCCTTACTTTATCACTGTTTTGCATGTTTCGCATCTCTCATTCCCCGGCGGTTATTTCCCGGGAAATAATGCGTAGTAGAATTGAAATAGATGAGGCGTATTGTACAGTCTTTTCATTGCGCTCTAGGCGAGCGCTTTCCGCGGGGCGAGCGCCGAGCCGCTTCGTCGCTTCGCTCCTGCAGGGTCTCGCCTGCCTCGCTAATCCCGCAGGAGTCGCCGCCTGCCGCTCCATTCAAAGAGAACTCTTAATAGTTAAGCAGTTCTCTGATTAAAAAGCTTCACGATAGAGATTGCTGGAGTTTCTTAGTGATCCTGTTTAGTCATTGAGAGAAGGTTCTTCCGTTAACAAGTATCAGGCGTTATTTCTTGGTTATCAGGGCCTGTCTGGAAGTTAACATGCACTATTAGAGAATCCTCAGGCATTGCTCGAATTTTAACCAGCACTAGCTAACTAGTGCCATACATATTCTAAGTTCAAAGGCGGAATATGAAAAGCCGTTCACCTCGGTGAACGGCTCCTTAAAGCGAAAGAGCTGAAACGATGCCGTTTCAGCTCTTTCATCTAAATCTTGGTATTTAACGCCACACGCTTGTGACGATGTTTGTTTGGTTGCGGTCTGGCCCTACTGAGAAGATGGAAATCTGGACGCCTGTCAATTGTGCGATGCGCTCAAGGTAATGGCGCGCGTTGTCAGGAAGTTCATCCAATGATTTGCAGTTTGTTACGTCTTCAGACCAGCCTGGAAGCTCTTCGTATACCGGTTCGCACTCAGCAAGCATGCGCAGGTTCGCCGGGTATTCTGTAATCAGTTCACCGTTGTGGCGGTAAGCTGTACAGATTTTCACCGTATCCAGTCCGCTCAATACGTCGATCGAGTTGACTGTCAGGTCCGTCAATCCGCTGACACGTCTCGCGTGGCGGACAACAACGCTGTCGAACCAGCCGATGCGGCGCGGACGGCCTGTTGTCGTGCCGTATTCTTTGCCGACTTCGCGGATGCGGTTGCCGACTTCGTCGAACAATTCGGTCGGGAACGGTCCGTCGCCGACGCGTGATGTGTATGCTTTGCAGACGCCGATGACGTGCTGGATCGTTGTCGGGCCAACGCCGGCTCCGATTGTCACGCCGCCCGCTACCGGGTTCGAAGACGTAACGAATGGGTATGTACCCTGGTCGATATCGAGCATGACGCCTTGCGCGCCTTCAAACAATACGCGGCGGCCGTGGTCGATGGCATCGTTAAGCACTTTTGATGTATCGGTTACGTATTTCGCGATTTCCTGTCCGTACGCGTAATACTCTTCCATGATTTCTTCTACCGTGAATCCTTCTGTCTCATAGAATTTCTCGAACAGACGGTTTTTCTCTTTTAGGTTCATGCGCAGCTTTTCTTCGAACACAACATGGTCCAACAAATCCGCCATGCGAATTCCGACACGCGCTGCTTTGTCCATATAAGCAGGGCCGATGCCTTTGCCCGTTGTTCCGATTTTATTTACTCCGCGGCGTGCTTCTTCCACTTCGTCCTGCTTGATGTGGTATGGCAATAAAACATGTGCGCGGTTTGAAATGCGCAGGTTTTCCGTTGTGACGCCACGCTCGTGAAGGCCTTTTAATTCTTTGACAAGCGCTTTCGGGTCAACGACCATGCCGTTGCCGATTACGGAAATCTTGTCTTTATAGAAAATCCCGGATGGAATCAAATGCAATTTATACGTGTCTCCGCCGAAAATGATGGTATGCCCTGCGTTATTTCCGCCTTGGTAACGCGCAATCACTTCTGCGTGTTCAGATAGAAAATCAGTGATTTTCCCTTTTCCTTCGTCTCCCCATTGCGTTCCTACTACTACGACTGATGTCATCGTCCGCACCTCCGTTAGGCTTATGCCCTTGTTTCAAACAGTCTTCATTGTACCAACGAAATCGCCCTTCGTCAATCCTAAACAGAAGAAAACACGAACATATTAATGTGTCTTCACATTAATCGTTCGTGTTTAAAAGTCTCCGCCGGATTCGTGCTGGCTCCAGTCGATGGTGACGAATTTATTGTATTCTTTGACGAAAGCCAATTTCACCGTACCGGTCGGGCCGTTACGCTGTTTGGCGATGATGATTTCAATCATGTTCTGGTCTTCGGTTTCCTTGTCGTAATAATCTTCCCGGTACAGGAAGGAAACGATATCGGCATCCTGCTCAATCGAGCCGGATTCCCGCAAATCCGACATCATCGGCCGCTTGTCCTGGCGTTGTTCCACTCCACGGGACAGCTGCGACAATGCGATGACCGGCACTTCAAGTTCACGCGCCAGCCCTTTCAATGAACGGGAAATATCGGATACTTCCTGCTGGCGGTTTTCGCCTGAGCGTCCAGGCCCTTGGATCAGCTGCAAGTAATCGATCATGATCATGCCAAGGCCATACTCCTGTTTCAAGCGGCGGCATTTGGCGCGGATGTCGTTGACCCGGATGCCCGGCGTGTCATCAATGAAGATGCCGGCATTCGATAAACTGCCCATGGCCATCGTCAGTTTGCGCCAGTCTTCCGTCTGCAAAGCCCCTGTACGGAGCACTTGCGCGTCGATGTTGCCTTCTGCGCACAGCATACGCATGACGAGCTGTTCGGCGCCCATCTCCAAACTGAAGATGGCGACGTTCTCGTCGGTTTTCGTTGCGACGTTCTGTGCGACATTCAGCGCGAATGCCGTCTTACCGACAGATGGCCGTGCAGCCACGATGATCAAGTCGTTGCGCTGGAAACCGGCAGTGACTTTGTCGAGGTCGCGGAAGCCGGTCGGGATTCCGGTGACATCGCCTTTGCGGGTATGCAGCAATTCAATATTGTCATAGGTGCTGACCAAAACGTCCTTGATGTGGGTAAAGTCACCGGCATTTTTGCGGCTCGATACTTCCATCATCTTTTTTTCCGCTTCGGCGAGAAGTGTTTCCACTTCATCTTCGCGCGTGAAACCGTCTTCGACAATCGTTGTCGCTACTCGGATCAAGCGCCGGAGCAGCGCTTTCTCCTCAACGATGCGCGCGTAATGCACAACATTCGCCGCGGTAGGGACAGCATTGGCGATTTCCGCCAAATACGACAGGCCGCCGACATCTTCCAGCTCTTTTTTGACCGACAGTTCTTCTGTCACCGTCACCACGTCAATCGCTTTGCCGTGGTCTGACAAATTGATCATCGTATCAAAGATTTTCTGGTGGGCAATGCGATAGAAATCCTCAGGATTTACAATCTCTGCGACCGTGATCAACGCCTGTGGTTCCAGGAAAATGGCACCAATGACCGATTGTTCGGCTTCATGGTTATGCGGCGGGACGCGATCTATTGCTTCATTCATCGAGTTCATCACCTTACGCTTCTTCTGTTACATGGACTCTAAGCGTCGCGACAACATCCGGGTGGACTTTAACCGGAACGTTCGTGTAGCCGAGCGCGCGGATGGCATCGTCCAATTCCATTTTGCGTTTGTCCAATTTGATGCCGTGTGTTTTTTCAAGTTCTTTGGCTACTTGTTTCGTGGTGATCGAACCGAATAACCGGCCGCCTTCGCCTGATTTAGCCGTCAATTCGATCGTCAAGCCTTCTAATGTCGCTTTCAGCTTTTGCGCTTCTTCCAATTCAGCCGCAGCTTCTTTTTGCTCTTTTTTCTTCTGGCCGTCCAATTTGCTGACAGCCGCCGTATTCGCTTCGATGGCGTAATTATTCTTCAATAGGAAGTTGTGTGCGTAGCCGTCCGCCACGTTTTTGACTTCCCCTTTTTTGCCTTTGCCTTTAACGTCTTTTAGAAATATCACTTTCATTCTGTTTGGCCTCCCTCGTATTGTTCCATTATCACTTGTTTTAATTGGGCAATCGCTTCATCCAGCGTCGCATCCGGCATTTGGGTCGCGGCATTCGTCAAATGGCCGCCGCCTCCCATGTTTTCCATAACGATCTGGACGTTGACTTCACCCAGCGAACGGGCTGAAATGCCGATGCCGCCTTCCGCGCGCTCCGCGACGACGAACGATGCATTGACGTCTTTCATCGTCAACAGAATATCCGCGGTTTGGGCGATCAGCACCGGGCTGTAGATCTTGCCTGCTTCGCCTCTGGCAATCGCGATGCCGTTCGCGACGAATTCGACCGTTTGGACGATTTTCGCGCGTTCCATATAGGTTTCCAGGTCTTCCTTCAGCAAACGCTGGACCAATACGGTATCCGCGCCGTTCGAGCGCAAATACGATGCCGCTTCAAAGGTCCGCGATCCTGTCCGCAGCGTAAAGCTTTTGGTGTCGACAATGATGCCCGCAAGCATTGCAGTCGCTTCCAGCATCGATAATTTCTCGTGCTTCGGCTGGTACTCAAGCAATTCGGTCACCAGCTCCGCCGTGGACGATGCGTAAGGTTCCATGTAAACGAGCAATGTATTGGTAATGAATTCTTCGCCTCTGCGGTGGTGATCGATCAGCACGACGCGCTCCATGCGCTGGAGCAGCCGTTCATCAATGACCATCGAGGGCTTATGCGTATCGACGATGACAAGCAAAGAGTTCTCCGTCATATCCGCCAACGCTTCTTCCGGCGTGATGAAACGTTCGAACAACTCGTCATCCCCTTCAATTTCTTCCATCAAGCGCATGACGCTGCGGTCGTATTCATTGAAGTCGAGGACAATGCGGCCTTGGACTTTATTCATCGCAGCCATTTTGGCCACGCCGACAGCGGCGCCGATCGCGTCCATATCGGGCATTTTATGGCCCATGACAAAGACTTGGTCGCTTTCCTGGATCAAGTCGCGCAGCGCATGTGAAATGACGCGTGCGCGCACTCTGGTGCGTTTTTCGACAGGATTCGTCTTGCCGCCGTAAAACTTCACTTTTCCGCTTGGGTGCTTGATGGCCACTTGGTCGCCGCCGCGGCCAAGGACGAGGTCCAGGCCGGACTGCGCCATGCTGCCAAGCTCGACAAGCGATGCCGAACCGGCGCCGACGCCGATGCTCAAAGTCAATGCGAGATTGTCTTTCGACGTTACTTCGCGCAGGTCATCGAGAATCGCGAATTTCGACAGCTCAAGATCTTTCAAAATCGATTCATTGAACACGGCAAGAAAGCGGTCTGACGAAATCCGTTTGACGAAAATGCCGTGGTTCGCTCCCCATTCGTTGACTAGCGACGTGACCAGGCTATTCAAATTACTCCGCGTCTGGTCGTCCATGCCTTGCGACAATTCATCGTAATTATCGATGAACAGGATGCCGATGACGGTGCGGTCTGCGTAATATAGCGTCTCGATTTCCACTTGCTCGGTAATGTCGAACAAATAAAACAACCGATCATCCGCGCGGTAATAAACCCGGTACTTCCGTTCGCCAAGCGTGATGGTCATGTCTTTTATTTCATCCGATTTCACCAATGTATGGAATTCATCCGATAAGCTGTAAAGCGATTCGCCGATCAGCGTATCGTACTCCAAAGTCGAGGTCATATACGGATTCGCCCATTCAATGTCAAAATTCTCATTGACGAGGAGAATCCCGATCGGCATCTCGAGGAGTGCTTCTTCTCCGACCTTTTTCATCCGGTAGGACAAGGTCTCTATGTGTTTTTCAGTTTCTTCATATACCCGTTTTTCGGTCACCCAGGCGGCGGTAAAAGCCAAACCGAACAATAACGTAAAAATGCCGGCGGCCCATTCGGACCAGAGGGTGATCAAAACGATTGCGGCCGCTCCCAGGAGGAGCAGCGCCAAGAGCGGATACCGAAGTTTTCGTTGTCTAAAAAAAGCCGACATTCGTTTCAGCTCCTCATTTTCCTTTAAACTCGTGTGCCCGTTTCACCCAGCCTCTGATATCGAATCCAAGATCGACGATCCCGACGATGCTCGTAAACGACAGCAGCGGGAAAGCCAGAATGCTGACAAGGACCGTCACCCATTTCGGCCATCCTTCTTGATGGATATAGAAATGATAGAACGAAACGCCCTGCAGGAACATCAGGAATTGCAGCACAATGGATGCATTGATGAATATCATGTAAGGCATGGTCCCCGGCTGGAAATCAGACAATAGCGGGACGAGCAAAACGATTAAATAATACCATAATACACTTTTCGGCAATTTCATATCCCGAAAAGGAGGAAATTTCGGAACGTCCGTGCCCAGCCGCTTTAAAATCGGCAAAAGGAGCAATAACAAGATCCAAACAACCATAAATACCGACAGCACAAGCAGCGCCGGCAATAAAGTCTCGAACGAGAACATGATTTGGCTGATGAACTCATCGTAATCTTCATTCGGCGCGCCGAACCTTTCCATCATAGCGCTCGTCTGTTTATAGGAAGCTTCCATCGCCGTCATCATTTCTTCGATGACGTTGATGCCGAACAGCCAGATAGAAGCCAGGTATTGCAGCATGATTGAAAACAGAAGCACTACCCCTGAGCCCATGAACATGAAGAGCTTGCTTTTGCCGTAATAAATCGACAATCCGATCACCAAACCGAGCGGCACATGAATCAGCGCCAGTGGCAAGGACAACAGCCCCCCGATAATGAACGCCAAAAACAGGCACACCGCAGCGAAAAGCGCAGAAGCCTTCCAATCATATTTCGCGCTGTACCAGGCAACCGGCAGCGCCAAAAAGAGCGTCGTTACTACATTTAAAAGAGGCACATAAACCGAGACAGCCAATAGCACTGTAAACACTGCGGCCATCATCGCACCATTTGTAAGTTTTCTTGTTTGTTGATTTTGCATCCGTGTGAGTGTCCCCTTCTTTCGGGTTTATTTCATCCTTGTAATTGTATCATGATTAAGGAACCTGAACAAAAGAACGGAATGCTGGCTGTCTCGTACAAACATGAAAATGTTTGTGAAAATGAAAGCCGATATTCCGCAAAACAGCTGCGAAGGCATGGACCCAAGAATTGGGGCAATGCCTTTGCGACGAAGCGCGTAGCGCTGCAGGAGCACAATGTTTTCCGCGGGGCTCGCGCCGAACTAACTCGGGCTTTGGCCCGAGCGGATTTCGACACTTCGCTTAGCCCGCTGGAAAGACATTGGTCGAAGCTAGCGAGGCCAAGTCTTTGCGACGAAGCAGCGCAGCGCTGCAGGAGCAGTAAGGTTTTCTCCGCTGTTTTGCTCCATATCTGGAGTAGTTGAAGAAGCAGAAGAAAGTGTACCTTTCCATCTCTTGATAATAGAAGGAGTTCTCTATTAAGAAAGGTCCTTGATGGCATTTTGCCAATGGCGGAATGCGCCCTTTCAATTAAAGGAGCCGTTCGCCGAGGCGAACGGCTTTTCATATTGGGCTCTTGAGCTTGGAGAAAAGCGACGCCCCTTACATAATGCCGGTTAAAATCCGAGCAACGCCTGTTGATTCTCTGCCAGTGCATGTTAAATTCAAGATAGTTCCTGATAACCAAGAAATAAGGCTTGTTAATAGAAGAAGCTTCTCTCAAAAACCAAATAGAATCACAGAGAAACTACAGCTATCGCTATCTTGAAGCTCTTTGATCAAAGAACTGGCTCACTATTAAGAACACCCTTTGAAATGAAGCGAAGGGCAGCGACTCCAGCGGGCAAAGCCTGAGCTGAAGGCCCCGCAGGAGCGCAGCGACGAGGAGACAGAAGCCAGGCCCGCGGAAAGCGTCTGCCTGAAGCGCAATGAAAAGGAGTATGAAGGAGTATGAAAACAAAAAAAAGACCGGTTTCCCGGTCTTTTCGAAAATTATCTTTCTTCAGCTACGAATGGTAGAAGTGCCATGATACGTGAGCGTTTGATAGCGATTGTCAACTTACGTTGCCATTTAGCGCTAGTGCCTGTAACACGACGTGGCAAGATTTTTCCTCTTTCAGAAATAAATTTCTTCAATAGGTCAGTATCTTTATAATCGATGTGCGTGATGTTGTTTGACGTAAAATAACAAACCTTTTTACGCTTTTTGCCTCCGCGACGTGGTGCCATATCGAATTACCTCCTTTTTTGTTGGATTTTAGCCGCTAGTTCCAGCGTTCATTAGAATGGCAGATCGTCGTCCGATACTTCGATCGGGCCGCTACCGCTTGAGAACGGATCCTGGTCTACGCGTGTATAGTTTTGTTGGCTTGGGTTTTGCTGACTTGGGCTTGGCGATTGGTTCTGTTGATAGGACGGCTGTTGTCCTTGTGAACGGTCTGCACCAGCTCCAGAACTTTTCGGTTCCAGGAATTGGACGCTGTCTGCAACGACTTCCGTCGTATAAACGCGCTTTCCGTCCTGCCCCTCGTAGCTTCCAGTTTGAATGCGGCCTTCTACGCCAGCCAAGCTTCCTTTTTTCAGGAAATTCGCTGTGTTTTCAGCTTGTTTGCGCCAAACAGTACAATTGATAAAATCAGTTTCCTTCTCACCCTGCGCATTGGAGAATGTCCGGTTTACAGCAAGTGTAAAACGGGCAACTGCCGCACCGCTTGGCGTGTAGCGAAGGTCTGGATCTTTTGTCAGTCTTCCGACTAAAACAACTCGGTTAATCATCAGAATTCAACCTCCTTTTAAGTCAATATTTTTAAGGCTGCCGTCTTTTGCTTATACGTCTTTGCGTACAGCGATATGACGGATAATGTCTTCGTTAATGTTCGCAAGACGTGTGTATTCGTTGATAGCTTCAGAACCAGCGTTTACTTTTACGATCTGGTAGAAACCTTCACGCAAATCGTTGATTTCGTAAGCTAAACGACGTTTACCCCACTCTTTCGACTCGATGATTTCAGCGCCGTTTGTAGTTAGGATGTCGTTAAAACGCTCAACTAGAGCTTTTTTAGCTTCCTCTTCAATTGCAGGCTGAATGATATACATTAATTCATATTCTCTCATCGTGTTGTCACCTCCTCATGGACTTGGGCCCTGCTGTTTCCAGCGGGCAAGGAGCAAGCAATTCATATTATTACTCACATCAATGTATTGTACCACGTTTGGATAGCCGCCGCAAGCATGTTTTTCACTGCCGCTTGCGCTATACTTTAGGCAAATGCCCAAAGGAAGTGATTGAGTGGAACCGGTCCGCATCATTGAATTGGATATCAGGGAAATCGCACCAAAAGCGCTGTGGGCGAACGTCCTGCTCGTGGTGATTTTTGCCGCTGCCTATCATTTCTTCGCAGAGCCGCTGTCGTTCAGTTTTTCCTGGTGGGCAGTCTTGTTCTTCACGGCAGGCTACGCCGCACTGATCGTGCTCCATGAATTATTCCATTTGATCGGCTTCGTCGTATTCGGCAAAACGCCGATTTCATCGCTCGATTACGGATTCGATTTGGATATGGGCATCGCGTACGCCACCACAAGCCGAGCGATTCCGATCAAAGCCATGAAAAAGGCCCTTTTGCTGCCGTTTTGGATGACCGCAGCCATACCGGCAGCGCTCGGCTTTTGGCTCGAAAGCCAGACCCTCATGCTGTTGGGCGCCATGCTCGCTGCGGGTACCTACGGCGATTTTCACATGTACCGGGCGCTGCTGCAAGAGCGCAATGACAGCTGGGTCCTTGACGACCCCAAGCTGCCGCGCCTGCGGGTCTACGCCGACAACCCGAACGAAAAAAGCACCGGAGAATAAATCCTCCGGTGCTTTTCTGATTTACATTTGTTCTTGTGCAACCCGGACATCCCAGACGCCCGTTTCCACTTTTTCTTTCAATAACCCTTTTGCATTCGCCACGTACACAATGGTTTCCACAACTTCACCGTTCGCGTAGACCTCGGTCGTCTGTTTATCGAAGAGGTCAGTTTCTGCTTGAGCAGCATACCCTTCAAGATCGTCGATAGCCGGCCATAGCTCTTCCGGAATGTCGTAAACCTGCCCTTGGATGTCCCCTTGTGCAGCTTTGACCATTGCCGGATAGCCCATCCCTGTATCATATAACGTTCCTTTTGCCATGGCGTGTTCTGCGACTAAAGCGGCTTCACCCAAATAGCAATGATATTTCCCGCCTTCTTTCAATGTTCCATATACGAACAAAAGCATTTCTGATCCTCCTAATTCAAAAAGACCGAGCGCTAAGGCATTCGGTCCCTTTCATAATGTTCCGTGGCGTGATGCATTGTCTTGTATGATAGCTCTGAAATGTTAATTGCCGTTCAGGACGTTTTCTAAACCTGGTCCCTGAAAAAAATTTTAAAAATTTAAAGCTTTTGGCTTAAACGTTAAAACGGAAAAGCATGACGTCGCCGTCTTTAACGATGTATTCTTTGCCTTCTTGGCGCACTTTTCCGGCTTCTTTTGCAGCCGCCATCGAACCCGCTTCCACAAGGTCTTCGTAAGCTACGGTCTCGGCACGGATAAAGCCGCGTTCGAAATCGGAGTGGATGACGCCGGCACATTGTGGTGCTTTCATGCCTTTTTTAAATGTCCATGCACGCACTTCCTGCACACCAGCAGTAAAGTAAGTAGCAAGCCCGAGCAAGCTGTAAGATGCTTTGACTAATTGATCCAGACCGGATTCTTTGATGCCCAGTTCTTCAAGGAACATCGCTTTCTCCTCGTCGTCCAATTCAGCCATTTCTTCCTCGATCTTCGCACAAATCACGATAACTTCTGCATTCTGTTGTGCCGCGTAATCGCGTACTTGCTGCACATATTCATTGTTGTCCGCTTCCGCGATTTCATCTTCCGCTACGTTCGCTACATACAGCATCGGCTTAAGCGTCAGCAAGTTCAGGTTTTTCGCGATGCGCAGCTCGTCTTCCGTAAAGTCGATTGAACGGGCCATTTGGCCATCTTCGAATGCTTCGCGCAACTTCATCAGAACCGGCTCTTCGGCAACTGCATCTTTGTCTCTTTGCTTCACAAGTTTGGCAGCGCGCGCAATGCGTTTTTCGATGCTTTCCATGTCCGCAAGGATCAATTCCAAGTTGATGACTTCGATATCGGAAATCGGATCCACTTTGCCGGATACATGCGTGACGTTGTCGTCGGCGAAGCAACGGACAACCTGGCAGATTGCATCCACTTCACGGATATGAGAAAGGAATTTATTTCCAAGACCTTCCCCTTTGCTGGCGCCTTTCACGATGCCCGCAATATCGGTGAATTCGAAAGCGGTAGGAACCGTTTTCTTCGGATCGACCAATTCCGTCAATTTGTCTAAGCGCTCGTCCGGAACTTCTACAATCCCGACGTTCGGATCTATCGTACAGAACGGGTAATTGGCTGCTTCAGCCCCCGCTTTTGTAATAGCGTTAAATAATGTGGATTTCCCCACGTTTGGTAATCCTACAATCCCTGCAGTCAATGCCATAGGATTCACGACCTCTCTTCTTTTAAAAACGAATTATTTTTTTGCAACCATTCTATTATAGGAATGAAAATCAAATCTGTCCATTTTTCCAAACTTATACAAATATACTATTTAAGTATAATTCTATTCCTGCTCAGCCTTGACCAGTACCCGTTTCATCTTTTTATTGAATTCAACGCGCGGAATCATGACGCTGTGCTGGCAGCCTTCGCATTTGATGCGGATGTCAGCACCCATGCGAATGATTTTCCAGGCATTCGCCCCGCATGGATGGCCTTTTTTCATTTCCACGATGTCGTTCAGTCCGAATTCCTTCATTTCCATGACTTTGCCCCCTTCTTACTTTTTGGCAATCACTGACGGGTTGGTGTCTTCTGGCGACCGCTGCACCATGACCATCCGCGGATATGGAATTTCTACGCCTTGTTTGTCGAGGTATTCCTTCAAGTCGCGGCGCAGTCCACGCGAAACGGCGAAATGCTGCATCGGCAGCGTTTCCGCAATGATGCGCATGACCACTTCCGTCGTCGTCAAATTCTGTACGCCCAGCAATTCAGGCGGCTTGATGATTTGTTCGTATTTATCCTGTATGTCCTCGAGGAATTCCTGGATCAATTGCTCAACTTTCGCCATATCCGATTCGTACGAAATGTTGATGTCGACCACCGCAATGGAATTGTGGATGGAGAAATTCACGACATCCGTTACATTGCCATTCGGGAAGATGAACAATTCTCCTGTAAAGCCTTTGACTTTCGTCGTCCGGAGCCCGATTTCTTCGACGGTCCCTTCGGCTTGGCCGATGCGGACATAATCGCCGACCGAGAACTGGTCTTCAAAAATGATGAAAAATCCGGTGATGATGTCGCGCACCAAGTTTTGTGCGCCAAAACCGATGGCCAGCCCGAGCACCCCGGCCCCGGCGATCAAACCGGTTATATCAATCGTAAATGCTGACAGCACCGCAATGATGGCCATGAAATATACCACATACGCAATGACGTTTTCCAGCAATTTCGACATTGTCTGCTGCCGCCGTTCATTGTATTTCAACGGCCCTTTGATGCGCACCGCAAATGTTTTCCGGATCAGCACCTTGGCCACCCTTACGACAATCGCCGCCAGGAGGACGATCAAAACCACTTTCAATCCGACAAATCCGATGCTTAGCCACATTTCTTCATCCAATAATAACTTCTTCCCTTGTTCTGCCGCCTGTTCTACATCTGCCATAGCTTTTGCACTCATTATTACACCATCCTAACTTACAATTAACCCAAATTCAGCTTAAACATGACCGTGACGATGATAGCAACAACCAATACTCCTGGCAATAAATTAGCGACGCGCATTTTGGTGACGCCCATCAAATTCAAGCCGATGGCGACAATCATGACGCCGCCTGTCGCTGACATTTCCGTAATGAACATGTCAAGCGCCGCTTCCGGAATCAGCAAGCTGATTTGTGTAGCGAATAGCGCTATCAGCCCCTGGTAGACGAAAACCGGGATGGCAGCCAGCAATACACCGATGCCAAGCGTCGATGCCAGGATGATTGAAGTGAATCCATCAATCAGCCCTTTCGAGATCAACACGCCGTGTTCGTTTGCCAAGCCGCTTTCAAGTGCGCCGATAATGCCCATAGCGCCAATGACGAAAATCAGCGTTGCTGTGACGAATCCTTGTGCGATACTGCCTTTGCTTTCTTTCGCACCCATTTTGACTTCAATCCAATGGCCGAAACTGTTCAGCTTTTTATCCAAGTCGATCCACTCACCGATTACTGCTCCGAATACGAGACTGATGATGACCACCACAAAATTCTCGCTCTCAATCCCCATCTGCAAGCCCAGTACGACAACTGCCAAACCGATTACATACAATACCGTTTCCTTCATCTTTTCAGGAATATTGCGAAGTGCCCGCCCGATTAAGGTGCCGGCAACGATTAAAACGGCATTAATCAATGTCCCTAAGAGAACCATCTATTCATTTCCCCTTCCGCCTGTGCTTCCCAGTTCTTTGCATAACAGAGCCTATTCCCTTTTGAGGAATAGGCGCGTCTTAGTTTAGGAGTTCAAGGATGCGTTCCAGGTCTTCTTCAGAGAAAAATTCAATTTCGATTTTCCCTTTATTTTTCGTTTTTTTGATTTGGACACTCGTCCCGAAGCGGTCTCTCAGCTCGGATTGCTTTTCTTCTATAAAAAGGTCTTTTTTCTTTTCGATTGTTTCACGTGGAACATCTTCATTCAGGCGCTGCACCAAATTTTCCAATTGGCGGACGTTCAAGCTTTCTTTTACTACTTTTTCCGCTGTTTCCGGAATCAGCTTCTTGGAACGCAAACCTAGAAGCGTGCGGCCATGGCCCATTGTCAGCTTTTTGTCTGAAATCATCTCACGGACTTTTTCCGGCAAGGCAAGCAGGCGCACATGGTTTGCGATGTGTGGACGGCTTTTCCCAAGGCGGAATGCCAGTTGTTCCTGCGTCAGGCTCAATGCTTCCATCAGCTTTTGGTAGGCTTCTGCTTCTTCGATAGGCGTCAAATCCTCACGCTGAAGGTTTTCCAGAATAGCAAGTTCCATCATTTGCTGGTCGTTCAGCTCTTTGATGATCGCTGGAACTTCTTCCAATTTCGCGAGTTTAGCCGCACGGAAACGCCGCTCCCCTACTACCAACTCAAAATTATTGCCTTTTTTGCGGACCACCACAGGCTGAAGGATGCCGTGTTCTTTGATCGATTCCGACAATTCCTGCAATGCCGTCTCATCAAAAACTTTGCGCGGCTGGTAAGGGTTCGTGCGCAATTGGCCGATGCTCAGCTGTGTAATTTTTTCTGTCTCGCTCAATGATTCGCCCGGGAATAACGCGTTAATCCCTTTTCCTAATCCTTTAGCCATTACGAATCACTTCCCTTGCTAGATCTAAGTAGACTTCTGCGCCTCTGGATTTCGGATCATAGATAATGATCGGTTCGCCGTGGCTTGGCGCTTCGCTCAAACGGATGTTCCGCGGAATGATCGTCCGGTACACTTTATCCTGGAAATATTTTTTCACTTCTTCAATCACCTGCAGCCCTAAATTCGTACGGGCGTCGAGCATTGTCAATAAAACACCGTCGATTTCCAGGTCATGATTTAAATGCTTTTGCACCAAACGCACTGTGCTCAGCAGCTGGCTCAGTCCTTCTAATGCATAATACTCACATTGAACCGGAATGACGATCGCATCAGAAGCCGTCAACGAGTTGATCGTCAATAAGCCCAGCGATGGTGGACAGTCGATGATGATGTAATCGTACATTTCCTTGACTTCCTGCAACGCGGTCTTCAGCCGAACTTCGCGCGACATCGTCGAAACCAGTTCGATTTCCGCTCCCGCCAGTGAAATGGTGGCAGGTACGACATGGAGGTTTTCCACTTTCGTCTCCATGATCGTGTCTTTCACATCCACATCATCAATGAGCACTTCATAAATACATTGGTCTACATCGCCTTTATTGACACCTACTCCGCTGGTGGCGTTCCCTTGCGGATCAATATCTATTAAAAGGACCTTTTTGCCCAAATAAGCAAGGCAGGCACTCAAATTCACTGAAGATGTCGTTTTTCCTACGCCGCCTTTTTGATTGGCGATCGCAATAATTCTACCCACACTTGCACCAACTTTCTTTCATACTTCTCTCATTTTACTGCGCACACAGCGTTAATACCATCTATAACACATAAAATAATGATATATCTTTATCTATTGTAGCAAATCCATGTACAAATTATGGTTACATTCACATTAAAAAAGCTCTTTCCGCCTAGGGAAAGAGCTTTTCGTCATTTTTTCTTCGGGATTTTCACCGTTATCTGGTAATATTCATCGTGCTCTTCTTCTTCCGTGGATACATCGATGCCGCTTTTTGACACCATCGTCAACGATTGCTTGATGGTGTTGACAGCAATACGCACATCACGGCTGAACGCTTTGCGCCTAGGCTTTGCCTTTTTCGGCTCGGTCGACAAAAGCTTTTCCACTTTCAGCTCAAGCTGCTTCACATTCAGGTTCTCTTCCAATGTTTCATCAAAGAGCTTTTTCTGCATGTCCACATCTTTCACTTTCAGCAATGCACGCGCATGGCGTTCCATTAGCTTGCGGTCCAGCAATGCCTGCTGGATCTCCGCTGGCAACTTCAGCAGCCTTAATTTATTGGCGACAGTCGACTGCCCTTTGCCAAGGCGCTGGGCAAGCGCTTCCTGGGTGATGCCATGGAGTTCCAGCAGGTTTTGGTAAGCATTCGCCTCTTCGATCGACGTCAGCTCTTCCCGCTGCAAATTTTCTATCAATGCAATAGAAGCTGTTTCCTTATCGCTCAAGTTCCGGACAATCGCCGGCACTTCATCCCAGCCAAGCGAAGACATGGCGCGGAAACGCCGCTCACCTGCAATGATTTCATAATGTGGGTCGCCCGTTTCGCCTGTTTCAGCAAGGCGTACCACAATCGGCTGTATGACGCCGTGCATATGGATTGTGCGGGCCAGCTCTTCAATTTTGGATTCATCAAAGACGGTCCGCGGCTGAAATTTATTGGCGCTGATTTTATCCCGCGGAATTTTAACAACTTCCTCGGAACTTTCTGCCGCCTCTTGGACTTCCGCTTGTTCATTCACTTGTTCTGTTGGTTCATTTGCTTTATCGCTGCCCCCGAAGAAACGGGAGAAAGGACTTTTCATCCTCAAGCACCACCTTTTAAAAAGCTCACTTGCATAGTATTCGCTATTCCGTGACTCGATACCTTTATGTCAATGTTCCACGTGAAACAATAACGGTCTTTGGCTTCTGTTGCTTAAGCAATGGGTGATTTGTTCGGCATTCCCGGTTTACGCGGGTATTTCTTCGGTGTTGCTTTGAATTTGCGGAACACTTGGATATAGCGTTCGCTTTCTTCGACCGGCAATTTAAACGAATATACGTTCTCATTTTTAACGCCGAGCTTTTCCAACGCATTTTTTGCGTCGGCCAGTTCATCCGGTGCCGAAGCAGCTTTCATCGCTGCGAATAATCCGCCGTTTTTCACAAGCGGCACGCATAATTCTGCCAGCACCGACAAGCGGGCAACCGCTCTGGCCGTCACCAAATCGTATTTTTCACGATGTTCCGACTGGCCGAAATCCTCTGCCCGGGCATGGACAAAGCGCACGCCGGACAAATTCAGCTTGTCGCTCAAATGCGTCAGGAATTGAATCCGTTTATTCAATGAATCGACAATTGTCACTTCAATATGTGGGAAACAGATTTTCAGTGGAATGCTCGGAAATCCGGCACCCGCTCCGACGTCACATAATTTCATCGGCTTTGTGAAGTCCAAGTAGAAAGCGGCCGTAATCGAATCGTAGAAATGCTTCAAGTAAACAGAAGGCTGATCCGTGATTGCGGTCAAGTTCATCTTTTCGTTCCACTCGACCAATTCTTCGAAATATGTCCGGAATTGAGCCAATTGTCCATCCGTGAGCTCAATCCCTTTTTCGCTGAGGGCGTCTTTGAATTGTTGTTCGTTCATGCGCTCTTCCCTCCCTCTTCCGTTCTATTTTCTATGTAAAAATGGGCTGGCGCAGACCAGCCCACATTTTATCGGTATTACTTAACTGGGTATTTTCGCAATTCTTCCTTGTTCAATATACACCAAAAGAATCGAAATGTCAGCAGGGTTCACGCCGGAGATGCGTGAAGCCTGTGCTATGGAGAGCGGCCGGACTTCCGTCAGCTTGCCGCGGGCCTCGGTCGCAATCCCGGAAATCGCGTGGTAATCGATGTTTTCTGGGATTTTTTTGTTTTCCATTTTCTTCAGCTTATCGACTTGCTGCAACGATTTTTCGATGTAGCCTTCGTATTTGATGTGGATTTCGACCTGTTCTTTCACTTCATCTTCCAGTTCCACTTCGGAAGCGGTCAATTGTGAAATCATATCATAGGTCATTTCCGGGCGCTTCAACAAATCCGCTCCACGAATGCCGTCTTTCAGCTCACTGCCGCCGGCATCCCGTATAGCTTGTTGGGTCGCTTCAGTCGGTTTGATCATAATGGCTCTTAAGCGCTTGATTTCTTCTTCAATGCGCTCTTTTTTCGCGATAAAACGCGCGTAGCGTTCCGCTGATACCATGCCGATGTTGAAACCAAGCTCCGTCAAACGCATATCCGCATTGTCATGGCGCAGCAATAAGCGGTATTCCGCGCGCGATGTCAATAAACGATACGGTTCGTTTGTGCCTTTTGTCACCAAATCATCGATCAGCACACCGATATAAGCGTCTGAACGGCTCAGGATGACTTCTTCTTTGCCCAGCACTTTCGCTGCCGCATTGATGCCGGCCATCAAGCCTTGCCCCGCTGCTTCCTCATAGCCGGATGTACCGTTGATCTGGCCTGCGGTGTAGAGGTTTTCAAGCTGTTTCGACTCGAGCGTCGGCCATAATTGCGTCGGTACGATGGAATCATATTCAATCGCGTAGCCAGCACGCATCATTTCGGCTTTCTCAAGCCCTGGAATCGATTCCAGCAATTGGCGCTGGACGTGTTCAGGCAAACTTGTCGAAAGCCCTTGTACGTAAACCTCGCGCGTATTGCGGCCTTCCGGCTCCAGGAAAATCTGGTGGCGCGGCTTATCGTTGAAACGCACCACTTTGTCTTCGATGGACGGGCAATAACGCGGCCCGGTGCCTTTTATCATGCCGGAATACATCGGTGACAAATGCAGATTATCATCGATGATTTGATGGGTTTTTTCATTTGTATAGGTCAGCCAGCAAGGCAGCTGGTCCATGATGAATTCAGTCGTTTCGTAGCTGAAAGCACGCGGCACATCATCACCCGGCTGAATTTCCGTCTTGCTGTAATCGATCGAATTGCTGTTGACGCGCGGCGGTGTCCCTGTTTTGAAACGGACGGTTTCAAAACCGAGCGCTTCCAGGTTTTCCGCAAGCTTGATCGACGGCTGCTGGTTGTTCGGGCCGCTTGAATAACGCAGATCCCCGATGATGATTTCACCGCGCAGGAACGTCCCTGTCGTGATAACGACAGATTTGGCGCGGTAAATGCCGCCTACTTGTGTGATCAAGCCTTGGACTTTGCCGTCTTCAACGATCAATTCTTCCGCAATGCCCTGGTGGAGCGACAAATTCGGCTCTTCTTCCATCAAACGCTTCATTTCCTGCTGGTAAAGCACTTTATCGGCCTGCGCACGCAAAGCGCGCACTGCCGGTCCTTTTGCTGTATTCAACATTCTCATTTGAATGTGTGTTTTATCGATAACGCGCCCCATGGCTCCGCCAAGTGCGTCGATTTCGCGTACTACGATGCCTTTTGCTGGTCCGCCGATTGACGGGTTGCAAGGCATGAATGCGATCATATCCAGATTCATCGTCAAAACGAGCGTTTTTGCGCCCATCCGTGCTGATGCAAGAGCAGCTTCCGCTCCTGCGTGGCCAGCGCCTACGACGATGACATCGAACGTGCCTGCTTCATATTGTGGCATGTCCGTTCATTCCCTTCGAGTTTTATTTCCCTAGACAGAACTGCGAGAACAATTGGTTCAATAACCCATCATCTGCGGTATCGCCGACGATTTCCCCGAGAAGTTCCCACGTTCGCGTAACATCAATTTGGATCATATCCACCGGCACGTCCATTTGGGCTGCCTCAATGGCGTCTGAAATGGTTGTGTGTGCTTGGTGAAGCAACGAAATATGGCGTGCATTGGAAACATACGTCATATCCCCTGATTCGATCGATCCTTCAAAAAACAGTTTTGCAATGGCTTCTTCCAGCTGGTCGATGCCTTCTTCTTCTATTAAAGAAGTGGTGATCAGCTGTTTGTCGCCAGCGAGCTTTTGCACTTCAGCCAAATCGATTTTCTGCGGCAAATCGGTCTTGTTGATGACGACAATATAATCCATGCCTTTCACCGCTTCAAATAACAAAACATCTTCCGGCGTCAACGCCTCCGAATAATTCAGTACATAAAGGATGAGATCCGCTTCTTTCAGCACTTTTCGGGAGCGTTCAACGCCGATGCGTTCGACGATGTCTTCGGTTTCCCGGATCCCTGCAGTATCCACTAAACGCAGCGGCACTCCACGGACATTGACGTATTCCTCTATTATATCACGGGTTGTGCCCGCTATTTCTGTGACAATTGCTTTGTTTTCCTGCACCAAACTATTGAGAAGTGAAGATTTTCCGACATTCGGGCGGCCGACAATGACCGTAGAAAGCCCTTCTCTCAGAATTTTACCTTGGGACGATGTCTGGAGCAGCTTATCGATTTCGGCACGCACCCATTGCGCTTTTTCCAGCATAATCGGGCGTGTCATTTCTTCCACATCGTCGTATTCCGGGTAATCGATGTTCACTTCCATTTGGGCAATCGATTCCAGCAGCGCCTGGCGCAAGGTGCCGATCAGTTTCGACAAGCGCCCTTCCATCTGGTTGAGCGCCACGTCCATTGCCCGGTCCGTTTTGGCGCGAATCAAATCCATTACCGCTTCCGCTTGCGACAAATCAATGCGGCCGTTGAGGAATGCACGCTTTGTGAATTCCCCCGGCTCCGCCAAACGCGCCCCTGCCCGCAAAACGAGGGAAAGCACGCGGTTGACTGAAACAATGCCGCCGTGGCAATTAATCTCGATGACATCTTCCCGCGTAAAGGTTTTTGGCCCTTTCATGAACGATACCATGACTTCTTCCACGATTTCCTCCGTCCACGGATCATTGAGATGGCCATAATGGATCGTATGGGTAGCTTGTGAGGCCAAACTTTTTCCGCTTGGTGCCCGGAATATGCGATCTGCAATCCCGATAGCTTCCGGCCCGCTCAAACGGACGATTGCTATAGCTCCTTCACCGCTCGGCGTGGAGATCGCGGCTATTGTATCGAATTCCATGTAATTGTATCCTCCTTAGTATCGAAAAAAAACGAACAGCTTCCACAAAACTCCGAAGCCCTGAAATGTAAAATCAAAAAATTATCCCCAAGATTTCGTTAGCCCGGGATTCACCTTTGCACTTTGAAAGTTGTCCACATGTGGACAACCGATAAATGCCCGTGACATTCTAACATATTACATTAGCATAAATGCCCTTATTTCGAAAGGGTGAGCGCTCCGTTTCCATTTATTTTTTACCGGAATTCGCTCCATAAAAATAGCCGCCGGGAGATTTCCCGGCGGCTCCTTGCTATTTATTATCTTAGAGGTTCAATGACCAGATAACGATTCGGTTCTTTTCCTTCTGAATACGTGTCGATATCAAGCCGCCTTGACAGCGCCTGATGGATAACTTTCCGTTCATAGGAAGGCATCGGCTCAAACTGGACGCGGCCGCCTGTGCGGATTGCTTTGTCAGCCATCCGATCAGCCAGCTGCTCCAATGTTTCCTGGCGCCGCTCCCGGTAATTCTCGGCATCAAGCTCAACGATCATGAATTGGTCCGAATGTTTATTGGCGACAAGCTGTGCTAATTGCTGGAGGGAATTCAACGTGTTGCCACGTTTTCCGATCAGCATCGCCACTTTTTCACTTTCCAGATAAAAACTGACTTGCTTGCCTTTGCGCTTATGCGTGATTTTCAGGTCTTCGATGTTCATGCCCTTTGAAATCGATTGGATATAAGCTTTGGTTTCTTCAATTGCCCGCTCGTTCCACTCTTCGGACGCTTCTTCGACCAATTCCTCTAAAATTTCTTCCGGTTCACTGGAAACAACCTCATCTGCTGCCTCTTCTTCCTCCATTGCTGGAGGATTTTCAACAGGCACCGGTTCGTTTACAGTCACTTGAACTTCAGCTTGCTTTGATCCGAAGCCTAAAAATCCCTTTTTTTCGGTTTGAATTACATGAACTGTGACTTCTTCACGAGTTACTTGGAGTTTTTCCAATGCTGCAGATATCGCGTTTTCAACAGTAAGACCCGTTTGCGTAATCTGTTTCACTTTTTAGCCCCTCCTGCTTTCGTTTTAACAGGCTGTTTCGTTTGTTTCACTTGTTTCGTCTGCTTTTTGCCAGCAGGTTGCTTTTCAAGCTCAACAGCCGCCGAAGCAACTTTCTTTTTCTTTTCCCACGGACGATAAATGACCAAGTTCTGAATAAGGGAAATAATATTCCCGATTACCCAATACAATGTCAGTGCAGATGGCAGGATGATACCAAATCCGATAATCATGATCGGCATGAAATACATCATGATTTTCATCTGCGGATTATCCATCGCAGGCCCCGTCAACAGAACCACAAACTGCATCAATCCGGCAATGATTGCCAAAATGATACTTGGTTCAGCGAGCGGGAAAATCAAGAACGAGCCCAAATCGATTGTCGGCGTATTGTTCATCCGGCTGATCGCATGGTAGAAACCGATCAATACCGGCATCTGGACCAATACCGGCAAACAGCCAGCCATCGGATTGACGCCGCGCTCTGAAAACATCGCCATCATTTCCTGCTGGTATTTCTGCTGCGTTACCGCATCTTTCGATTTGTACTTTTCTTTTAGTTTCGCCAACTCTGGCTGAAGTTCCTGCATGCGCTTCGAGCTGCGCGTCTGTTTGACCATCAGCGGCAATAAAGCCACCCGGATGATGATGGTTACAGCAATAATTCCCAATCCGTACGTTCCAAGCAACTCTTTAAAATACGTTATCGCTGAAACCAGCGGCCAAACGATAAACTTGTTCCAAAATCCTTCGCTGTCGGCACTGATCGGCTGTTCGAATTCAGTACAACCGGCTAGCAGCAATGAAACCGCTATCAGTGAAATAAGCAGTACGATGCGTTTATTCAAGCTTGTTCCCCCAAACTACTTTTCAGTTGCTTCTATAATAACATTCAATTTGCGGTGTTTTCTAGTTCTTTGGCAAAGCGCGCGCGATTTTCAGCACATGCTCCAGACTCTTTTTGCTTTCATGATAATCCAAATCGGCCGATTGCGGCCGTGCGATGATGACATAATCAGCGTTCTGCATCAAAAGGGTGTGATTTTCAAGAAATGCCTGCCTTATAAAACGCTTGATGCGGTTCCGCGTAACTGCGTTCCCCACTTTTTTGCTGACGGACAATCCCAGGCGAAACTCCGGCTGATCGTTTTTCAATACATAGACGATAAACTGGCGATTTGCGAAAGATTTCCCTTTTTTGAAAATCCGCTGAAATTCTTTATTCTTCTTGATCCGTTGGTGCTTATTCATTTTTTCACCTGCTTATTGTGGTTCATTTCTGCTCAAAAATCGGCAGAAAAGAAAAAAAAGACCACTGATGCGGTCAGTGGACTTAAGCTGATAGTACTTTTCTTCCTTTACGACGGCGTGCTGCGATTACTCTACGTCCGTTTTTTGTGCTCATACGTGCTCTGAAGCCGTGTACTTTGCTGTGTTTACGTTTATTTGGTTGGTATGTGCGTAATGTCATTGGTGACACCTCCTGAATATAAGTTAACTATTTCTCAAAGACAGTCTTGACTATTATATAGTCGCTGTGCATCAAATGTCAATGTCTTATTGAAAAAGAAGCCATTGTCCAATTCCCGCCTAAGGAATTGAAATAGTTTTACTCCCTCCCTCGGAAGTTTAAATATACTGCCGGATCTTCATTCTTATATAAATAGAACCAAGATAGAAATTCTACTGAATGCCGCTTCGGTCGCTTTGGGCAGAGCAAAGATTATTGCGCCTCCGCTAGATGCACTCTTTGAAAATTAAGTAGGATACAAGAATAAAATTCTTATAAGATACGGAGCAAAACTGCCGAGACGCCTGCGGGATAGAGCTCTGCTCCTGCAGCGCTACACGCTTCGTCGCAAAGAAATGGGCCTCGCTAGCTTCGTACCATTTCTTGCCCGCGGCAAGCGAGGCGGTTTTGCGGAGTATCTCTATCAACAATTAAAAATCTTTCTATCCAGCGTAATGAAAAGTCAGGCAAAAAGTTTCTCTCCTCCCTCTTTTCTCCGTTCTTCTCTCACCATAAAGTTATCCACACACCCTCCAGAAAAATTATATTTCCCTGTGCGCCGTTTTTTTGGTAAACTATTTTATCCACACCCCTTATCTACAACTTCCTCACATACAAACCCCCTGTGGATAGAATTTTTGTGTGTAATAATTGTAATGTGGATAACTTAATTAATCGCTTGTAATGTCTCAATTATTTTGATAACATTAACTTGTTTTCACTTGTTGATAATTTTTCGTCCAAAAAACTTATCCACAAACTGTGGGTAAGGTGTGGACAGTTAATAAACTGTCTGTTTGCAAGTGTTATCCACAGGCTGTGATTTTGTGTATGGTATACTAAAAAAATATTTACATATAAAGGAGAAACGCTATTGGAACACTTAGACGAAATATGGTCAAGTGTCTTAGCCCAAGTTGAAACAAAAATCTCCAAACCCAGTTTTGAAACGTGGTTAAAGTCAACAAAACTTTTGTCTTATCAGAGCGATACAGTCACAATATCAGCGCCAAATTCGTTTGCACGTGATTGGTTGGAAAACCATTACGTGCATTTAATTACTGGAATCCTTTCAGATTTGACGGGCGATGATCTGCTGATAAAGTTTGTTGTGCCCAAAAATCAGGATATGGATGATTTTCAACTACCAGCCCCACGTGTAAAGCCTGGCCAGAATGAGCTGCAGGAATTTCTTCCTGGGATGTTGAACCCGAAATATACATTCGATACGTTTGTAATCGGGTCCGGCAACCGTTTTGCCCATGCTGCCTCGCTAGCGGTCGCCGAAGCGCCAGCTAAAGCGTATAATCCGTTGTTTATCTACGGTGGAGTTGGACTTGGCAAGACACATTTAATGCACGCAATCGGACATTATGTCCTTGAACACAACCCGAACGCCAAGGTGGTTTATTTGTCTTCGGAAAAATTCACCAATGAGTTCATCAACTCGATCCGTGACAACCAAACCGTCGATTTCCGCAATAAATACCGCAGCGTCGACATTTTATTGATTGATGATATTCAGTTTTTGGCTGGAAAAGAGCAGACGCAAGAAGAATTCTTCCATACATTCAATACGCTGCACGAAGAATCCAAACAGATCATCATCTCCAGCGACCGGCCGCCAAAAGAGATTCCGACGCTGGAAGATCGCTTGAGATCCCGCTTTGAATGGGGCCTTATCACCGATATCACACCGCCGGACCTTGAAACGCGCATTGCGATTCTGCGCAAAAAAGCGAAAGCGGACGGCCTGGATATTCCGAATGACGTCATGACGTATATCGCCAATTCAATCGATTCGAATATTCGTGAACTTGAAGGAGCTCTGATCCGGGTAGTGGCGTATTCTTCGCTGATCAACCGTGATATGAGCGCTGAACTGGCCGCTGAAGCCTTAAAAGACATCATGCCGAACTCAAAACCTAAAGTGATCACGATTTTAGACATTCAGCATGCTGTAGGCGATCAATATAATGTGAAATTAGAAGATTTCAAGACCAAGCGCCGGACAAAGGACATTGCCTATCCGCGCCAAGTTGCGATGTATTTATCTCGGGAAATGACGGATTTTTCGCTGCCTAAAATTGGGGAGGAATTCGGAGGGCGGGACCATACGACGGTCATCCATGCCCACGAGAAGATTTCGAGGATGCTGAAAGACAACCAGCAGCTCCAGCAAGAAGTCAAAGATATCCGGAGTACGCTCGGCAAAGGTGAAATCGCTTGTGGATAACCCACAAAATGCCCAACGGGTTTGTACACAGCCTATCTACATGTGGATAACCTGCTGTGATTCGGAATTTTGGGCTTATCCACATATTCACAGGCCCTACTACTATTATTACTTTAAAAGCATTAAATAAAATATATATATAAGCGAGGTTCGAGAATGAAATTCGAGATAATGCGTGAACGGTTAGTCGAAGGTTTAAACGATGTAATGAAAGCAGTCAGTTCAAAAACAACAATTCCAATTTTGACTGGTATTAAAATGGACGTGTCTTCTGAAGGAATGAGATTGACAGGAAGTGATTCCGATATCACAATCCAGACATTCATCCCGGCTGAAGAAGATGGAGAACAGATCATCCGCGTATCCCAAGGAGGAAGCATTGTTCTTCAAGCAAAAGTATTCGGGGAAATTATCCGCAAATTGCCGACAAACGATGTTGAAATCGAAATTACGGGGAACTTCCAGACGCATATTCGTTCAGGGAAATCGGAATTCCATTTAATCGGACTGGATGCAATGGATTATCCACAGCTTCCTGAAATCCAGGATGACCGTTTATTCTCAATCCCGGCAGATCTTTTGAAAACAATCAACCGCGAAACGATCTTTGCAGTATCGAGTTCTGAAACTCGACCTGTCTTGACTGGCGTCCATTGGGAAGTGAAAGACGGGGAATTGGTTTGTGTCGCAACTGACAGCCACCGTTTGGCGCGCCGTAAGACGAAGTTGGAAACTTTGCCAGAAGATGAATACAGCGTAGTTATTCCAGGCAAGAGCTTGAACGAACTGAACAAAATTTTGGATGACAATTCCGATCCGGTTGAAATCGTTATGACCAACCAGCAGGTTTTGTTCAAAACAAAGCACATCCTATTTTTCTCCCGTTTGCTGGAAGGCAATTATCCGGATACATCCCGCTTGATTCCTGCTGAATACAAAACGGAAGTGACAGTCAATGGACGTTCTTTGCTGCAGGCTATTGACCGTGCGTCATTATTGGCACGTGAAGAACGCAATAATGTGGTGCGTTTCTCGACAAATTCAGGCAATGAAATCGAAGTTTCTTCTAATTCACCGGAAGTCGGGAAAGTTGAAGAGCAGCTTCAAGCACAAAGCATTGAAGGCGAAGATTTGAAAATTTCGTTCAGCGCGAAATTTATGATGGACGCTTTGAAAGCGATTGACGGGCAAGACGTGCTGATCCAATTCACAGGACCTATGCGCCCATTCATTTTGAAGTCGGCTTTGGACGATTCGATTTTACAGTTGATTCTTCCTGTCCGAACGTATTAAAAAACAAAAAGACCCTCGAGGATAGCCTATACGGCTATCCTTTTTACTTTTTACCCTAAATAGGGTAAAATAGAGGGATAGACTACGAAGCGAAGGATGAGTGCATTTTGAAAGAAATCGGTATTGAGACAGAATTTATTACACTTGGCCAATTGCTTAAGATGACTGACACAATCAGTTCAGGAGGAATGGCGAAATGGTTCCTAAGCGAACATGAAGTTTTCGTCAATGGCGAAGCTGAAAATCGCAGAGGCAAAAAACTCCGTCCGGAAGATACCGTATCGATCCCAGAAGTCGGGGAGTTTCGTATTGTGGTAGCTGAAGGCTTGAGCTTCGATGTGGATTGAGCATCTCGAGCTTTCGAATTATCGGAACTACGAAAAGCTTGAACTGACATTTTCGCCGGGCATCAATGTTTTTATAGGAGAGAATGCACAAGGGAAGACCAATATCATGGAATCGCTGTATGTATTGTCAATGGCAAAATCACATCGGACGGCTAATGATAAAGAATTGATACGCTGGGAAGCTGAATATGGTAAAATAAAGGGTGATGTGCACCGTAAATACGGTAAATTGCCTCTTGAAATCATCTTGTCGAAAAAAGGCAAAAAAGCGAAAGTCAACCATCTTGAACAACGGCGGCTTAGCGATTATATCGGGCAATTGAATGTGGTCATGTTTGCGCCTGAAGATCTTCATCTCGTAAAAGGCAGCCCGCAAGTGCGCAGACGCTTTATCGATATGGAAATCGGCCAGATCTCCCCGGTTTATTTGCATGATTTATTGATGTACCAAAAACTTTTAAAACAGCGCAATCATATACTTAAGCAGCATTATGGAAAACAGACAATCAATGATGTCATGTTCGACGTTTATACAGAACAGTTTATCGAAGCAGCGGTGAAAATCATCCGCAAACGCTACCAGTTCATGGAGCTGTTGCAAAAATGGGCTGAACCGATCCATTCCGGAATTTCCCGGGGGCTGGAACAACTTCAAATCCGCTATCAGCCGATCAGTGGACTAAAGCCTGAGTGGACGCCCGAAGAAATGGCGTCTTTTTTAGAGCAAAAACTTATAGAGTCAAGGAAACGGGAAATTGAGCGGGGAGTGACGCTTATTGGCCCACACCGCGATGATCTCCAATTTTTCGTCAATGGCTACGATATTCAGACTTACGGTTCTCAAGGCCAGCAGCGAACAACGGCTTTATCGCTGAAACTGGCTGAGATCGAATTGATCAAACAGGAAGTCGGAGAAGCACCTGTGCTGTTGCTGGATGATGTGCTATCGGAATTGGATGATTACAGGCAATCGCATTTATTGAATACGATCCATGGCTCGGTCCAGACGTTCGTCACTACGACCAGCGTGGAAGGGATACAGCACGAAACCATTCAAAATGCGCGCCTTTTTGAAGTTGTGAAAGGCGAAGTCAAGGAGTGATTTCCCGTTTATATCTCAATAAGCACCGAGCAGACCATTCAGGCCAGCAGGATTATCGCCGTCATTTCAACCCCAAATTATGCGCCGTCCGCTTTTACGCGGCTGCTCGTACCGATAGATAAAGTGAAATCATTCGTGATCACGGATGATTTCATTTATGGATCGCCCTTAAAGGCGCAGGCCATTATTAAACAACTCATGGACATTGGGCCATTAGCAAAAAAAGTGCAAAAAAGAATGCAGTAAGGAAGAGCAGGTGAACGGGAATGGCAATGGAAGAAAAAAATCTTCAACCATCTTATGAAGCTAGTCAAATCCAAGTTCTTGAAGGGTTGGAAGCTGTCCGCAAAAGACCCGGAATGTATATTGGTTCTACAAGTGCGAAAGGGCTTCACCACTTGGTTTGGGAAATTGTTGATAACAGCATCGATGAGGCGCTTGCAGGCTATTGCGATGAAATCCAAGTCACGATCGAATCCGACAATTGGATTCGCGTCGTTGATAACGGACGCGGAATTCCAGTCGGCATGCAGGAAAAAATGGGGCGCCCAGCTGTAGAAGTCATTATGACTGTACTCCACGCCGGCGGTAAATTCGGCGGCGGAGGCTATAAAGTTTCCGGCGGTTTGCACGGCGTTGGCGCATCAGTGGTCAATGCTTTGTCTGAAGTTACAGAAGTTTATGTGAACCGGGACGGCAAACGCCATTACATTAAATTTGAACGCGGAGCGGTGACTGAAGAATTGCACGTCATCGGCGACGCTGAAAATACAGGCACGACGATCCGTTTTAAAGCGGATTCCGATATCTTCAAGGAAACGACGGTTTATGAATTTGATATCCTGGACCATCGTCTGCGCGAACTTGCGTACTTGAACCGCGGGTTGAGAATTGTGGCCAGTGATGAACGTGAAGGCGAAGAAAAAGAGAAAATCTACCACTTCGAAGGCGGCATCAAATCGTACGTCGAACATCTCAATAAATCCAAAGACCCTCTTTACGAGGAAGCGATTTTTGTCGAGTCTGAAAAAGATGGCATTACTGTCGAGGTCGCAATGCAATACAATGCGGGCTATGCAGCCAATATTTTCTCATTTGCCAATAATATCAATACACATGAAGGCGGAACGCATGAATCCGGCTTTAAAACGGCCTTGACGCGCGTCATCAATGATTACGCACGCAAAAATGGCATGTTGAAAGAACAAGATCCGAATCTGACAGGCGATGACGTTAGGGAAGGGTTGACTGCGATTATTTCCGTCAAGCACCCGGATCCGCAGTTTGAAGGCCAAACTAAGACGAAACTCGGCAACACCGAAGTAAGCCCAATCGTCAATAATTTATTCTCGGCAGGTTTTGAACGTTTCCTTTTGGAAAATCCATCCATTTCACGCAAAATTGTTGAAAAAGGGATCATGGCTTCCCATGCCCGAATGGCTGCCAAAAAAGCCCGTGAATTCACACGCCGCAAGTCGGTTCTCGAAGTATCGAGCCTGCCCGGCAAATTGGCGGATTGTTCTTCACGCGATCCGAAAGTCAGTGAAATTTACATTGTTGAGGGTGATTCGGCCGGAGGTTCGGCCAAATCGGGCCGTGACCGCCATTTCCAGGCGATTCTGCCGCTGCGCGGTAAAATCCTAAACGTTGAAAAAGCGCGTCTCGACAAAATCTTGTCGAATGCGGAGATCCGCAACATCATTACGGCACTTGGCACAGGAATCGGAGAAGAGTTCAACTTGGAAAAAGCGCGCTATCACAAAGTCGTCATCATGACTGATGCTGATGTCGACGGCGCCCATATCCGCACATTGCTGCTGACATTCTTTTTCCGTTACATGCGCCCATTGATTGAAGCAGGCTATATCTACATTGCCCAGCCGCCATTGTTCCAGATCAAGCAAGGCAAGCATGTGGATTATGTATACACCGATGCACAGCTGAAAGAAGCGCTTGGCAAACTGCCGAGTACGCCTAAACCGAATATTCAGCGCTATAAAGGGCTCGGCGAGATGAACGCTACACAATTATGGGATACCACAATGGACCCGGATGTACGGACATTGCTGCAAGTTACGCTGAACGACGCCATGACCGCGGATGAAACTTTCCACATCCTGATGGGTGACGACGTGGAACCGCGCCGGAACTTCATTGAGGAAAATGCACGTTACGTTAAAAACTTGGATATTTAATTTGGATCGAGTAGTTGAGAGGAGGCTGCGGTTATGGCTGAACGGCCAAGCAGTGGTGTTGAAGAAATAAATATAAGCACGGAGATGCGTACATCCTTTTTGGATTATGCAATGAGCGTTATCGTTTCCCGTGCCTTGCCGGATGTACGCGATGGGCTGAAGCCTGTTCATCGCCGCATCCTTTATGCGATGCATGATTTAGGAATCACTTCAGATAAAGCTTATAAAAAATCGGCGCGTATCGTCGGGGATGTAATTGGTAAATACCATCCGCACGGTGACAGCGCGGTTTACGAAACAATGGTCCGCATGGCACAGGATTTCAGCTACCGTTATATGCTCGTTGACGGGCACGGCAACTTCGGTTCGGTTGATGGCGATGCAGCAGCTGCAATGCGTTACACCGAATCCAGAATGTCGAAAATCGCCATGGAAATGCTGCGCGATCTGAACAAAAACACGATTGATTACAAAGAAAACTACGACGGCCAGGAAAAAGAGCCGATTGTCTTGCCTAGCCGATTCCCGAACTTGCTGGTTAACGGTACGTCAGGGATTGCAGTAGGGATGGCAACGAACATTCCCCCCCATCATTTGGGCGAAACGATTGACGCAGTTTTAGCATTGGCGGAAAATGCGGCGATCAGCACAGAAGAATTGATGGAATTCCTGCCAGGCCCTGATTTCCCGACAGGCGGGATTATCCTTGGGCGGAGCGGCATCCGCCGCGCTTATGAAACTGGTAAAGGGTCTGTTCTGATCCGTTCTGTTGTTGAAATTGAAACAAAACCGAATGGCAAAGAAGTCATTCTGGTGCACGAACTTCCTTATCAGGTCAATAAAGCGCGTTTGATTGAAAAAATTGCGGAGCTTGTGCGCGACAAGAAAATTGACGGCATCACCGACCTTCGCGATGAATCCGATCGCAACGGCATGCGGATTGTCATCGAAGTCCGCCGTGATGCAAGCGCCAGCGTATTATTGAATAACCTCTATAAACAAACGGCGATGCAGACAAGCTTCGGCATCAATATGCTTGCATTGGTCGACGGCCATCCGAAAGTTCTTGGATTGAAAGAAGTTCTCTACCATTACTTAGAACACCAAAAAGTGGTGATTCGCCGCCGTACGCAATTCGATTTGACGAAAGCGGAAGACCGGGCACACATTCTTGAAGGACTGCGCATTGCGCTCGACCATATTGATGCGATCATCGCATTGATCCGTGGTTCCCAGACAGCTGAAGAAGCCCGCAACGGCTTAATGAACGATTTCAATTTGTCGGAACGGCAGTCCCAAGCGATTTTGGATATGCGCTTGCAGCGTTTGACCGGACTGGAGCGCGACAAAATTGAAGAAGAATATCAAGCGCTTATTAAGCTGATTGATGAACTTCGTGAGATTTTGGCGAATGAATACCGCATCCTTGAAATCATCCGTGAAGAATTGACTGAAGTGAAAGAACGTTTCAGCGATGACCGCAGAACAGAAATTACTACGGGCGGCGCTGAAATGTTCGAAGATGAAGACCTGATTCCGAGAGAGGCGTCTGTTATTACATTGACGCATAATGGCTACGTTAAACGCTTGCCAGCGAATACGTACCGCAGCCAGAAACGCGGAGGGCGCGGCGTACAAGGAATGGGTACGAACGACGATGATTTCGTTGAACACCTTCTATATACGTCAACGCATGACACAATCCTGTTCTTTACGAGCAAAGGGAAAGTGTACCGCAAGAAAGGCTACCAGATTCCTGAATATGGCCGGACTGCGAAAGGCTTGCCTTTAGTCAATTTGCTGGAAATCAGCAAAGACGAGAAAGTGACAGCGGTAATCCGTGTCGAAGAATTCAAGGACGATGATTTCTTCTTCTTTACAACACGCGATGGCGTCAGCAAGCGGACACCGGTTTCGAATTATGCCAACATCCGCCAGAACGGCTTGATAGCGATCAGCCTGCGTGAAGAAGATGAATTGATTTCCGTGAAACTGACGGACGGCAACCAGGAGATGGTGATCGGAACGCGTGATGGCGCATTGATCCGTTTCCCGGAAACGGACATCCGCAGCATGGGCCGGACAGCAAGCGGCGTGCGGGGCATCCGTCTGCGTGAAGGCGACAGTGTCGTCGGCATGGAAATCCTTGAGCCGGGAGACAATATTCTTGTTATCACCGAAAAGGGTTATGGCAAGCAGACGAAAGAATCCGAGTACCGCGTACAGTCAAGGGGCGGTATGGGGATCCGGACGTGCCAGATCACTGACAAGAACGGACCGCTTGTCGCGGTGCGTACAGTCAATGGAACTGAAGACATCATGCTGATCACGATTAAAGGCATTCTGATCCGCATGGACGTCAATGATATTTCTACGACTGGAAGAAGCACGCAAGGCGTCCGCTTGATCCGTCTGTCAGAAGATGAGACGGTTGCAACCGTGGCCCGCGTGAAGAAAGATATTGAAATTCCGGAAGACGCTGAAGAAATGGAAGCGGAGATGGATGAAGCACTTATTGAAGAAAGTGCTGGAGCAGACGTCTACGCTGAAGATGAAGCAGTGGCTAATGAAACAGTCGATGATGTAGAAGAAGAAACAACAGAAGACGACGAGTAATCTTCAAGCCCGCTGAGCGATCAGCGGGTTTTTATTTTGCTGAAATTCTGGCGCGTTTTTTGGAGTTCAAGCTGACGCGAAATTCTGAAAAGTTTCCTTAGCGAAAAAGAATTTACTGAATGAAGATTTTTTCTCAGAAAGTGTTGACGCGATTGAATGAGCGTGGTATATTTATCAAGTCGCCAATGAGCGCGGCACAAAAACATGAACCTTGAAAACTGAACAGCAAAACGTCAACAACACGCAACGGCCGCGCAAAACGGCCCGCGCAAAACTTACTGATCAGCCTCGTGCAGATCAAAGCGAATCGTGCGTCTTCGGACGGCGATACGCCAGCAGTATTGAGCAATCAACACTACTCTATAATGGAGAGTTTGATCCTGGCTCAGGACGAACGCTGGCGGCATGCCTAATACATGCAAGTCGAGCGGAACGTTGGGAGCTTGCTCCCTTCGTTTAGCGGCGGACGGGTGAGTAACACGTGGGCAACCTGCCCTGCAGATCGGGATAACTCCGGGAAACCGGTGCTAATACCGAATAGTTTTTTGCCCCTCCTGGGGCGGAACGGAAAGACGGTTTCGGCTGTCACTGCAGGATGGGCCCGCGGCGCATTAGCTAGTTGGTGGGGTAACGGCCCACCAAGGCGACGATGCGTAGCCGACCTGAGAGGTGATCGGCCACACTGGGACTGAGACACGGCCCAGACTCCTACGGGAGGCAGCAGTAGGGAATCTCGCAATGGACGAAAGTCTGACGGAGCAATGCCGCGTGAGTGACGAAGGTTTTCGGATCGTAAAACTCTGTTGTAAGGGGAAGAACAAAGTACCAAGTAACTACTGG
>NZ_RQII01000010.1 GCF_004761975.1 Planococcus koreensis | reverse complement strand
TTTTTTATGAAGCACAATGCCGACTGCTAAATCGATTTCCGATTCTTTCGTCGCTCGCCCAGCACCAAGCACCATCGCTGCTGTACCGATTTCGTCCGCTTCCATAAAGGAAATATAGCCCTCTTTTGGTGAAGGGACTTCTTTTGTGAATTTCGCTTGAGGCAATAAGCTGACATCGTCGACAACTGCAGGGTTTCCGCCTTGAGCCGCGATGAATTGCTTCATGACTTCGAGCGCTTTGCCGTTCGCGATCACTTCTTCGAGCATCGCACGTGCTTCTTCAAGCGTCTCCGCTTTGCCGCCGACAACGACCATTTGGCTGCCGAGAACCAAGCATAATTCCGTCAAATCTTCCGGTCCGTTGCCTTGCAAGGTTTCAATCGCTTCTTTTACTTCCAGCGCATTGCCGATGGCGAAGCCAAGTGGCTGGCCCATGTCAGAGATGATTGCCATTGTTTTACGGCCGGTCGAATTCCCGATGCCTACCATGGCATGCGCCAACTCTTTTGCATCTTCTTCCGTTTTCATGAATGCGCCTTCGCCGATTTTCACGTCCAAGACGATGGCGTTTGCGCCAGCTGCAATTTTTTTGCTCATGATCGAACTTGCGATCAATGGGATGCTATTGACCGTCGCCGTCACGTCGCGCAGTGCGTATAGTTTTTTATCGGCTGGCGTCAAGTTGCCGCTTTGGCCGATGACCGCCAATTTAATGTCGTTGACTTGTTTGATGAATTCTTCAGTCGTCAATTCAACGTGGAAGCCTTCGATGGCTTCCAGCTTGTCGATTGTACCGCCCGTGTGGCCAAGGCCGCGCCCGCTCATTTTCGCAACCGGTACGCCGCAAGCTGCAACGAGTGGCCCAAGGACCAACGTCGTCGTATCGCCAACACCGCCAGTCGAATGCTTATCGACTTTGATGCCTTCGATTGCAGACAAATCGATTTGGTCGCCTGAATTCGCCATCGCCATCGTCAAATCTGCGCGTTCGCGTTCCGTCATGTTCTGGAAATAAACCGCCATCAGAAATGCACTCATTTGGTAATCGGCTATTTCACCTTTTGTATAGCCCGTGATGATAAACTGAATTTCTTCAGTCGTCAGTTCCAAGCCGTCTCTTTTCTTCTCGATCAAATCCACCATTCTCATGACTTGTTCCCCGCCTTTCTTATTTTAAATTCGTTAGGATGCTCGTGCCGAATTCCGGCATAGGTGCTGAGAAATTATCAGCGATTGTCGCGCCAATATCAGCAAAGGTCTTGCCAAGCGCCAATTCTTTGCCGCCTTCAAAACGTGGTGAAAATGCAAGCAACGGCACAAATTCACGAGTATGGTCAGTGCCTGGGAATGTTGGATCGTTGCCGTGGTCAGCAGTGATGATCAGTAGATCATCTTCATTCATCTGTTCAAGCACTTCCGGCAGCCTGCGGTCGAACGCTTCCAGCGCTTCTGCATAGCCTTTCGGATCGCGTCTGTGGCCGAATAGCGCATCAAAATCAACTAGGTTCAAAAAGCTCATGCCTGTAAACGATTCACCGGCAACTTCCACCAATTTGTCCATGCCATCCATATTGTCTTTAGTGCGGACCGCTTTCGTCACGCCTTCGCCATTGAAAATATCATCAATTTTGCCGATGGCGATCACGTCTTTGCCGATGTCTTTCAATTCGTTCATGACGGTACGGCCAAATGGTTTCAAGGCATAGTCATGACGATTTGTTGTCCGTTTGAAAGCTCCTTTTTTGCCTAGGAACGGGCGCGCAATAATGCGGCCTACCAGGAATTCAGGAGACAGCGTCAATTCACGTGCGATTTCACAGATACGGTAAAGCTCTTCAAGTGGAATGATTTCTTCGTGCGCTGCAATTTGGAGAACCGGGTCGGCAGAAGTATAAACGATGATTGAGCCTGTCTCCATATGTTCTTCTCCGAGTTCGTCCAAAATTTCAGTTCCGCTTGCCGGCTTATTGCCAATGACTTTGCGGCCAGTTTTTTCTTCCAGCTGCTGAATCAATTCCGCTGGGAAGCCATCTGGATACACTTTGAATGGTGTATCAATATTGAGTCCCATGATTTCCCAATGCCCGGTCATCGTATCTTTTCCGACAGAAGCTTCCTGCAATTTACCGAAATGCGCCGCAGGCTTTTCCGCTGGCGTAAGCCCTTTCACAGGAACGATGTTTGCAAGCCCAAGCTTCTCCATGTTCGGCATAGAAAGCCCGCCAACTGCTTCTGCAATATGGCCTAATGTATTTGATCCTTTGTCTCCGTATGCTTCAGCGTCCGGTGCTTCACCGATTCCCACTGAGTCCAGTACTACAAGGTGAATTCGTTCAAAAGGTTTATTCGTCATTTGTCTTCCTCCTTATTTACGATTCTATATTACCATAAAAAGAGGTCACGTCAGAAGTCAGACCTCTTTTATTTTTAAGCACGCGGATGAAATTGTGAATATACATCCTTTAAGCGTGTTTTGCTGACATGCGTGTAGATCTGCGTGGTGGAAATATCGGCGTGCCCGAGCATTTCCTGGACCGCCCGCAGGTCTGCCCCGTTCTCGATCAAATGCGTCGCGAACGAATGGCGCAGCGTATGCGGCGTCAATTCTTTCTGGATGCCTGCTTTTTGGGCATGCTGCTTCAGCAATTTCCAGCAGCCTTGGCGTGTCAGGCGTTTTCCGCGTTGATTGATGAACAGCGAATCGGTTTTTTCGCCTTCTTTCAACAATGCCCCGCGAGCGCTCGATAAGTATTCCTCACAAGCTGAAAGTGCGGATTTTCCGAGCGGAATGATGCGTTCTTTGCCGCCTTTGCCGAAACAGCGGACAAAGCCCATCGTCAAATTGATATCTTCAACATCGAGATTGATGCATTCACTGACGCGCATACCGCTTGCATACAAGAGCTCAAGCATGGCCCGGTCGCGCACCCCATTAGGTTTACTGGCATCGGGCGCTTGGATCAATGCATCGACTTCTTCTATAGAAAGGATATTCGGGAGCTTCTTCTCCATTTGCGGCATTTCCAAATGGACGGTCGGGTCATTGTCGACAACCCGCTCACGGATCAGGAATTGGTGGAACGAGCGGATTGAGGAAATGTGGCGCGCCACAGTCCGGGAAGTTTTGGTCGTTTCTTTGAGATGGCGCAAGTGATTCAGGATATGTACGCGTTCCACTTTTCTGAGAGATTCCAGTTGCTCGACTTCTTTCAAATACTGGAGATAGCTTTTCAAGTCCCTTTCATAGGACGTTAAGGTGTTATCGGCAAGCTGCCGTTCCACCCGCAGGAAATGCAGGTAGTCGTCTAAAGCATCTTTGGCGTATTTCACATGAATCCCTCCAGTTGGTTTAGTGTATGGATGTTTAAAATATCTTTTCATTTCGCTTCAGGCGGACGCGTTCCGCGGGCCTGGCTTCAGTCTCCTCGTCGCTAACGCTCCTGCGGGGCCTTCAGCTCAGGCTTTGCCCGCTGGAGTCGCCGCCTTGCGCTTCATTCAAAGGATAATTCTAAATTAAAAATCATTATTTTTACCAAAGAACAAGAAAGATTTACTTTCTGAAGTTTTTTTCGGTTCTTCAGATATGGAGCAAAATAGCTCCGACTCCCGCGGGATAGCGCAGTGCCGAAATCCACTCGGGCGTTAGCACGAGTTAGTTCGGCGCAAGCCCGCAGGAAAGCGGTGCTATTTTGCGGAGTATCTGTTATTAACCTTTTAAGAATAGAAAAAGGAAGGGCGGCCTATCAGGGCCGTCCTTCCTTTTCTCACCAGTCATTCGGATGCATCTTGTGAGCTGCGGTCATGGCAGCGCCAGCAGATGCCATGAAAAGTAAGACGGTGGTCTTTAATTTGAAAGTTGAACCGTTTTTCTACGACGGCTTCCACATCTTCTAGCAGGTCTTCCTGTATTTCGTCTACTGCTCCACACTCTATGCATACCAAATGGTGATGGAAATGGGCTGCGCCTTCTTGGCGCAGATCATAGCGTGATACGCCATCACCAAAGTTGATTTTGTCGACAATTTTCAATTCAGTCAATAATTCCAATGTCCGATACACAGTCGCCAATCCGATTTCCGGTGCGATGTCTTTTACCAACAGGTAGACGTCTTCCGCACTGAGATGGTCTTCTTCGTGGTCTAACAGGATTCGGACGGTCGCTTCACGCTGTGGCGTCAGTTTGTAACTGGCAGCATGCAATTGTTTTTTAATACGGTCAATTCTAGTTTCCATGCGACGCCCTCCCTAAACTGCCTTTATTATATCAAAAGACGGTTCTCATTTACAAGGAATATAATCATTCTTTATTTATAATGATTATAATCTAAGGGCTTGGCTATTCTCATTTACTAGATGTTGTTTTGCCCACAGGACAGCAAAAGCAGTTTTCGCATCAAAGATCCGGTTGTCTTTCATCATTTGTTCCGCTTCTTCAATCGTGACTTCGAGCAAATCGACAAATTCGTCTTCGTCCAATATTGCGCCGGATTCGGATTTTTTCAAGCCGATTGCACCATAGACATGGATGATTTCGTCTGCGAAGCCTGGCGAAGTGGAGAACGATTGGATCAACTCAAGCCGCTCTGCCGTGTAGCCTGTTTCTTCTTCCAATTCACGCATGGCTGTATAGGAAGGCTCTTCGCCTTTTTCGATTTTGCCAGCAGGTATCTCAATAATCGAACGTTCAAGCGCTTTGCGGTATTGTTCGACCAGGATCAGTTTGCCTTCAGGCGTTAAGGCGATCAACGCAACGGCTCCCGGATGTTCCACCAATTCACGCTTGGATGTATGGCCATTCGGCAATGAAACTTCATCGACTTTCAGGTTAATGACTTTCCCTTCGTAGATGCGTTCCGAAGTGATGGTTTTTTCTTCAAACTTTTTCATGGGAAACCTCTTTTCGTTTGTTATTTCTCTATCGCAAAGTATACCATAAGAGAAACGACATACTAAACGAGGTGGCTGCATGAAAAAGAATGATTTAGGAAATAGTGGGATTGAAATCAGCGAGATCGGCTTGGGCTGCATGTCCTTGCCTTTCGACCTTCCGGAAGCGAAAGCGATTGTGCGCGAAGCACTGGAACACGGCATCAATTATTTCGATACGGCGGATTTATACAATAAAGGAAAAAACGAAGAGCTTGTCGGTGAATTGCTGAAAGGCAGCCGGAAGGATATCGTCCTCGCGACGAAAGTTGGTAATGAATGGGACGCCCATTCGGATGAAGTAAAGTGGAATGCGACGAAACCTTATATCTTGAAACAAGTCCACAATAGCTTGAAGCGCCTGCAAACGGATTACATTGACGTCTACCAGCTGCACGGAGGCATGATGACCGACAATAGCGAAGAAACGATCGATGCATTCGAAAGCTTGAAAAAAGAAGGATTGATCCGGGCATACGGCATTTCTTCCATTCGACCGAATGTCATCAAACGCTTTTTGGCGGACAGCGACATTGCTTCTATTATGATGCAGTACAGTCTGCTGGATCGCCGCCCGGAAGAATTCCTGGAAGAAATCGGTTCAGCCGGCCGTTCCGTCGTGACGCGCGGCTCATTGGCAAGAGGCTTGTTGACGAACAGCGGCTTGAAACGCGCCGCTGATGGCAAAGGTTACCTGACTTATGACGATGCTGAGCTGAAAGCGGCACTGCAAGGTTTGATGGAAATCCACGGCAATTTGAATGCATTGGCTGTGCACAGCGTGTTGGCCAATCCGACTGTCGCTTCGGTCATTGCGGGTGCAAGCTCTGCGGATCAGCTCCGTGAAACGCTCGCTGCGTACGACACTTCTGTTTCAGCTGAGCAGATTCAACGCGCCAAGAAACTGACGAAGCAAGACCGTTACCAGGAACATCGGGAGTAACGTGTAAATGGATTTATTGTTCATTGTACAATTACTCGCAATGATCGCCGGCAATCTGCTGATTGGGGCGATCGGCTTTATTCCCAGCGTTTTTATGACCGCCCTCAATATTTCCTTGTACGGCCTCGGCGCTGGACTGCTGCTTTCGCTGATCGGCGAAGTGTTCGGCGTTTGGATCGGCTTCCATTTATACCGCTTTGGTTTTTCAAAGATGAAAGACGAGTGGCGGCGGCATCGGCTGTGGCGTTATTTGCACAGCCGGAATGCCAGCCAAATCTTTTTCGGCATCATCGCTCTTCGGCTCCTGCCATTTGTACCCTCAGGCCTTGTGACAGCTGCCGCTTCTGCCACTCCGGTCCGCTCTTCCCACTTTTTGTTGGCGAGCACAATCGGCAAGATTCCGGCTGTCGCTTTCGAAGTAGGGGCAGTTTACGGCTTTACGCAACTGGTTCCGGCTTTTTATCAATACCTCATACTGGCGTTGTTGCTCGCGGCTACGCTTTTGGGGTGGGTAATCACAAAACACCGCTCCGCTAAATAAAATAAAAAGCTGCCTGCAAAGTCATTTTCAGACTATCCGCAGGCAGCTTTTCTACTCGTTCTTTGGCATTACGGCGTTTCCGCTTGAATGTTGACCGCTTCGAGCTGTTCCCTCGTGTCTAATGCAACGTCCAGGGACGCTGCTATCGCTACACCTATCCCAGCCACATGCAGTGAGCCATCACCGTACTGACTGGAAACGATCGTGATATCCTGTCTGGCTTCCCCTAAACGATTTACTAATGAAGACAGTCGCTGGTCATAATAACGGTATTCTTCCAATGTAATCGTATTTTTAGATTTCAAGTGCCCGGTGATCGCCGTTGTTTCATCGTTAACTCCAAAAACATTGTTTTCAATCGGTTCCAAAGCTTTTTCAATTTGTGTTTGTTCTTTAATGGATACTGAACTTTCATGGCTGCCATCTTCGTTTCCCGCGAATGCAGCAGGCGCTGCAAACACCAAACTGATGGCTAATGCAGGTGCGGTAATTTTCAAAAGTGAAGTTTTCATTAATTCCTTCCCCCTTCAATTACTTATTCCGTACACCGTCAATATACCTTATCTACTCTTGCATAATCAGTTAATGCCATTATTTAATATGGGTGAAATCTGCCTGCAATCTCATGACAAGCATGAAAACTCTGCTTTATGCACTGACAGACAGGGTATTGAAGAACAATAGATGAAATCAAAAGGAGTGGTTTTTGTGCAGCAATTGGCAACAATGGACGAAGTGAAATTATTTGAAGCATCACCTGACCTCAATTTCCTTTACGTGCTGACAACAGGTTGCGGCGTATGCCATGCGCTTCTTCCGCAAATAGAAGAAGTGTTCGCGGAATATCCGAACATCCAAACACGGCAAGTCAACGCGGCTGACATTTCAGAACTTGCTGGCCATTTATCGATTTTTACAGCACCCGTACTGATTCTGTTTTCTGACGGCAAAGAAATCTTACGGGAAGCACGCTTTGTCCATATCGATGAATTTGATCAAAAAATCGCCAAAATTTATAAGGGATTTTATTCATAAGGTGTTTTGCCTTTAAAGTTGGCAGATTTAAGTGTCTACCGGAAGCTTTTCGCAGGCGAAAAGCGATTTACCGCCGTTTACTTGCGCCATTTCGGATTTACTTGCAGAAATTCGTAAATTGCTTGCACTAAACGGCTGTTTACTTGCGGCAAATCATCTTTTACTTGCAACAACACGAACCATCAAAAAAACTGCCCGGCACCCCAATAAAAGGCGTGCCGGGCAGTTTTTCTACTGTTTATGATGTTCATGTCCGCCGTCTTCTTCGTGCATCGGGCTGATGAGGTTGTTGTCGTGTGGATGTTCTTTGTTTTCCATCTGGATCGTAACGTGGCCAATTTTCAGATCTGCCAAAATTGCTTCAATCCGGCGCAAAAGCTGCTGGCATTCTTCAAATGTCGTGCCTTCTTCAATGACGACATGCCCCGATAAAGAATTTTGGCCGCTCGTTATACTCCAGACATGCAGATCATGAATGTCGACCACGCCATTGATGTTTTTGATGGCACCGACCACTTCGTCTAGGTCGACGTTGCGCGGCGTCCCTTCCATCAGGACGTGGATCGCCTCTTTAGTGACCCGCCAGCCGCTTGTCAACACGAGCACCGCAACGACGACGCTCATCAACGGATCGGCAAAATTCCAGCCAAAGAAGAAAATCAGCAAAGCCGCAATGATCGCACCGACGGACCCCAACAAATCGCTTAGCACGTGCAAAAATGCTGCGCGCACATTCAGATTCTCTTTGGTGTCGCCGCCCCGCATCATAATCCACGCTACCAGGAGATTGACGAGCAGCCCGATTACAGCAATCGTCAGCATCCCCAGCGATTTCACTTCCACGGGATCAGCGAAACGATGGTACGCTTCGTAAAAAATGTAAACTGCGACAAGCACTAGCGTCACTCCGTTGAAAACTGCCGCAAGTATTTCAAAACGCTTATAGCCATATGTTTTGAAGCGATTTGCCGCTTTTTCACCAAGCGTGAAGGCCAGGACCCCGACGCCGAGTGACACGGAATCGCTCAGCATATGGCCCGCATCTGCAATCAATGCCAGGCTATTCGTCAAATAACCGCCAATAAATTCAATGATCATATAGGCTGCTGTAATCGCAAACGCAATTTTCAGCGTCCGTTTGTTTTTGCCATGGGAATGGTTATGTCCGCTGCCCATTTCCATCCTCTCCTGTCCAGTATGCTGGTGCAGCAATTACGTTAACACCTGACATACTTCCGTTTAAATCCAATTCTGTTTCTTGTTTTCACTTTTTCAATGCTTTCCAACGCATTCAGGAAACTGCTTTTTTTACCGTCTTTCTTCAATTCGACCAGCCCCACTTGGGCCGCTGTCTCCAGCGCTTTTTCGTGCAGCGGCAAATAAGAAGTTCCTACCGTATAAAGGAAATTGTTCATCGCCGATTTCGTGCGTTCCGGCGAATCGTGTATGGTGCTTTTCACAAAATCGAGCATATCGGCAATTTTTCTTTCCGAAAATTCTTCGTCTTTGCGGTTGCCCAGCATCCAGCAATAACAACTCCAGCCGGCTGACATCTTCAGTTCCTCACCGCTTGCGATCCATTTGTCCGAAATGCTTTGTGCAAGATCCGATTCCGCTAACGTGACAGCCACAATATAGTCGGAAATCATATAGAAATAAGCCGTTTCCATCCAGCGCTCATAATCAGCTTCATCCATGGATTTCGGATCAGCGATAATGCCGGCAAAGTACATGGCATCATAATTTCCAGTGGCGTATAATTCATCCGCCAATGCCTGGTCGATTTTTATCTTTTTTGATAAGGGCTTCATCGCCCCGGTCGCGACGCCGAAAAGCGGCTCCTGCGCGCCATTGGACAGGTAGATTTTTTTCGTCCGCTCTTTGCCGAGCGCCTCCAGCTCTTGCATGACCGTTTCACACTCCATCGTTTCCCCGCCCTTTCAATTAAAAACTGAATATGAATCTATCCATTAAGTTTACACTATAATACCCAAATTCTTCATACGAAAATTTTTGTTGCAAATGCAACGATTATTTTTTATACTGAATTAAGCATTTATTGCATTTACAACAAAAAAGGAGCATACGATGAAAGAAATTCTGCGGGAAATCGGCATGATCGCCAGAGCCTTGGATTCCATCAGCAACATAGAGTTCAAAGAATTCGACTTGACGAAAGGGCAGTATTTATATATCGTGAGGATTTTTGAAAATCCAGGAATCATCCAAGAACAATTGATCGATTTGATCAAGGTGGATCGCTCCACTGCCACGCGTGCCCTTCAAAAACTTGAAGCGAGTGGATTTATCGAGAAGAAAAGCGATCTGACCAATAAAAAAATCAAACGCCTCTTCCCCACTGAAAAAGGGAAAACGGTCTATCCATTTATTAAAAGTGAAAATGAATATTCGGAACAAATGGCTTTGAAAGGTTTTTCACAAGAAGAAACAGATGCGGCATTCCAGCTTTTGCAGAGCATCCGAAAAAACGTCGAAAAAGATTGGGAATTTGTAAAGAAAGGCCATAAGCGAAACTATTAATTTCTTAAAGGAGCGACTCCAGTGATGACGATTAAAAAATGCAATTTGGAGAATGCCAGTGAACTCCAAAGAATCAGTGTTGAAACATTCACGGAAACATTCAAAGAGCATAATTCCCCAGAGCACCTGAATGCCTATTTGGAAAAGGCTTATAACTTGGAGGCATTGAAACAGGAGCTTGCGAATCCGTCTTCGCATTTCTTTTTCGTTTATTGGGAGCAAGAAATCGCTGGGTACTTGAAAGTCAATATGGATAAAGCGCAGACCGAAGCAATGGGCAGCGGCTCGCTGGAAGTCGAACGGATTTACGTAAAACAGCATTACCAAAAGCATGGCCTTGGCAAAGCGCTGTTGAATAAAGCATTTGAGATTGCGCTAGACGAGAAGAAACAGGCGATCTGGCTGGGCGTGTGGGAAGACAACACCAACGCCATTGCATTTTATCAGAAAAAAGGATTTGTCCAAACGGGTTCGCACTCGTTCTTTATGGGCGATGACGAGCAAGTGGACTTGATTATGACCAAAACACTCTAATAATTCTTGAGAGGCGGATTTTTTTGTATATTCCTAAACATTTCAAAGTTGCAGACCTGGAAGAAATCCAGGAATTCATCCACACAAATTCATTCGGTACATTGATCACCACAAAGAATGGCAAACCCATTGCGACGCATTTGCCGCTTCAATTGGTAAAAGAAGAAGATGATTATTTCATCACCGGGCATATGGCTTTTGGAAATCCCCAATGGCGGACATTCGATACATGCGGTGATGTGCTTATTACGTTTCAAGGCCCGCATGCCTATATTTCTTCTTCGTGGTATGAAAAGGAAAATGTACCAACATGGAATTACCAAGCTGTTCATTTATATGGTGCAGCGAGACTTCTAGACGAAGCCGAATTAAAAGCCGACTTGACGAAGTTGATGCAGAAATACGAACAACACCGTGAACATCCTGTTTTATGGGAGACACTGTCTTCAGAAATGCTCGAAAAAGAGCTGAAGGGAATAGTCGGTTTCAAGATTCACGTGACGGAAGTCCAGGCCGCCTTCAAGATGAGCCAAAACCGCAACGAAACGGATTATCGGAACATCATCGACCACTTGAAGAAAGAAGAAAATGCAAATTCTTCACAAGTCGCTGAAGCGATGGACAGAAAAAGAAAGTGAATGAAAAATGCATCCTGCTTTTCGAGCAATAAAAAAAGAAGAAACTCGTTAATGAGTTTCTTCTTTTTTTGGTTTATATGGCGAAAAAGGATAAGCGCCTTTAGATTTCTTGCGCTTTCTTTTTCTTGACGCTGATCCATGCCCCTACAGCCACAATTCCCAGAAGAATAGACCAGAAAATCAGTTTCCATTCCGTAGAATGGGCGAAGTCATAAGGCAGGATTCCTAAGTCTTTATGCGCCAGTGTGAGAACCAATAGCTTGACGCCGACCCAGCCAACGATTACAAATGCGGTTGTTTCCAATTGCGGATAATTTCCCAGCAACTTGACGAATTTATGGGCGGCAAATCGCATGATGATGATTCCGACTAATCCACCGATAATCATAACGCCGAATTGTCCACCGTTGATTCCGCCAATTTCTGCATTCCCCAGATGCGGCAGCGTAATAGCCAACGCCACTGCAGCCAGCATGGAGTCGATCGCAAAGGCAATATCGGCCAATTCCACTTTCAAGACGGTCATCCAAAAGCCGGAACCTTTCGTTGCTTCGGGCTCGAGGGAATGTTCCTTCCCTTTGCGCTGGTCGTAAATGTGCTTAAAGGCGATGAACAAGAGATACGCCGCTCCCAAAGCCTGGATCTGCCAGACATCCACCAGAAGCGTAATCATGAACAATGCAGCAAAACGGAAAACGAATGCCCCCATCAATCCATAAAACAAAGCTTTCTTCTGTTGTTCTTGCGGCAAATGCTTGACCATGACCGCCATGACGACCGCATTATCTGCAGCCAATAACCCTTCCAGTGCAACCAGCACCAACAACACCCATAAATACTCCAATAAAATCGCTTCCAATTTTTATCCCCCTTTTACTTTATTACAACAAAAAAGACCCTTGCCTAATTAAAGGCAAAGGTCTCGCTAAGCAAAATTTTTGCTATCACAACCGATGGCTACGAACCATGTAATGACGATTGTGAAATAGGTTTCCCTATAGCTACTCCCCTTCGACATAAAGTCAAAGTCTGTTTAGTTGTAAGAATAGTATAACATCTCACTATAAATTCGTACAGAACAAAACTTTGTCGAATTAATGGCAATCATTAATGGAAATACAAAATCCCAGGCAAAACCAATACGTTCTACTGTATGGTTAGAAATCCTTTATGGTAGGATACTCTTAACAAAAAAGGAGGCGTTTGCATTGGGAAGGGCTTAATGAAAATTGGCGAAGTCGCAAAATTAAGTGGTGTATCTGTCAGAACGATCGATTATTACACAAGTTCGGGGCTTTTGGATTTTGAACGGTCAGCTGCCAATTATCGGTTATACCCGGATTCCGTCTTGCAAACGCTCGAACGGATCCAGTTATTGAAAAACCAACGCTTGTCCATTGCGGAAATCAAAGAGGCACTTGATTCAAGCTCGCAGTCAGAGACAGCTGTTTTGGTCGAAGATGTATTCGAGGAATTCAATTGCCTTCAAAAAAAGATCACCCGCTTGGAAGAACAATTAAAAGATGCACCTGCACATGTAAAGGTGCAAATAAGCAAAGCACTTGAAAGCAAGATGGTCGCCATCGCGTCCTTATTGGCTTTGCTGTAACTAAACTTGGAGGTGAATCCCTTTTACAGGGAACATAAGTGGATATAATTACGGTACTGAATTTAGGGTTATTGGTCGTATTACTCGGTTTAACAGCCTTTTTCGTCGGATCCGAGTTTGCAGTCGTCAAAATCAGAATGTCGCGCCTTGATCAATTGATTGCAGAAGGAAACAAGAAAGCGGTAATGGCCAAAAAAGTAGCGGGCAATTTGGACTACTACTTGTCTGCCTGCCAGCTGGGCATTACCGTAACAGCACTTGGGCTCGGGGCGCTCGGAAAGCCGACAGTCGAACGCTTGATGTATCCGATATTCGACTTTTTCGCTGTTTCGGATGCAATAGCATCTGCCTCTTCCTACGCAATCGCGTTTATGCTTGTCACCTATCTCCACGTTGTACTTGGCGAGATGGCTCCTAAAACATTGGCGATTGAATACGCTGAAAAAATGTCGTTGCTGCTTGCGCCTTACCTTTACTGGTTCGGAAAGATTATGAAGCCATTTATTTGGTTATTGAACGGGGCAGCCCGAGTTTTATTGCGCATGTTCGGCGTTCAGCCAGCTGGCCACGAACAAGCTTATTCTGAAGAAGAACTGAAAATTGTCATGGCGCAAAGTTCAGAAGGCGGCGCGATCAACGAAACCGAACTTTCCTATATGGAAAATGTCTTTACGTTTGATGAACGTGTTGCAAAAAATATCATGGTGCCGCGGACTGAACTGGTTACGCTGGACAAAGATATGCCACTTGACGAAATCATAGCGCTTTTGGATGAAAACAATTATACCCGTTACCCCGTAACGGAAGAAGGCGACAAAGACCGCATTCTTGGGTTTGTCAGTGCAAAGAAAATGCTTCCGCATATTGTCGCCGGCCGTGAATGGCAACTTGAGAATTTCGTTTTGGAATTGCCGACCGTCTTTGAAATGACTGGCCTGCAAGATGCCCTCCTCCGCATGCAGAATTCCCGCGTCCATATCGCGCTTGTGGCGGATGAATACGGCGGCACCGCCGGCATGATTACAATGGAAGATATTCTGGAAGAAATCGTCGGCGAGATCCGCGACGAATTTGATGCGGATGAACAGCCCGAAATCAGCAAAATCAGCGAAAACCGCTATTCGATTAACGGACGCGTACTTTTAAGAGATTTAGAGGAACGTTTCGGCTTAACTTTTGAAGAAGGCGAAGACATTGATACAATCGGTGGATGGATCCACTTTAAGAGTGTAGGAGAGGCTCATATCGGCCAAACATTGGCGATGGGCACTACACTTTGGACGGTCACTGAAATGGATCACCAGCAAATCAAACAAGTGGAATTTGAGCAAATTTCAAAATAATAGAGTGTGACAGCAATCAGTTTTCATTATTCAACGGAGGTGAATCCCCCATATCGGGGGAACCATATTGGATGGACAAATAATAATCAACTTACTGCTCATCGTATTGATGATCCTTGGAACAGCGCTTTTTGTCGGCGGTGAATTCGCCATTTTGAAAGTGCGGATGTCCAGAATCGACCAGCTGATTTCAGAAGGCAATAAAAAAGCGATTCTTGCTAAAAAAGTAGCGAACGAACTGGATTATTACTTATCCGCCTGCCAGCTCGGGATTACCGTAACGGCTTTAATACTCGGGGCGCTAGGTGAACCTACAGTAGAGCGGCTGCTGCATCCGGCATTCGAATACTTTGCAGTACCGGAAGCTTTAGCTACAGCTCTTTCTTACGCCATAGCACTCAGCATCGTCACGTTCCTGCACGTTGTCATTGGAGAGCTTGCGCCAAAAACCTTGGCCATCCAATATGCAGAACGGATGACTTTGCTATTGGCCCCTCCCCTTTACTGGTTCGGCAGAATCATGAGCCCTTTTATATGGGTGTTGAACGGCTCAGCCCGTTTGTTTTTAAGATTGTTCAAAGTGGAGCCTGCTGGACATGAAGAAGCCCATTCAGAGGAAGAGCTAAAGTTGATCATGGCTGAAAGCTTCCAAAGCGGTGAAATCAACCAAACTGAATTGACGTATTTAAAAAACATTTTCGCTTTTGATGACCGCGTTGTTAAAAATATCATGATTCCGCGCAATAAAATTGTGACGGTCGATAAAGCTTTATCTCATTCAGAATTCTTTGCAGCATTGGATGAACACGAATATACGCGTTATCCGGTTACCGAAGGCGGCAATAAAGATACATTAATCGGCTTCATCAACACGAAAGAAGTGTTGACCAGCATGGCTGCGGGGCGAACACAGGAACCTGAAACATTTATACACGCAATGCCCCGTTTTACTGAAACGACTCCGATACAAAAAGTTTTAACAAAAATGCAGCAAAGCCGAACTCACATGGCAGTTGTCACAAGCAAAGATGGCCTTTCGACTGTCGGCCTTGTAACCATGGAGGATATTTTGGAAGAGATTGTCGGCGAAATCAGTGATGACTCCTTCGAAGCAGAACCAATTTAATTTGATGTCCAGATGTTAAAAAGAAGAGGCGCCGTGTTGGACGCCTCTTCTTTTTGCTTTCAAAATCCGATTGCTTATCCAAAAATATTACGTCTACTGAATAGGCAAGACCATTCTGGCCATTTTTGTAATAAGCCCATCCAGATTGTCATTGAACTCAGAATGAATATGAAAGCCTTTGGCCTTATAGAAGGTTAATCCAGATTTATTTTCTTTTTCCACATCTGCTATAAGTGATTGGGCTCCATTTAAATTCTTGATGCCCTCTCGAAGAAGAGCTGTACCGATACCTTCTCCTTGATATTCTGAAAGGAGATAAATCGCACCCAATTCAGCAATGTTTCCTTGTTTCACCGTTGAGAAGTTCGCAAATCCTACAACTTCCCCGCTCACTTCGGCCACGTAAAGAGAAGAAACTTCCAAGCGTTTGTGCATCATGCTATCGCTATAAGCGCTTCCTAAAAAAGTTTCTTGAATTTCCATTGGGATGATTCCGTTATAAGTGGATTTCCAACTTTCCCTTGCTACATTTTGAACTGCTTTTATATCTTTCTTATCCATGTCTCGGATGTGGAAACCCATATTTAAATTCCCCCCCTTTTTCTATGTGTACTAGTTATAAAATCTGTAATGAAATCTTTCAAAACACATTAAACAAGTTTAAACCTAACTTTAACTTCTTTCTCTATATTCCAATTTACCCCAAAAATGTATAATTAGCAAAACGATTTTTATTAGTAAAGGTATATTGAATGAAAGTAAAAGCAGAAATACGATACCTATCATAAAGAAAAGAGGTCCTGCCCATGAAAAGTTTCATCGATGATTTAGCTGGAGCGATTTTTGATATTCTGAATTTGTTTTGTTATTTCCTTGCCGGCGGAGTGATTGTGAGCGGAGCTATGTTTGCGATTGTGGGGATTGCAAACTTCATAACCGGAAACTAAAAAATCCGCGAATGGCAGACGCTTTTCCAGCGCTTCCATATGCGGATCTTGCATTCATCGATTTACCGAACTTGTTTCTTCAATAAACCGCTTATTTCTCCACTATCCAAACATCTTTCAAGTCAACCATTAAATCAACCTTTTGACCGGCGGTGGCGTTTTCCCGTTGCCGGCTGGAAAATACACATTCCAGCTGCTCGTCGCCCACTTGTACTTTGCATAGATAAAATCCGTGCTTGAACCGCAGCTGCTGGATGACTCCACTGACATGCAGCGAGCCCTTTGGCGGCAGAGAAGCATTAGGCATAAGTTCAACCGCTTCCGGACGCAGAACCAAAAAGCCCTGTCCGGCTTGAAAGCGGTCATTTACAGCAAATTCAAAATTGCCGCCTATCGAAGAAAAACGGCCGTCGCTGACTGTTCCTTCAATGATGTTTTTCAACCCCAGGAATGTAGCCGCTGTTGTGCTGGCCGGGCGTTCATATAAGTCCCGGGCATTTCCCACCTGCAGCAATTCCCCTTCGTTCATGATGCCGATCCGGTCCGATAAATAGAACGCTTCTTCCCGGTCGTGCGTGACGAACAGCACGGTGACGCGGAACTCTTTTTGGATCCGGCCCAGCAGCTCCCTCATTTCTTCCCGCAGGATCGGGTCCAATGCACTGAACGGTTCATCCATCAGCAAGACACGGGGATTGGCAACGAGCGCTCTTGCTAGCGCCACGCGCTGCTGCTGGCCGCCGCTCAATTCGTCCGGCAGACGGCTGCCGTAGCCAGCCAAGCCGACTCTTTCGAGCATCGCACGGGCTTTATCGAGCCGCTGTTTTTTGCCGACTTTCTGCATCTTCAGACCGAATGCCACATTGTCTTCTACTGACATATGCGGAAACAGCAGCGATTGCTGAAAAACCATCGCGAACTTTCTGGATTCAGACGGGACCTTCGTGAGATTGGTGTCCCCTACCCAGATTTCGCCGCTGTCAGCCTGCAGCAACCCGGCAACTAATTTCAGCAGCGTCGTCTTGCCACAGCCGGATGGGCCAAGCAGCGAGAAAAATTCACCTTCGCGGATTGTCAACTGGATTGGTTGAAGAGAAAACGCCGGATCGCCTCTTCGCTCAGTTTGTTTAAACTGCTTTTTTATATTGATGATGCGCAAATCGTTCACATTTCCACCCCTCTCTGCTGGCCTTTAACCGTTGAGGCTTTTTTGTTTTTATAATAGTTCTTTAATGATACGTCCATCACCAGCAATGTCAAGATGGCCATTCCCGCAAACAACAGCGAATAGGCGGACGCAATGGCAGGATCTCCGCCGCTAATGAACGGAAACAGCAGGATCGGCAATGTCACGACTTGACCCGAACCAATCAGAAATGTGATTAAATATTGACTCAAGGAAATCAGGATGCTCAAACTCGCACCCGCTGCGATGCCCGGCATTAAATGCGGCAGCACGACGTGGAAAAAACGGGAAAACGGGCCGGCGCCCAGCATACGTGCCTGGTCTTCCCAATCGACGGATAAGGTATTATAGCTGATCATGACGGCACGCACCATATAAGGCAATGTTGGCGAAAGGTGGGCCAAAACAACACCGAATATCGTCTCAGTCAATCCGAGGCGCAAAAACGTCAAATGAATACCCATGACGGCAACAAATGGCGGAATGACAATCGGAGCAAAAATGATGGCTTCTGCCAGCCATTTGCCGGTGAATTTATTGCGCGACAAAGCATTGGCAGCCGGCACGGCCAGCAAGATGTTCACCGCAGTGACAATGCCAGCAATCAGCAGACTGGCTCCCACTGCCGGCCAGGTGCCCGAGCTGCCGGCCAGCACATATTCCCAAGCTCGGAAACTGTAGGACTCAGGCAAGACATTCGGCCATTGCCAGCCAAACGATACGCTCGACAAAAGCAATGGGAGGAATGGAAATACGATGACAAGGAAGACGATAGAGAAGAAAAACAATCTGATCAGATTCGAGCGTCGCTCCATCAATTCCACCCCTTTAAGACATTCCAGCGCTTGCTGAAAAAATAAACGGCCAGACCGAGAAGAATGGTCAAAGCTGCCAGGATAATGTTGACGGCTAACGCTTCCGGTCGATCAGCCAATGTACCGCTCGTGTAAAGCTGATACGAATAAACCGGCAGCATGCTTGGATAAGTGACGCCAAGCAAATAAGGCACTTCGAACGCAGAAAATGTAAAGACAAAGACGATAAAAGCTGCTATGGTCCATGCAGGAAAAATAATCGGCAGGACGATTTCCCGGATGAATTGCCAGCCTTTTGCGCCAAAAACCCTGGACACGTCGCGCCAGGAGCTGTGGATGCGCGTCAAGACTGGATAAATCATCAACGACACAAAAGGAGCCTCTTTCCAGGCATATGCCATGATGATGCCCCAGCCGAACGGATCATTGACCAACACCGGGAAATCCGAGATATCATCAATCACTCCCGCTGTGGCCAGAATCTTCGATAAAAAACCGCTTTGCATGAACAACAGGACGATGATATAGCCGCCGACAAGATGCGGAATGGTCAGCGGCAGCTGAAACAAGCGCTGCCAAAATCGCGGAGCCCCCGATTTCGCGGACTCGCTGAGCATAAACAAGGAAATCGCAATGATGCCGCCAAGTATTGATGCAATCAAGGAAGACAAGGCTGCCACTCTTGTGGTCAGGGCGAGCGACTCCCAGAAATCGCTTGAACCCAGCAATCCAGTATAAGCGGTAAGGTCCAGCTCCATTTTTCCGATTGCCGGAAAGTACCCCAGGCTTTTCAGCAGCCCATCAAAAAGTCCCCCAAAAAACAGGAGGACAATCGTGGCGGTGGCGGGCAGCAGCAAAAGATACGGTTTACTCTTTTGCAACATGTTCCATCCACCCTTTTTCGATGATTTCAATGTAGTCCGCTGATAATTCCGGCAAGCGATTCGCTTCCAGCTCTTCCAAAGGCAGTGTCGCGTTGCCCAAATCCACATCGGTCATGGCCTGGCGCTGTTCGGGAGATAACTTTTCCAAATCGAGCGCCGATAAATCACCCCAATTTTCAGGAGACAGTTTCGCGGTCTGCGCTGCCGGCGACAGCAATTCGTTGATTGTGACCATGGCCCCCGCCTTATCGGATGAGTTGAATGGAATCGATAGGAAATGGGTATTGGCAAGCGTTCCCCCGTCGAGCAAGAATGTCCGGGTCGATTCCGGGAATCGGCCTTTCAGCACTTCACTGGCTGCCAGAGCCGGATCGTAGCTCATCGTCAGTCCGACTTCTCCACTCGCAAACAATTGGTCTTGTTTGGTCAGGCTTTCTGGGTAAGTTTGCCCTTCACGCCATAAAAAGGGTTCAATTTCGTTCAAGTATTGCCACATCGGTTCGAAGCGCGCTTCGAGATCATTGATTTCAGCAGCAGGCTGCTGGTATTGTTCATGGCCGCCTGTCGTTTCATATAAGACGTGGCGGATGAACGCACTGCCCGTAAAGTCAGGCGGCGCCGGATAAGTGAATTGCCCCGGATTTTCTTTTACCCAAGAGGCCAGTTCCTCCATTGATTTCGGCGGATTCGGCGATTTGTTTTCATCATGCACCAAAACGAATTGCGCTTGGCCCCACGGTGCTTCCAAGCCGTCTACCGGCTCCCCGAAATCTTCTGCGATTTCAGGAGCATCCGCATCGATATAATCCGTGAAATTCGGCAATTGTCCGCTGAAGTCGCCCCACAGTAGACCGTTGTCTTTCGCTGCTTTGAAGTTTTCGCCGTTGATCCAAACGATATCCATGCTGCCATCGGTTTTGCCGACCGACTTTTCATCAAGCAATTGATTGATGATGTCCTGTGCATCGTTCATCGGCACCCGAGTCAGCTCGATGCCATGTTCTTCTTTCATGCGCGGCGCAACCCATTCGTCCAGGTAGCGGTTGATGTTGTCGTTGCCGCCCCACATATACATATTGACTTCCTGCCCAGCCGCAGCGTCCGACACTTCCTGCCAATCGCTCGCCAGCAAGTTTCCAGAGTTATCCTGAGACCCTTTTTCAGCGTTCTGAGAGCAAGCAGCCAACCCCAGTGCCAGTATTCCAGAGGTTAAGAGTGTAAATTTCTTCATTTTCTCCACTTCCTAAATCCATTGATAAACTTCTTGTTATGCATCCGGTGACTGCTTTTTGCTCCAGCGATTGCGGATGACAATTGGCACAACCGTTAAGACGATGAAGACCACGACAGCCAAAAGGATGATTTGCGGGTTGCCGCTGACAAAACTGCTTCCCAGGAAATTATACGCAAACGTTCCTGGAATGATGCCGATCAAGGTCGCCAGTGCAAATGAACCGAAACGGACTTTCGCCAGTGCCGCCATATAGCTGATCAAATCAAAATTAATGACCGGAATCAACCGGAACAGCAGCACGTAGAAAAAACCGTTGTGTTCCATCTGGGATTGGATTTTGCCAGCATTGCCGGTCCATTTTCCACTCATCAAGCGGGTACCCAACGTTTTTGCAACAGTAAACGACAGCAAGGCACCCAATGTTGCACCGATGATGGTGTAAAGTGTGCCGAGCCATGCCCCAAACGCCAAGCCTCCGGCAATGGATAATACCGAGGCTGGAAAAAAGATCAGCGGCCTCACCGTGTAAATGATGATGTAGATAATGGGTGCCCAAATGCCGAACGACAAAATCCATTTGCGAATGCTATTCGCATCAATTTGAAAAACAGAGCGGCTGATCCAAATGGCTATGCCGATGGCAAGAGCAAGCAGCAGCCATTTCCCGAATCGGCGAACGGTTTGTTTGCTCATGAGTTGCGGCTATGAGTCGAAATGCCGAAATAGCGGTTTCTCATTTTTTCATAGCGTTTGCGGTTGACGCCTGCGTCTGAATAGCCGACCCGTGACGCTGAACGGAATTCGATGTGCTGTGCTGCATCGTTAAAGTAAAATTCGATGTCGTCCTTGAAATGCATCTTTTTCGATTTTGCAACCGCATAGACGTAATTGTCTTCCACCTGCAGAATCGTAACGCCTTCGTAGCCTTTCAGCATGCCGATGACGTTCTTTTTCGCTTCGCTTCTGCTGCCGTTATATGGCCATGCCGGCACATATTTGTCTTTGTCATGGGATTGCGATGATACCGCATTCGGCGTCGACGGCATCGGTTTCAATCGCCCATTTTCCACGCCCAGTTTCGGTTTGATATTGTTTTTGACTGCCATATCGGCAATGCCGATTCCTGCTGCAGCGACAGCACCGTACGCCGCAATTTTCCCTGCTGGAAGTTCCCCGGCTTTTGCCTGATTGAAAGTCTTGACAATCGGCTGGTTCAATAAATTATCGACGTATACCTTCTTGCCGATTTTCACCAACACTTCACTGTACGTCGGATAAGGATGAATGACACCGGATAATTTGCCCATATTGATGTGCAGCGATTTGATGGTCTGGATTTGGCTTATGATTTCACCGGCGCGGTCTCCCAAGATGCTCGCCCCTAAAATAAAGCCCTTTTTATCCAGAATGATTTTCACTTTGCCGATGCTGTCTTTCTTTGTATTGGCACGGTCCAAATCCGCATAATCGTGTTCGTAGATGCGGATGGAATCGCCGTATTTCTCACGCGCTTCTTTTTCAGACATTCCCGAGCGACCGAGTTCAGGATCCGTGTATGTACACCACGTGACATGCTCGTAATCCATTTTTTTATTGATCGGCAAAATCGCATTTTGCGCAGCGGTGATGCCTTGTGCATTCGCCATGTGCGACAATTGGTAAGGTCCGACGACATCTCCGATTGCGTAGACACCTTTCGCCGTGGTTTCCAAATGATTGTCGACCGTGATGCTTTTCTTCGTGAATTCCACGCCTGCTTGTTCCAAACCGTAGCCTTTGACATTCGCTTCACGCCCCAGCGCGACCAACAGCCCTTCACTCGTAACCATCTTTTTGCTGCCGTCTTTTTCAATTTCCAAATCGATCTGGCCGCCTTTTTGTTCCGCTTTGACTGCAGTCGCGCCGGTATGGATCGTAACGCCTTCTTCGATCAAGCGCTGCTGGATCATCAATACCAGTTCTTCTTCGTCTTTTGGCAAAATGCGCTCGAATTTCTCCACAAGCGTCACTTTGACGCCGATGCGGTTCAAGGCTTGGCTCAATTCCACGCCGATTGCCCCGCCTCCGAGAATCGTCATTGTTTTCGGGAAAGATTTCAAAGTGAAGAGGGTTTCATTCGTTAAATAAGATACCTTGTCCAAGCCGTCAATCGGCGGTACCATTGGCGACGATCCAGTAGACAAGATGACTTTTTTCGCTTCGATGCGCTCGCCGTCCACTTCCAATAAATGCGGTCCGATGAATTTTGCGTAGCCGTTGATAAAATCGATGCCTGACTCTTTCAATACTTCAGGGGATTCGCCGGCATAGACTTTTTGGATGACGTCCTGGATGTCTTTCAACACGACAGCTGTGTCGATTTCCAGATTTGGGCTGTATTTTTTGGCGTGATGGATTTCTTTTGCCGTATTGATCAGCGATTTGCTCGGAATACAGCCTGACCACGTGCATTCTCCGCCCGGCAAGTTCTTATCGATGAGCACAACACTTTTTGAAAATCCGGTTCCGGTAAAAGCGGCCGTTAGCCCTGCTGCACCCGCTCCAATTATTGCGATATCATATTTTTTCACCATCTCGACCATTCCTTTCTATTCTTCGAATTATGTTCATCTTAACAAAAAATCGAAATTACTTGCGCCTCTAAGCCATTGGACTCAAGAGAAAATCGGCTCTAAGCCCTAGTTCCTTATACAGAGGGGGATTACGGGTTTAGAATGGAAACATATTATATACTGAAATTATCTTGATAACGAAAAGGTGATTTCCATGCTCGACACACATGCACGAAAACATGTTCAACCTACTGTGGAAAAAACAGCTGACTTTCTGCTGAAAATGGGGTTCTCTGCCGATGGGGTCACCAAGACCGCCTTTGCCATTGGCGTATCGTCCGGCCTCTTCATCTATTTGGATCAACCGCTGATTGCCATTCTGGTTCTTTGGCTCTCCGGCTATTTGGACGTCGTCGACGGCACCATGGCGCGAAAAACCAAGCCTTCTTCTTGGGGCACGCTGCTCGATATCAGCTTTGACCGTGTCGTCGAGATCAGCGTCATTCTGGGGCTGGCATTCCGTTTCCCCGACTCGATGTGGGCATTATTGCTGCTCAGCGTTTCCATTATTATCGGCATGACGGTATTCTTGACTGTCGGCGCCTTATCCGAAAAACAAGGGACGAAATCGTTCTATTACCAGGCAGGCTTGGCTGAACGGACAGAAGGCTTTATACTCTTTACCCTGATGATTGTATTTTCAACGTATTTAACAGCCATCACGTTAATATTTGTAGCCGTGCAATTGATCACTATTGCCCAGCGCATGGCTGAAGCAAAGCGGATTTTGAAATAGACGGGAGCAAAATGAATGAAAACCTTAGTTTTTGTGGGAGGCGGACATGCTCACCTCCATTGCCTGGAGCAAGTGAAAAGCGAAGCACTAAAGAATTTGCGTGTTGTGCTGATTTCCCCTTCGCGCCACCAATACTATTCGGGCATGTTTTCCGGATACACGGAAGGCGTATACAATTTAGACGATATCCGAATCGACCTCGCAAAGCTTTGCGAAAAAATTGGTTGCACATTCATCAAAGATACCATTGTCGCTGTCGACGCACAGGCGAAAACATTAAAGGGTGAAGGTGGAGCCGTTTATCGCTATGATCTTGCATCGTTTGATATCGGTACGCGCACCGCTATTCCTGATGCGGTGAAAGAACATGTCTCATCGATCAAACCCAATTACCGGTTTCCGGAACAATTGCTGCGGCTGCGGAATTCCTCCCATCCGGTCATTGTCGGCGGCGGCGCAGCAGGAGTGGAGCTGGCCTTTTCCATCCAAGCCTGGAGAAAGCAACATGCCTTGCGGGCCAACACAATTCTGTTAAGCTCAACTTCCCTGCTTGCTAACGAAGGCGCCGCATCGTCAAAGAAAATCGAAGCGATTGCCCTGCAAAAAAAGCTGCCTTTTTTCACAGACGCGTCGGTTGAAGCCGTTAAAGAACAACAAGTTATAGCCACTAACGGGGATTCGTATCCGCAAACGGATGTGTTATGGCTGACGGGGCCAAAAAGCGATGATATGTTCAGGAATTCCGCCTTGCCGACAGATGCCGATGGATATCTTCTCGTCAACCGAGCGTTGCAAAGTGTCGGGCACCCCACTATTTTCGGTGCCGGGGATTGCATCTCGATTGACCGCTATCCGAAGCTTGAGAAAAACGGCGTCTACGCGGTGCGGCAGGGCCCCATCCTTTGGAAAAATCTAAAAAGCAGCTTATCCGCAGATAAACTGATACCGTTCAAACCCCAGAAACATTTTATGTCCATTCTCTCGACTGGCGATGGCGAAGCTTTCCTGACTTACGGAAAGCGCTCTATCCATGGCAAGATTCCCTGGAAAATCAAGCAGCGCATCGACCGCAAGTTCATGAAGCAGTTTAAGGATCTTTATGAATGACCAAAGACTTGCTGCAATTGTTTATCCACTCCAATGAATTCTTGCAGCTTGTCTACTTCGCAAGCTGCTTTTTGCTGGATTATTATACTTCTGTTGAGGAGTTTCACCTTTTTACTTCTGAGTTTCCACTTGTGGAGCGCGAAATCCCACATACGCCTCTTGAATTTCACCTTTTTCTCTTCGAGTCCTCCCCTTTTTCTCTTGATTAAGATGATTTAGAGTGGAATGTCATTGCTGAAGGAGTCGAACAAAAGAACAGCTGGACTTTTGAGAAGAAAGTTATTGCTACAAAAATAAAACGAGCGGCTCCAAAGGAGATGCTCGTTTTATTATCGAGTTGGCTTATATAACAGCAATAGCTCATTTCGTCGAAAACACCCCTGAAGCCCCAAAGCTGATTGATGGTCCCTACTTCCAATCCTCGCCATGCAAACGAATAAATTCAATCTCTTTTTCATAATGTTCAACATGTCCATCAGCTATCATCTTTTGAAAAGCAGCGTCACCTTCATCGGCTCTTCGCTTGATTGTCATGCACAATCCTTCCAGCCGCAGCAACACCATTGCTAAGTAATCTCCATTAAATTCCTGGCCGTATGCCGCAAGAAACAGATTCACTCTTCGTTTTATCCGGTCTGCATCTTGGGCTGCCTTGTAATATTCATGCGTCCCATCTCTCTGAGAAAGATTATACCTGCTTAATGGGACGCATGTGTACAGCGCATAAGCGATATCCCAAAGTCTTGGCCCCGGCCCAGCAACATCAAAATCGATTATGCCCACTGGTTTTTCATCCTTAAAAACAAGATTATAAATCGCAAAATCATTGTGGCAGAGCACCTCATAAATGGGTGGTGTAAGATCCAACGGCTGCCAGCTGTCATCAAGAGGAAAATCACTCACAGCATCATGATAGTGACGCAGCATCTGCGCAATTTCCTTTAAAGAGTTATCCGACCACATATACGGTTGCACCGGATAATTGCCGACTTCTCCTTCGATAAACGACAGAATCTCTCGGTCTTTTTCATCAATTCCCAAAAACTGAGGTGAATAGCTGAAATTCCTGTGTTTCAAATGCTTCAGTAATTTGTGGATTTTCACGCTTTCAGGTTTTAATTTCCGCCGCACCGTATTGCCCAAACGATAAACGCCGGACACATTGCCGCCCTCGAGTTTTATTTCTTTTTCAGATTCCGCCATAAAATAATCCTCCCTTGATCGGGCTTGGTGCACATTATTGAATAATTCAAGACATATTAACTGAAATTATTGATTTCAAAACGAAACCAATAAATTCCCCTCATCTTCGGCGTTGAACAGATCCCTTCAAATTCCACTTGCTTAGCTTCAACTATCCTCGGACCCATCACTGTGATTTCATTGCCCAATTGACCTGCAAGCAAAAGTACTTGAAACACCGCGTCTTCTGGCTGCTCGATTTGTAACGGAGTTGAGCAAGTGAGGTCATATTTCGATTTGTCCTGCCAATAATGCTCTAAGGATATGATGGTTATTGCGCCTATTTTATTTGATAAATCGTCTATAATTTTTTGTGCCTTTTCTTTCGAAACAGTATCGATAAAACAGCGCCACTCGATTGTTGCAAACATAAAAAACTTCTCCTGCCTCTTAAACTTTATTCATTTCTTTTGCTAATCGGCTCCTATTTCAAAACTTTATACCAAACCTCTACCTGCTCAGCGGTCTCGATGACGCGCAGTTTTTCCAATTGAACTTCAAGGTCTTCCAAATGCGCGAACAAGCGAATTCCCGAACCAAGCAATAGTGGCGCAATCGCAATCTGCAATTCATCCACCATGCCCGCTTTCAACAGCTGCTGGCTTACGTTTGCTCCAAGCACCACGACATTCTTGTCCTTCGCAGCGGCTTTTGCTTGCTGAACAGCACTTTCAATGCCCTCGGTAACGAATGTGACCGTTAAGTTGTCATTTTCCTTCGGATGTTTGGCCGGAGGGTGATGCGTCAGCACAAACAATGGAACTTGAAATTCGTAATTGTCTGCGTAAGCATCTGGATTCTTGCTCATCGCAAAGGTATTGCTGCCCATAACAACTGCTCCCGTTTGCTCCATCATTTCTTTGATTTTAGCGTTCGGTTTAAAACTTGCATAAAGTTTGCCCAATTCTCCATTGCGGTCGCTGATAAAACCATCCAGCGAAACAACCATTCCCACACAGACTCTCGCCATGCTTAATCCCTCCGCTTCCTGCTCAGCCGTTCAAATCATTTAAATGTGAGTGAAACTTTTCCAAACCAAATGAGTATACTTATTAGAGGCAACACAGCATCAAATAAAGCCGATACCGATTGAAATGAGGTGCTTTGCCATGTCGATGGAAATGATCGTTCCATTAGGAGTAATAATTCTATTTCTTATTTTGAGTATTTACTTGCTTCAAGGAAAAGGCGCGATGCTGATATCAGGCTATAATACGATGTCGAAAGAAGATAAAGCGCAATACGACACTATGGCGCTGTGCAAAGCCACTGGAAAACTGATGCTGGGTGTGACCGTTTCAATCTCATTAATCTTTGCAGGAGATTTGTTTCAGCAGAACTGGTTATTTATTGTCGGCACCGTTTTGATGATTGCGAACATTGTTATTGGATTGATTTACATGAACACGGGGAATCGCTACAAGAAAAATCAAAAGTAAAGGAAAGAGAACAAAACTAGTTCTCTTTCCTCTACGATTTCATCTCAAACGTGTGGACAGGGCGGATTTCCAGTTCCCAGCCAAGTTGTTCTCCGCTGCTGACTTGCACCGTTGGATGTTGAGAAGCCACGCGGATTGCTTCATCCATGTCTTGCGCTTCTATTACAAATACACTTCCCAAAACTTTTGTGGGCTCAGTTATCGGACTTGAAATAACCTGTACCTTTCCGTCAATCCGCTGCAAGCTTTTCATTTCCTGAGCAACACCGAGATCCATCAGTACCTGGCCACTTTTAAATAACTCGTCGAGATGTGGCTGGCATTCCATCATAATTGCATCGATTTCCTCTTTTGGCAGAGCGTCCATTTTCTCTTTATTAAAAAAGCCCATGCATTGGTATTTCATTTTAAAACCTCCTCCTCCGTTTGAGTTTCACTAAAACAAATCCTAGAAGATTCACCAAATGCATTCCGTAAAACTAATTTCTATAAAAAATAATTATCCATTACTAAATTCGTTCAATCCCCTAAATAATCCTTTATTTGCTGTTTCCTTCAAGAAACCTTATAAAATATAACTCTCCAACTCTTCTTTTTGGCGCAAATGATGGCGGGAATGCATTTCGACCAAGTCGTACCATTCCCTTGCATTCAGCCAGCCGAAGCCTCCATGCTTCACTTTATAATTCGGATTGACTGTATCCACATTCGATTCCCACTGGCTCAGCCTTTGAATTATCTCTTCCATCCTGACCACCAGTTTTTCCTTGCTGTCTGAGTTGTTGGGAGGAGCGTTCATTTCATCCGGCAGCCTGATTTTAACAGGCGGGAACCCACCGTCTTTAAATAATTGGGCACCAAAGCTGGTTTTGCCAAGTGGCTGTTCCTCATTCAAGGCAGCGCAAGCTTCCATATTATCGAGATACTCATGCGCAACTAAAATGATATGGTCGTACATCTGTCCAATCGACCAAACGCCATCTTTCTGAATGTGCCTTAACTGCTCCGGCGAATAATTATTAAGTTCATTTTTTAAAAAGCTATGCAGATCTTTGCCTTTCATTATAAAGACTCCTTTCTCCAATAAATTTTCTGCTAGTAACTGAATAAGGCCACTAATTTCTCCGGTAAATATAAACCCCTCTGCGTGAAAATCATTTACTTACGCTTTAAAAACTCTTAAAAGTTCATCAAAACTTTCAACAGCTTCATCGTACTCACTCGCATAACCAAAACCATATTTCGCATAGATAAAGGGAATGCCCGCAAATTTAGCTGCTTTTAAATCACCTTCCGTATCGCCGACATAAACCGGTTTGGACAAGCTATTCCGTTCAATGACCAAATTGATGTTTTCACCTTTTGACAGCGATGTTCTTCCTGGGTTTTCAAAATCCAGGAAATACTTTTCCAATTTATGATATTCGTAGAACACTTCAATATAGCCATCTTGGCAATTGCTTACTATGTATAGTTTGTATTTCTGCGAAAGCTCTGCCAGCACATTTTCTACATTTTCGTAAAGTGCTCCACCGCGTTTTGCTAAAAAGGACGTTTCCAATGACCAACACTCATGGATTAACTGCTCACGGCGTTCCTTGTTTAATGCAGGAAACAATGTCATCCCGACCTCATCCATCTGCATCCCCATCGTGGCCGCTAATTCTTCCCTCGTTAATTCGTTCATTTCTTCCCTAGTTAAAATGCTGTTCCAAGCACCCAGAACTGTGTCGATCGGGTCCCAAATCGTTCCATCCAAATCAAAAATAATGCTGTCCAAAAGATGAGTCCTCCTTAGGTGTTTATTTTTCTTTACTGCATTTTTATGTCCGCACTTATTATGTCTTTACTTAACAATTACATCAGAAGCAAGAATATAAGGGAAATCTTCCGAAAGTTCTGCGGGAACTACTTGAACTTGATGTCCCACTTCCAATTCTTCAAAAGAACTTATAGCCCCACTGAATGTTGTGATATCAATCAAGAAAACTTCTTCGGTTTCCGGTTCTGAGCCATTTGAAGAAATCTCCACGATAAAACTGGCTTCCTTCTTTTCGTTTACGGTTCCATCGATAGTTCCACAGCCTGCCAAAAAAAGGATGAGGATACCCAGTACGGAAAACATTCTTTTCAAAATAGCTCACTTCCTTTTCATAAAGTTTATTAAATTTATTGTGCTAGCCAAGAACCAATGGAGTCACGGTTTAAGCACCATCGTTTTATTGTGGATAGGGGCTTCCAGCTTCTTCCACTAATGTTCCTTCTGGCAAATGGCTCTTCAGGCTTTCCAATGTTTTATAACGATGATCATTCGTATAAAGATTTAATCCATCCCCATCGTACCAAATGCTAATAACCGTAGAAGCTTCCTTCATTTCAAAGAAAGGGTGCACATAAGGTTTCTTACGGCCCCATAAAGTTTTTCTGGTTGCTGATTTATATGTGCAATTATCTGAGAAGGACAGCGCATAAAAATTATTGGAATTAGCGATCCAAAATGTTTGGTCTACTATTATCTTTAATGAATGTGTATCTTTTAGCACAATCTCCAAAACCGGGATGCTTTTATTTTTCACGCCCTCCGTTCGGACGGTGTAGGCAATCCGATTGTCTTCAAACAATCGGACAAGTTCTGATGAAACATCACCAAAAGGTTCCATTACAAGAAAAACAGGAAATGAATCTTGCGCACTTATAAAATCAATCAAGAATTTGCGAGTTTCGTCAGAGTCTCCGTCTGGCCCGATATACCATTTAGCAGCATTTTGAAAGTTGCTGAACAAGTTCAACTCTTCTGCCGACTCGAAATCTTCACGTACTATGAATATTTTTGCCACTGACTAACCTCCACTTCCCGCACCAGCATCGCCAAACTATTAAGTCCGACAAAGCATTTACTCAGTATCTACATTTTGCCTTTCTTTATCCAACCCATAATTTGAAAAGTTCCAAAAAAGCTAACTAACAAAAGAATAAGCAAGGCTAGTATCCATATTTCTAACCGATGTATTTCTCGCAAGCCTCGGGCATTCGCCTTAATAAAACCTAAAAGAACTAAGGACAAGAGATAGAATAAGATATTAGGAATAATCCATATGGCTCTCAAGCTGTTGTTTTTTATGACAATCCCTTCACATCTCAATCAATTGAAAGTTCTTTTAGTAAAACCATCTAAATGCCATTTGTTTTTAATTACAGAAAAACTTTGATTCTCAATGGGTAAAACTACCAAAGAATATGCATTAATATATTCTTTATCGTCGTAGGGGGAATAGTCCACTTCTGAATCATGGTCACTGAATACATAATTGTAGTTTGTAAAAGTATAAAGGTTTTCAGAAAACTTAATAATCAATGCATCCATTTCATTGAGGCTAAAAATTTCCAATAGAATTTCTAAATCAAATTCTAGCAAAAAGCCAAAAAAACCTTTTTGTTCAATAAACCGAATTACAAAGGTTAATTCCTTTATGTCGCAAAATTTATTAAATCTTATTTTGATTTCTCCATAGTAGTTTTCAGTTATTAATTTGTGGTTTAGCTTGTTCGAGTGGTTATCCAAAAAGCCCTCTATCCAATTTTCGCCTTCTAAATCTATACTTACTTTGTACTCGAACGGTTCAGCTTTTAGTTTTAACATATAATCCATTAAATTCTGCAATTCCTCTGCTTTGCTGAAGGAATTATCATAAACTATGCCAACCGATAGAATATTAGTCATCTTATCGTCTGCCTTCCTATATTCCAAGTCTATTTTGCTTTGGTTTTCAAAGCAGAATAATACTCCTGTTGCAGTTCTCTAGATACAGTTGAAGCATTCACGTCTTTTTATATTTTCCTCAACAGACTTATAAGCCTCTCGCTTTATCGAACCACTCTGCATCGTTCCACTGAGGAGCCATGCCTCCGATTGCGGGTATCAGTAATTCAGGATCATTCGATTGCACGAAACTCATCAAAACGTTTTCTCTAATTAAAAATCGCCATGCATTTACCTGAATCACTTCCAACACATCATTACCAAACTCTGGATTCTTCGCCAGGAATTTATCGTAGTTCTCAAAAACCAGTAAGACACCTGTTTTTTCTGGCTCTATATCCGATAAACAATCATCAAAAGCATTTAAATTTTCCCCGTAATAAGCTGGAAACATTAAGGTCTTTGCGATTTTTTTATGAAAAGCACCTTCATCCAGATCTGCACAATCCACCCGGGCTACCTCAAAACCTTCTGCTTTTATCAATGCTATGTCTTTTTCGAGAATGCTTGATTTGTTATACAAAACAACGCTGCCGTTAAGCATCATTTTCCTCCAAAACTCAGGATGCATGTTTATCCCTATCCCCAATCGTTGTAAATATCGTAACCCGGTTTTTCAACATCCCCCATAATCGATTCAATCAGTTCTCTAGCCGTCTGATCTTTCGCCAATTCCGGGCTTTGCCCTGACCATAGTGACATGTAATCGCTCGTCCGCTGACTTGCTGAAGCCTTCCGTATTTCTTGGGTCAACGTATTTTGGAGCGGAAAATCCGGCAAGAGCAGTTCGTATTTTTTCATTTGCCTGGTGAACTGGTTTTCAATCCCGCGGGCCCATTTCCCTGAAAAAGAGCGCGTCATGATGGTATCTTCTGCAGAAGCGCTGAGGATTGCTGCTTTGTGTATGGCGTTCGCTCCACTTTCTTTGCAAGTCAAAAAGGCTGTCCCCATTTGAACGCCTGCTGCTCCTAAAGACATTGACGCCTTTACACCCCGTGCGTCCATTATTCCACCCGCTGCAATAACCGGAATGTTTACCTGATCAACCACTTGCGGAACCAGGGACATCAAGCCGATGAGCTTTTCCTGATTTCCATCAAGGAAACTGCCGCGGTGCCCGCCGGCCTCGCTTCCCTGCACCACCACCACATCCATTCCGGCTTTCTCATTTTCAATTGCCTCTTCAGCTGTTGTTGCGGTACCGATCAAGAAAATCTTGTGTTTTTTTAATTCAGCGATAATTTCCTTCGACGGAATCCCAAAAGTAAAAGAACAAACAGGCACTTGTTCTTCAATAACCACTTGGAGATGCTGTTCGAATGTTTCATGCAAATCTTGTTCCGATGGAAACTCAATATGCTTTTGAGGAGGAAGCTTCAACTGATGCCGCAACGAGCTGAGAGCATCGATTGCAAATTCAATTTTCTCTTCCACCACATTGAATTTTTCTGGTATGAATAAATTGATGCCAAACGGTTTTTGTGTCTGTTTCTTGATTTCTCTGATCTGTTCGCGCGCTTTGCTGGGCGTTAAGTAGCCGGCTCCGATCATGCCTAGTGCACCTGCATTGGAAACTTCAGCCACCAATTGTGTAGTTGTCACGCCGCCCGCCATGGGAGCTTGAATTATCGGAAACTTTATAGCCAAAAGCTTTTCTATCTTTATTGCCATTGGTTGTTGCCTCCTTTGTTTAAGTATTCTTTGGCATTAAGAAAACATCAAAATTATACACTTTAAACAGCTCAACATTGTAGGCCATTGAAATGAAGTTCCATAACTTACCTGTTGTTTTATGCAATGCCAGAAGCATATACTTCTTTATAATTGGTTCGTTTTAATTGTTAAGGTTGTCCTGAAAATCAAACGCTATCTCCAATTGATGCAAAAGTCATTATAAGGGAGTTGAAACATTATGGAACTTATGGGAAACAAAATATATATCCGCTTTTTCGAAGATCAAGATGCACAGGCTTTGCTCGATTTGCATGTAAGAAACCGTGAATTTTTCCAGAAGTACTCTCCGATTTTTCTGGAGGAATCCTACACATTTGATGGCATTATGAATTTCATCAGCGATTCTGCCACGCAAAGAGAAGCAGACAAAAACTATGCTTTCGGGATATTTGCTAAGGAAAACCACATATTAGTGGGTGAAATCTCCTTATCCCGAGTCGTCCGGGGACCGCTTCAGAAATGTATGATCGGCTATTCGTTGGACAGCCAATTCAACGGCAAAGGCTATACGACAGAAGCTGTTGCCCTGGCAGTGGAATTCGCATTTATTGAACTGAAACTGCACCGCGTTGAAGCCGGGGTAATGCCCAGCAATACGGGTTCCATCCGGGTTCTAGAAAAGGCAGGCTTCCATAAAGAGGGCTTGGAACAAAAAGGCGTTAAGATAAATGGGTCGTGGGAAGACCACTATATCTTCTCTATGATTTCTGAGAATAATTGATCATTACCAATTTAAGAAAGCATTTGAAGAAGACACTTTTAGCTAGGTGTCTTTTTTTATGCGTTCCATAAATTTTACCATTGTTCCAATAATCTAAATACAACGAACTGTAATTAGTTTTTATTCTTTAATAAATAGATTTTGCTATACCAGCTTGTTGGCAAGCTAAACAAGTTGACTTCAAAACTTCAAAACATTAACATTAAACTTTAATCCGACTAAATTAATAGGAAAAGGGTGTTATAACATTGGCCATAACTACAGTTCAACCCGTTGATGAAACAAAGGATCCCATTGCAAGAGACGGTCTTGCATTGAATCCACCTCAAAAAATCCTGATTGCCGGTGGCGTGATTGCCGCAATCCTGTTGTTTGTATACTTGCTGGCAACGCAGCACGTCTCTCAGCCGATGCTGTTGGGCATCGGCTTGTTGCTTGGCTATACTTTATTCCATGCACGCTTCGGCTTTACGTCGGCATTCCGGCGCATGGCTTCTGTTGGCAACGGCCAATCGATGCGCGCACATATGCTGATGCTGGCGATAGCGGTAACGCTGTTTGCACCGATTCTTGCGTATGGCACAACTTTCTTCGGCGGACCGGTAGCCGGATACGTTTCACCAGTTGGCGTCAGCCTGGTCGTCGGCGCATTTATATTCGGCATCGGCATGCAGCTCGGCGGCGGCTGTGCTTCCGGCACACTTTACGCATTGGGCGGCGGACGCACAGTCATGTTCGTGACGCTGATTTTCTTTATTGTCGGTGCGACAATCGGCGCTTACCATTTGCCATTCTGGACGGAAGAAATGCCTGCATTCGCTCCTGTTTCACTGGCCACGTCCACTGGACTCGGCTACGGCGGCGCATGGCTTGTCTCCATCGCATTTTTCGGATTGATCGCTTGGCTCACGCTGGTCATTGAGAAGAAGAAAAAAGCGCCTAAAATGGCGCCTCTGCCTTCAGAAAAAGGATGGAAACGGATTTTCCGAGGATCGTGGCCGTTATTTGCAGCCGCGATTGTTCTGGCAGTACTTAACGCCTTGACGCTCATGACGCGCGGAACGCCTTGGGGCATTACGTCTGCATTCGCTTTATGGGGTTCTAAAATCGCAGCTGCGTTCGGTGTCGACGTTGCTAGCTGGGGCTATTGGCAAGGAGCCAATGCCGCATCGCTGCAAGCTTCTATCTTCACCGATTCCACCACTGTCTTGAACCTTGGCGTCATCATAGGTGCATTTATCGCTTCAGCAGCTGGTGGATTATTCAAATTCACCAAAGTCACTGCAGGCAACTTCGCAGCTTCTGTCGTTGGTGGATTAATGATGGGATATGGCGCTCGCCTCGCATTTGGCTGCAACATCGGCGCTTACTTCGGCGGCATCGCTTCATTCAGCCTTCACGGCTATATCTGGGGAATCCTTGCACTTGCCGGTACGTTCGTTGCGTTATACTTGCGTCCATTGTTCGGGCTGTCGGTTCCAAAATCAAATGATTCTGTGTGTTAATGAAAAATAAAGCAAAAAAGGATTGAGCGCTGTTTATCGGCACTCAATCCTTTTTTACTTGCTTACACGTTTTCAAATTTCAACTCGAAATATTTTTAGCTGTTTCCAAATGAGTTGCCAATTCTTATTTCGCACTCGATTTTCATAAACTGCCAGACGTTCTTTGTCTGCTTCAAAATACGGTGTCGGCTTTACAGTCAAGTTGATCACATCCTCTACCCCATGAGGAGCCAATAAAATCACATTGTTCCGGCTGTCCAATTTCACCCCTAATGCAGTAGCAGTCTCTGGAAATTTTCTAACCGCATCACAGGATGAGCTATAAGGTTCTACACTATTTCGAAGATGCATTCTAGCCTCGTTTTTTACAGACCATGGAATGCCTGGATACATGATTATAAGATTGTTTTCAATTTCCTTCTCTTCGTCTTCGCCGATATTTTTATCATCAAAGTAAATCACATCGATATCTGGCAGCGGAGTTCTTTCGTTAAACCCATGCAAAGTATCCCATATTTTTGAGCGCACAAACCCTGCACATATCCACCCATCCCGAAGATCCGCCGACTTTACAGCATTTAGCAGACTCATCATCCACTCATCTTTTTGGATGGACTCTATAATGTCTTTCTCGTTTTTCAGCATCTATATCCCTCATTTATATTCCGTTTGCGTCGCCGTTCTTCTTAAAACGTGCATTCCCAGTTCCAAATTAGCTTCTCTATAAGCTTTAACCTTCTGTTAATGTGTTCCTTCATTGTTCAGTACTGTTCTAAAACGCTTTCTTTGCAAAATCTCGTCTATCAACCAAAAGCTTGCAGCACAAATAGCAGGAATTACAGATAACTCCTTGATTAACAGCATCCCGAATGTGAGATGCACCAAACCTGCTACAAGCAAACGCTTAGAGAAGTGACCGGAGATCCAGTCAGATAAAAGAGAAACAGGAATTCCGTAAATGAAAAAACCTAAAATGGCATAGAATGCGACAACAATAATAGAAAGTCCAAGTTCGAAAAAACTTGGAGAATCGGATATCTCTTTAAAGATTACCGATGGAACCAAAGTTAAGAGCAATGTAAAAACGGCAGCGCCAGTTACGGCAGAAAATACTTTTCTGGACATTCGTTCTTTCGTGAAAAAATGATTGCCAAATGGAAGCAGGAAGAATAGCATAGCTGATATAAAGACCACTTTCATATAGAATGGCGTATCAGAAACCAGGATCAATAACGAAAACATCGAGAATACGCCTACTTTCAAAAACAGCAATTTCATTTCAACCTCCATGGTTTTATTTTAATTATACCAATTCAAATTCTTTAAAATAATCTTCCTTCTACTGATCTCTGCAAACATTTGTTTACTTCAGCTGATGAAGAGATACACCATTGCCACTTTCCTTAATGAATAAAGCAAATCTAAAGGAGGAGAAAACATGAGCAGCAAAAAGTTCGGGTTGATGCTGTCTGCCGGAATTCTGATGCTGGGTGCTTGTGGAGAAGAAACACCTGAAGCCCCTGAAGCAGAGAGCGGCGCTGCTTCTGAATTATTATCTAATGGTGACAAGACCAGCTTTGTGTTTAAGGAAGAAGGCGAATATTCGATTTTTTGCGAGCCGCATCCAATCATGGAAATGACTGTCATAGTAGAAGAAGGTGCAGACCAATCGGGTGAAGTGGCAATTGACATTGCCAACTATGCATTCAGCGAAAATAACATCACCGTTGCCCCGGGAACAACCATTGTATGGACCAATAAGGAACAGCTTGAGCACAATGTTTCGATTAAATAATCTTTAAAAGCAAAAGTTCATACAAACAGTACAGGCGAGTGTGTTAGCTGCCAGTGCTGTTTTTTTAATTTATGATTTTACTAATCACTTTAATCTTTAAAACTTGCCTAATCATATTGTTTCTTAAAACACAGACTACCAAAGATGCTCTGCCTCGTTCGTGAATTCTATAAGAATTTAAAAAAATATTTTGTTGGCAGTTAGACGAGCTGGCTTCATACATACATCTTATTTTAGAAACAATCTTCATTGTGAATGTAATCTAATTCCCCTTTTCTTGCGTTCTATAAAAAAGAGCAACATACAAGGAGGAGAAGAAGATGATCAATAAAAAATTCGGCTTAATACTGGCAGCAGGCATTCTAGCATTGGCGGCTTGTGGAGAAGAAGAACAGCCAGCAGCCAATGACGCGACTGAAGTTGAAGAACAAGAAAGCGCTCCAGCTGAGGAAACGGCTCCAGAAGCCGAAGAAGAGATGCCTGAAGAAGATACGGAGAAAGAGGAATCTGCAGAAGATGACGCTGAGAAAGTCGCAGACGAAGCACCTGAAGCTATGAGCGGCGCTGCGTCTGCCCTATTGGCTAATGGTGAAACAACCAGCTTCGTATTCAATGAAGCGGGAGAGTTTTCAATTTTTTGCGAGCCTCACCCTGTGATGAAAATGACTGTCTTAGTAGAAGAAGGTGCGGAACAAATGGATGAAGTCGCAATCGATATTGCAGATTATGAATTTGTTGAAGAAACCATCACGGTTGCCCCTGGCACAACCATTGTGTGGACGAACCAGGATCAGGTCCAGCATAATGTTGCGATTAAATAAACGCCCCATGCAGAATGTGGCTATGAAAAA
>NZ_RQII01000001.1 GCF_004761975.1 Planococcus koreensis | reverse complement strand
TTTTTGCGGTAACGGTCACGGAAAGTGTTCATGCAGATTGTCGTCAGCCAAGCTTTTACGTGGTCGACATCTTTAATCGATGATTCATAGCGCACGACTTTCAGCCACACCTCTTGCATCAAATCTTCCGCCTCAGCTTTATTGCGCGTCAATTTCAGGCATAAATGATAGATATAGCGATTGTATTCCGCATAGACATTTTCCATGATCGTTTCCTCCATCCGTTTACTTACCGGTTCCTGTTTTTTCTTGTTAAGCTTATTGTGCCGCACCGCAACCTTTCCCTCTATCGCATTCACTTTCATTTCGCTTACATTTATGTAATGAAGAAAAAAGCAGCGCCTCAGACATCCCGAATCCCGGGTTGCCAGCAGCGCTGCTTTCTCTCTTTCATTTAAAACGATTATTTTTCTTTCCCAACTTTGCGGATATCTGCCAATATCAATGCACCTACAAGGAGCAATCCCAGATAGCCGACAACCGGATAGAACCAGTTGACCAATTGCGTAAAGCCGACAAAGCTTAATCCGAACGCGATGATCCCTGAAACAATCACGAAAATTCTGAAGCGTTTCGTGCCCATTTCAGTGAATCGCGCGGAGAACGACAGCAGCAAACTGACCGCTGTGTTGTAAATCATGGCGAAGATGACGATGGCCATGACAATGCCCAGAAATGGTGAAATATTGTCTGCCAAGCGCAGCATCGGCAAATCAGAACCGCCCACAATATCCACTTTCGAGAAAATAGCCAAATAGCTCAGCAAAATCAATACGCCGAAAACGATTCCACCGATCATGCCGCCGCGGGCAGCAATTTTAGAATCTTTTTCCGCACCGCCCATGACCAGTGCCATGGAAGTCGTCAATGCGATCGACAACGAAACGTAATTGATCGCCGAAATGAACCAATTCGGTGCTGCTGATAATTGCTCTTTCGCGACCGGATCGAGTTCAGTAAAGCTGGCATCCATCGTCAGCAAACTGTACGCCGCTATCCCGACAACCATCAAAATAAGGAATGGCGTGACACTGCCGATGATTGTAATGACTTTTTTAACATTCAACATGATGGTCAGGATGACGATCACCGTCATTACTGCCCGGCCAAATGCCGGAGCCAAACCGAATTGCTGGGAGAATATTGAACCTGCTCCCGCTATCATGACAACTAAAATGCCGAATAATGTGAGGATCAGGGTGTAATCGATGATCCGTCCAAGCACTTTGCCGCCGATTTTGTAAACGACTTCCTCGTGGGAGACTGTTTGCAGCCTGCTTCCGAGCCCCGTTAGAACCTTCCCCAGGTAGCCGAATAATACAGCTGCCAGTGCTACCCCTGCCAATCCCCAATAACCGAAACTGGTATAATACTGCAGAATTTCCTGACCGGAGGCAAAACCTGCGCCGACCACAATTCCGATAAATGCACTTGCGATTTTTAAACTTTTCTTCATCCTATTCTCCTTCCGTTTTAAAGACATTCCAGCCGCACGTTAAACTTAGCTCTTATATCCTTTACCTTTAGAAATCAACGATAAACAATATATCGGCGATTAACTTGAAAATCGGGCTTTCTTCGTCTATAAATCCCAGTGAATCCCTATTTTCAGGCAATAGAAAAGAACCCCTCGGCGAATTATCGGATTCGCCCGGGGGTTCTCAGCTAGCTTTATAGTGAGTTGGCCACTAATTCTTCATCAACGTTTTTTGTAATCGTCAAACGCATGATGCGGTTGCGGTCCATTTCATTAATTTTGACGTGAAGGTTTTCATACGTAAACTCTTCGCCTTCTTCCGGTACATGCCCGAGCTGCTGCATGACAAAACCGGCAATCGTATCGTGGTCATTCGGCACTTCAACATGGAACATTTCATTGACGTCTTCGATTTCGAGGCGCCCATGGCACGTTAGTTGAGTGTCAGTCATTTCGAAGACCAGTTCGTCTTCTTCTTCGTCCGTTTCATCTTCAATGTCCTGTCCGATCATTTCTTCGATGATGTCTTCGTGAGTGACGATGCCGAGTGTGCCGCCATATTCATCAAGAATGACAGCCATGTGCTTTTTCTTCGCCATCATCATTTTAAAGACTTTTTCCACACTGACCGACTGAACAACGAATAACGGATTATCATCCATCAACTCTGCCAGCGTCAGGTTCGGGTTCATTGACCATTCGATCAATTTCTTTGATAAAAACAAGCCAACGATATTGTCGAGGCTTTCTTCGTAGACCGGATAGCGCGTATACGAGGAATCCAAGATTAAATCACGCACTTCTTCATACGTCGAATCGATCGGGATGCCTACCGTATCCGTACGGTGGGTTGACATGACGTCTGAAACGTCCTTATGCGGAAAATCAAGCACACCTTTGATGCGCTCGGATTCATCTTCTTCAAACGTTCCTTCCGTCGAAGCGATGTCGACCATTGTCCGCAATTCCTCTTTGGTCATCGTCGCTTCTTTAACGGTGCCTTTTGAAATGATGCGGATAAAGATATTCGTGAATTGCGCCAAAATCCATGTCAGCGGCTTGAAAATGACAACGAGAAAAGAAATAACCGGGAACACCAAGTATGCGACTTTATCCGAGAAAGTTGCCGCAATTGTCTTCGGCAAGACTTCTCCGAAGATGATCAGCACCAAGGTCAAAATAGCCGTCGCAATTCCGACTTCCCACCCTCTTGTCAAAGCGATTGTCGTCACTAACGTCGGCAGCATAATATTGGCAATGTTATTTCCGATTAATAATGTAGTGATCATACGGTCCGGCTTCGCGATCAATTTTTGCAGCTTTTGTGATCTCACATCACCCTGCTCCGCGCGAAGATGGACCTTCATCCTATTTACAGCTGTCAAAGCCGTTTCGCTTCCCGAGAAGAAGAACGACATCGCCAAAAATAATCCCAATGCAATAAACAAATTTATTTCCTCCAGTGCCTTAAAACACATTTTTTAAACGAGCTATTTCCGTAGCAACAATTATATCACAGCCATTTTCCAAATGTCGAAAACCATATCTTGTATGTTATAATTTTTCCATAATTAAAATTTATGGAATAGAGGGATCATATGAACGCAAAGCAGATTGATCAATATTTTAAAGATTACCGGGAACAGCATCTTGAAGAATTGAAAGCATTTTTGCGCATCCCTTCTGTCAGCTCATTGTCAGAGCACAAAGACGATGTCCGCAAAGGGGCGGAATGGCTGAAAACGTCGATGCAGGAAGCAGGTCTTGAAAACGCGGAAATCTTCGAAACCGATGGCCATCCTGTCGTCTACGCCGACTGGCTCCATGCGGAAGGAAAACCGAATGTTCTTGTATACGGCCATTACGACGTGCAGCCTGTGGATCCATTGAACCTGTGGGAAACGCCGCCATTCGACCCGCATGTTCGGGACAATAAATTATACGCGCGCGGCGCCAGCGACGACAAAGGCCAAACGTTCATGCACGTAAAAGCGGTCGAAGCCTTGCTCAAACTGAATGGCGAATTGCCGGTGAACATCAAATTTATCGTCGAAGGCGAAGAGGAAATCGGCAGCCCGAACCTCCCGAAATATGTGGAACAGAACCTGGAGCAATTGAAAGCCGACTTGATCGTCATTTCCGATACAGGCATGCAAGGTCCGGGGCGTCCGGCTGTATGCTACGGACTGCGCGGGCTTGCCGGCATCCAGATTGATGTCAAAGGGCCAAAAGGCGATTTGCATTCCGGTCTTTACGGCGGGGCTGTACAGAATCCGCTGCATGCCATTGTTGAAATCCTGCAGTCGTTCCGCGATAAAGAAGGCGTCATTCAAGTCGAAGGCTTCTATGACGATGTTCTTGAAGTTTCTGACAAAGAACGCGCTGAATTCGCCGCTCTTGAATTCGATTTGGAGCAGGAAAAGAAAGACCTGGGCATCACAGAAGATTTCGGTGAAAAAGGCTATTCGTTCATCGAGCGCACTTGGATCCGTCCAACGCTCGAAATCAACGGCATCACTGGCGGCTTCTCCGGCGAGGGGATCAAAACCGTGCTGCCTGCCGAAGCAAGTTCTAAAATTACTTGCCGCCTTGTACCCAACCAGGACCCGGATGACATTGTCGCCAAATTGCGTGCGCACGTCGAAGCGCATAAACCAGCGGGCGTCACTGTGAACATTTCAGAATTCGATAAAGGCCAGCCATTCCTGACGCCTTACGACCACCCGGCAATCCAAGCCGCAGGCCGTTCGTACGAAAGGGTCTATAACGTCAAAACCGCTTTTACGCGCATGGGCGGATCCGTGCCGATTGTTGCCGTATTCGACCAAGTCATGGGCTTGCCGGTCGTTTTGATGGGCTTCGGCTTGTCATCTGAAAACTTCCATGCGCCAAACGAACATTTCCATCTTGAAAACTTCGATAAAGGCCTTCGCGTCATCAGCGATTACTTATTCGAAGCTGCAAAACTGTAAGATCAAACCATGGCCTTCCTTATGAACAGGAAGGCCATTTTTTTGACTTTGCCTTTTTTGAATCAATTATCTTTTCCCGGAGGTAAAAATGGCCATTTATTGGATTGCATCGTATTTAATTGGAAATATTCTGACAGCCTGGTGGGTCGGCAAGTGGAAAGGGGTCGACTTGCGAAACGAACTCAGCGGCAACCTGGGCGCACGCAATGCAGGTGCTGTTATCGGCAAAACTGCTTTTTTCCTGACATTCTTTGGCGATGCGGCTAAAGTCGGCATCGTCATCTGGCTTGGCCATTATTTCGATTTCCAAACCTGGATAATTGCAGTTGGCGCGCTCTCAGCCATCTGCGGACATCTCTTCCCTGTCTGGCTAAAAGGACGAGGCGGCAAAGGCATCGCTTCATTTATCGGCGCTGCGCTGATCTTAACACCGTCTTTATTCCTCGTGATGGCTGCAATGTTCGCTGCTTTTTTGCCGTTCGTCAAGAGCGCAACCCTGACCATGCTGTTCAGTTTTCTTGCGTATGCCGTCTCGATGTTCTGGTTCGGCGAGTTTCCCGAGTTCTGGCCGCTCCTGGCTGCCATGGCACTGATTCTCATTAAGCACGTTCCGGACATTAAAGAATCATTCCGAATCAGGTTCAATAAACAATAAATACTATCCATTCACTAATATTAGAATCTACCTAAAACCGCGTATTCACTCGATTCCAAGATAGTACTATGTCCTTAAAGCTATTCATGTTATAGTTTATTTATTCAAAAAACTTTAATGATAGGATGTTATGACACATGAAAAAACCTATTGCTTGGATCCTTGACTCAACAGGATTCGTCACTGAAGAATTCAAAGCCCATCCTGACGTATATATGGTGCCATTGAACATCCATTTCGGCCAAGAAGAATTCATAGACGATGGCGTCGATTTAACGAATAAAGAATTGTATGCGCGCATTAAAAGCTCTGCTGAATTTCCAAAGACATCCCAGCCTTCTGCCGGCAAATTCGCCGAACTCTATGAAAAGCTGAAAGAAGAATACGAATGCGCAATTGCCGTCCACGCTTCTGCTAAATTGAGCGGCACGATTGCATCGTCTACGGCGGCTGCCGAAATGACCAGCTTTAAAGTCTATGCAATCGACTCGCTGGCATTGTCTTATGGCTTGTCCGGTTTGATTGACCGCGGCCTTGTGTTGCAGAAGCAAGGCATGGAGGCTGAGGAAATTGCCGAGCGCCTGCAAAAAGAGGTACATGACCTGCGCAATTACATTTTGATCGGCAACCTGTCCCAATTATACAAAGGCGGCCGCATGAGCGGAGCCCAGTATTATATCGGCAGCCTGCTGAAAGTGAAGCCGATCGTCCAATTGAGCGCGGAAGGCGAATTGGTGCCGATCGACAAAGTCCGCTCCCATAAAAAAGCGGTCCAATATCTGCTGGACCGTGTAAAAGAAGACCATGAAAAATACGGCACCGACACGTTCCAGATCATGCACGGCAATGTGCTGGACGAAGCCGAAAGCCTGAAACAGGACATCCTGAAAATTGTGCCCGGAGCCAAAATCCTAGTCGGAGACCTAAGCTCATCGCTTGCAGTGCATGCAGGTGAGGGAACCATCGCCCTGCTTTGGAGAAAGCCGCCACAGAACTAATTGAAAGCCCCGGGCATGAAAAATGTCTGGGGCTTTTTTCCACCTTACCGACGGCTATTTTGTGAAAATTCTGCTACAATGGAATTACCATTTACAATGATCGCTGAAGGTGAGGTGGATTCAATGCAACATATGGAACGTGAAATTACGGAACATGTCATGCTATGTGATGCAAAAGGACAATTAAATCCGAATGCGATAGGTTTTGCACGCCAGCCACTGGTAGTCAGCAATCTCCGTGGCAATTTCATGCGCAAGAAAAAATGGAATTACTGGTGTGTTTTCGGTGAAGAAGTGATGTTTTCAGCTACAATCTGCCATTTGGATTACTCGACGGTGTGCTTTGTCTATTTCCTGAATTACGAAACGCAGCGTTTTTATGAGAAAACTGTCATTATGCCCTTCACCCGCCAAATTAAATTGCCCAATCAAGTTCTTGATACCAGCCACTTCCGCCATGAAGAGATGAATATAAAGTTTGAATATGAGCAAAATGAAACCTGCATTTCAGTAGAAGTGGAAGACTTCGATGGAGAGCCGCTGGAAGCTTCATTGCGGATCCGCCACCCCGAAAACCACGATTCACTTAATGTAGTGATCCCTTGGAACCGCCAGACTTTCCAATTCACAGGCAAGCACCTGTCCCTTCCTGCTACCGGTTCGGTCAAGCTTGGCAACCGGACCTATAAAATGGATCCGGGCGACAGTTTTGCAGTCCTCGATTACGGCAGAGGCATCTGGCCGCGGGAGTCCTCATGGAATTGGGGAGTTGCTTCGCAGCGCTCTGACGGTAAAACCATCGGCTTGAATTTCGGGGGCAAATGGACAGACGGCACCGGCATGACCGAAAATGCTTTTTTTGTTGATGGCAAGATGACTAAACTGCACGAAGACGTCCTTTTCCATTACAATAGCGAGAATTACAAAGAGCCCTGGTTTATCCAGAGCAAGTTTTCAGATGACGTTAAACTGACTTTCACGCCGTTTTTCGAGCGAGAATCGAAAACAGACTTGAAGCTGGTAAAATCGGAAATCCATCAAATGATCGGCTATTTCAATGGCTATGTCCGTTACCCTGACGGCCGGAAATTGAAAATCTCCCAAATCCTCGGAGCCGTCGAGGAGCATTTCGCGAAATGGTGAAGCCTGCAACTGCATGATGATTGCACAAAGCACCTAATATGAATAATAAAAACAGGACCCGGCGCAGTTTGCACCGGGTCCTGTTTTTGTTGAGAAAGGTAAATCATTTTTCTGATGGAGTCGATATTCCGCAAAACAGCTCCGCTTGCCGCGGGCGAGCACCAAGTCTCCTCAGTCGCTGCGCTCCCTGCGGTGTCTCGGCTGTCTCGTCGCTTCTCTGCCCCGCAGGCAAGACTTACCCGAAGCCTGCGAGGGCAAGTCTTTGCGACGAAGTGCGTAGCACTGCAGGAGCAGTAAGGTTTTCTCCGCTGTTTTGCTCCATATCTAGAGAACAGGAAAGAAACTGCAAAAAGTATATCTTTTGTGTTCTTCAGTAAAAGAAATGACTCTCTATTTAGAAATACCTTTGAATGAAGCGGAAGGCGGCGACTCCAGCGGGGACAGCACGAGCTGAAGACCCTGGACTGAGCAGAGCGAGGGAAGCGGCTGAAGCCGTGCCCGCGGAACGCGTCCACCTGAAGCGAAATGCATAACCAACATCTAAGTTTCTCGACAACATGAAAGGACCCGGCGCAGTTTGCACCGGGTCCTGTTTTTGATATCATTTCAACTTTTCAAGCATACGTTCCGGGTAATCCGTGAAAATGCCATGAATGCCGATTTGCTGCAATTGTTCGGCGTATTCAATGGTATTGACGGTATACACGTAGACAATCGACCCTTTTCTTAAAGCATCGCTCGTCATTTTCCGGAATGCAGCCGGCAGCGAGACATGGATTTGTTTGGTTCCGATGACCCGGGCATAATCGTAAACATCCACGTAAATCTGGGAAGTCAGTATTGCCGACTTCACTTCCGTTTCACGGCAGATATGGAGGACGTCTTCGTGGTTGAACGAAGACAGCAGCAGCCTGTCCATCAGCCCCCGCTTGTTGGCGAGGTTGATGACTTTATCTACGAGCGTATCGTATGGAAAAACATCCGATTTGATCTCGATATTCAGTCGATGAGGCGTGTCTTCGAAAATTTCAAATACCTCATCAAGTGTCGGGATGCGTTCGCCGCTCCACTCTTCCGAGAACCAAGAACCTGCATCGTATTCCTGCAATTCGTCCATTGTCATGTCTTTCACATAGCCTTTGCCGTCAGTTGTCCGATTGATTCTTTCATCATGGATGACAGCAATCTCCCCATCTTTAGTCAAATGCACATCGATTTCTACACCGTCGATAGGCAATGCCGCAGCTGCTTTAAAAGCAGCCAGCGTGTTTTCCGGATGTGTTCCGGAACTTCCTCTATGTGCAAAAATCTTCATCACGTGGCCTCCTAAATTTCCGTCCGAATTTCCCATAGTTCCGGGAAGAAGTATTGGTCGAGCACTTTCTTCAGGTAGTTGACTCCTGATGAGCCGCCTGTACCTTGTTTAAAACCGATGATGCGTTCCACTGTTTTCATGTGGCGGAAGCGCCATTGCTGAAGCCAGTCTTCGATATCGACGAGTTTTTCAGCCAATTGGTATAATTCCCAATGCGTTTCCACATCGCGGTAAACTGTTTTCCACGCCTCTCTGACGCTTTCATCCGATTCATAGACTTTCGTAACGTCACGGTTCAAGACATCAGGATTGATATGGAAACCGCTTCGGGCCAGTTTCTGGATAGCCGCGTCATAAAGGCCGGGTTTGCCGAAAGCTTCCAGCAGCGTTTGATGCAGCGCATCATCTTTTTCGTAGATTTTCAACACATGCTGTGTTTTATAGCCCAAGGCAAATTCAATCATCCGGTATTGATACGACTGAAAACCGCTGGCATTTCCAAGATCTCCGCGGAATTCCATGTATTCTGCTGGCGTCATCGTTGCGAGCACGTCCCAGCCTTGGATGATCTGGGATTGGATTTTCGAAACGCGCGCCAATTGCTTGAAGGCCGGCTGGAGATCATCATTGCCGATATGGTCGATTGCCGAGGTCAATTCATGCAAAATCAGCTTCATCCATAGTTCGGACACTTGATGGATGATGATGAATAGGGTTTCATCGTGATGTCCGCTGACCCCGCCTTGTGCGTTCAGCAATTGGTCCAGATGCAGATATTCCCCATACGTCATGCTTTCTTTGAAATCCGTGCGGATGCTGCTTTCATTTGCAGCTGCAATATTTTGGCCGTTTTTGTAATCGTTCATGGATTGGGCTCCGTCCTGCTCATCTTCAGCTGTCCTCATCTGCTATACCCGCTATGCTCGTATTCCATACCAATTATGCCGCTTCTGCAGCCTTTTTCCAATAGGCCACGGTGTCTACTGCATGGAAGCCGGATTTCCCATAAACTTTCAGTGCATCGTTTTCCGTTTCGACATCCAGCAGGACTTGGCGCTTGCCAACAGCAAATGCATGATGCCTGCACCATAATAAGAAAGCTTTGCCATAGCCTTTTCCTTGCTGTTTCGGATCGACAGCGAATGCCGTCACCCATAAATCCGCGCCTTCCTCAAGAAGTGTCGCAGCAGCCACCATCTTGCCGTCCCGTGCCATCACCCAAACGTTCCGGTCGGGCGACTCGATATTATGCGAAATCACGGATAAGATCCCTTCATCAAATGCCGCCTCTAACAGCGCATCGAGTTCTTCCCGTTCGCCGTTATAGGACCGCACCTCCAAATCTTTCGGCAATGCCATCTCCTCCATCGGTTCCGCCGCCATCAGGATTTCCTTGAAATCGAGCCTGTAACTGAGGCTTTCCAGAAATTGTGCAGCTTCCGGCGTTTCAATGGATGCAGCCAATACACTTTCTGCCTGGCGCTGGCTATGGCCATGTTCAATGCCTTCTGCCAATGCGGTGCCAAGCGACATCCGGCGGTAATCGGTGTGCACAAGCACGGACCACTCATAATGATGCAAACCGACGATATCTGCCGAAGAAGCAAATCCTGCTAATTTCCCGTCATCTGTATAAGCAAGAACTGCAAATCCTCGGGCTTCGGGGTTTTGCCATAGCGGTCTATGGAGCACTTGGCTGTAATCTGTTTGAAATAAGGCTAAAAAATCTGAGGCATCCTGAACGGTCTTGCCATCCAACGGAAATGACTCTATTGATAGGGAAATATTCATTTTCCACCATCCCTTCGCTTGATTATTTTCATGGTATCACAAGATTACAGAATTAAACGAACTTTTACCGTTGTGTATCATCGGTTTAAAGGCGCTTTAGATAGGCTATAATGTGTTGATGAATTTATTTTCGGAGGTCAGATTATGGCGAAAGAACGTTTAACGTGGGTGGATGCAGTAAAAGGTTTCTTGATGGTGCTTGTTGTCATCGGACATTATTCAGGGCCGATGCCTGTTGAATCCCCTTTAATCACATATATATATTGGTTCCACATGCCGGCATTTTTCCTTTTGAGCGGCTTGTTCTTTAAACCGATAGCTGACAATAGCCAATTAAAACCGGCAATCCATAAACGCTTCATGCAGCTGATGGTGCCTTATCTATTTTTCCTGCTGTTATTGACGTTCTTTAAATACGGCATGATGATCGGCGATGGCACCCTTACTTCAGCTTTCCTTAGGCAAGACTTGATCGAATTGACTGTCGGCGGACGATTCTTGCGCGGCGAACATGGCGTCTTTTGGTTTGTGACGGTCATGTTCGCGACCTACTTGCTGTTCTTATGGATTACACGCCAAAAGCGCTGGCTGCAGTTCACCATCTTGGCTGCCTGTTATATCGCCGCACAGCTGGAAGGGACATTCGCTATGGGGCTCGCCTCGGAACCCGATGCTGCCTCTGCCCAGATTCCAATGATCTGGAACTTGGACGTTGTGCTTATTGCCGTTGTCTATTTTGCAATCGGCTATTATTTCAAGGCATTTTGGATGAATATCCCGAAAGCTGCAATTGGCATCGCCGCGGCAATCGCTGCTTTGGCGATGGCTGCAGATGGCATCGGATTTATCAATTACCATTAAGCCTGAAGTTTTTGCGCTACGACCATTTCTTGCTGGATCTCATCATACCGATTGCGATGACCGCTTTAATCGTCGGCATCTTCCAGCAGATGACAGCCATCAAACGGCTGCCTTGGTTTGAGAAAATCGAGAAACATTCAATTTCTATCATGTATTTGCACATCTTCATCGGTTTTGTTGTCAAAGACATGCTCCCTTATAATATTTTGACCTATACATTAGCGGGGTTATTCGTGCCGATTGTCTTGTCCATCTTGATTCCCAAGACGATTCCGCTCGGCGAAATCCTCATCGGCCGTTTCAATCCACGCAAACATATGCACCTGAGCTAAAAAAGAGACAGAATGGCAGGTACGCTGCATTCTGTCTCTTTTGTGTCAGGAATGATTTTTACTGTACGGTTACAGCTTCGCATCCGCGAGCATTGCCGTGTACACTCCGCCCTTATCGATCAAGTCCTGCTGTTTGCCGAACTCGACCAATTCCCCCATCTCCATCACCAGCACCAAATCAGCCTGCCGCACTGTATTCAAGCGGTGTGCAATGACGAAACTGGTACGGCCTGACATGAGATGCTCAAGCGCTTCCTGTATTTTCAGCTCTGTAACGGTATCGATGCTGCTGGTCGCTTCATCCAATAACAGGATGACAGGATCTGCAATCAGCGCTCTTGCAATCGACAGCAATTGCTTCTGCCCTTGGCTGATCATCGAGCCGTCGCCTTTCAACACCGTGTCGTAGCCGAACGGCAATGCCTCGATAAAGTCATGGGCATTGCTCCTTTTCGCAGCCTCGACTACTTCGTCGTCGCTGGCATCGAGGCGGCCATAGCGAATATTCTCCCGCACCGTTTCCTCGAAAAGGAATGGGTCTTGCAGCACAAAAGCGATTTGTTTGCGCAGCGTCTCCCGCGGCATCGCTTCGATCGGTGTGCCATCAAGGCGAATCTGCCCTTCCGCTGCGTCATAGAAGCGGGCAAGCAATTGCATGATCGTCGTTTTCCCTGCACCCGTTGCTCCGACTAATGCGGCAGTCTGGCCAACGCCTACGGCAAAACTCACATTGCGGATTGTCCAATCCTCTTCTGCGCCTTCGTATTTGAAGGACACGTCGTCAAATTCGACCATCCCGTGCAATTTCTTATCTACATTCAATACGATTTCGTCTTTTTCTTCCGTTTCTCCCATGATTGAAAATACCCGCTCCGCACCCGCAATAGCTGATAGGACAGTATTAAACTGATTCGCCAGGTCGTTGAGCGGACGCGTAAACTGGCGTGCATACTCGGTAAAGATGACAATGACGCCGATGGAAATCGATCCGTTCAGCGCAAGAATTCCGCCGACGCCTGCGACAATCGCAAAACTGCCGTTGTTCAAAAAGTTCATCACTTTCGGAATGAAGCCCGCAAAAGTCCATGCCCAAAAGCCTGTACGGCGAAGATTCTCACTTTTCACGAGAAACTCCTCCATTACGCGTGGCTCCTGTGAAAAGGCTTTGACGATTTTCTGCCCCGAAATCGATTCCTCGATCAAGCCGTTCAATTCGCCGATGGCTTGCTGCTGTTCTTTATAAAGGCGCCCTGTGCGTTTGGTGATCCATTGCATCGCCACATACATCATTGGAATGATGACCAGCGTCAAAACCGTCAGCAGTGGGCTCAGCCACAGCATGATAATGATGGTTCCCGTCAATGTCAGGATGCTCGAAAACACCTGGATGAACGTGCTGTTGAGCGTCGTCGAGACGTTCTCGATGTCATTCGTCATGCGGCTCATCAACTCGCCATGCTGGCGTTTGTCGAAGAATGATACCGGCAAGCGTTGAAGATGCTCAAACAGCCTCGTGCGCATCCGGTAAATCACCGCTTGGGCAATCCCGACCATCCAATAGTTTTGCAGGTATAACGAAACAGAATGCCCGATATAAACGGCAATGAGCCAGAAGATGACCGTTCCCATCCCGCTGAACGTTTGGGGGACGATGAATTCATCAATGATATAACCGATCAGGTAAGGGCCAAGCAGCGCCAAAGCTGAACTGACGAACACCAAGGCAAGCACGGTCATTAATAGCAAACGGTGTTCATCCACCAGTTTCCAGATGCGCAGCAGCGTGGATTGCCAATTCTCCGCCCGCTCGCTTTTTTTGCTGTCTTTCTTTTTTAAGTCTTCTTTCCGGATTACCGGTTCGTAGCCGAATGGACGGCGAATTGCATCAAACATACTCGTCCACCTCCTGTTCCTGCTGTGAAAAGGCAATCTGCCGGTAAAGCGAAGACGCCTTCAAGAGCTGTTCGTGTGTTCCATAGGCCGAAATTTCGCCATCCTCCAAAAGCAGGATGCGGTCTGCTTTCATCGCTGTGCGGATTTTTTGTGTAACCATGAGCATCGTCGCATTTTCCCGCTCGAGCTCCTGCCACAGCGCCGCTTCTGTTTTCACATCAAGCGCGCTTGTACTGTCATCCAAGATCAGTACGGATGGTTTGCGTACGAGTGCACGTGCAATCGACAAGCGCTGCTTTTGGCCGCCGGATAAATTAACGCCTTTCTGTCCGACACGCGTATTATAGCCATCCGGAAAACGCATAACGGTATCGTGGATCTGGGCTTTTACCGCGGCATCGGCAAGTTCACTTTGCTCCGACTGCTCTTTTCCCCACGACAAATTGCCTGAAATGGTTCCCGTGAAAAGCATCGATTGCTGCGGCACGATGCCGATGGTTTTTCGCAATGTCCGCAGCTTCCATTTCTGCACGTCGCTGCCGTGGACTTTCACCATGCCATCCGTGGCATCGTAAAAGCGGGGAATGAGCTGCAGGAGGGTCGATTTCCCCGACCCAGTCGCACCCATAATCGCCAGTTTTTCATTTGCCTTTAAACTGAATGAAATGTTTTTCAGCACCAAGCGGTCCGTTCCGGGATAAGCAAACGACACGCCATCGAATTCGACAGCTCCGCGGTGCAGCATATTGTCTTCGCCATGTTCGTCTTTTTCGCGCACGTCTTCCGCAAGCAGCACTTCTTCAATTCGCTCCGAAGAAGATTTCGCACGCGCAAACGCCATAATGATGAATGAGAACATGGAGAAAGCGCCTGTCATGCGCATTGCGTAATTGACGATCGCCACCAATTCACCGATTTCAGCACTGCCTTGCCGAATTTCAAATGCACCGAACCACAGCACTGCCAATAACGACAAGTTCATGCCAAATAAAAGAATCGGCAAAATGATTTCCATGACGCGGAATGCTTTCACGGTATCGATTTTCAGCGAATCGGCTACACCCGAGAAACGGTTCGATTCGTGTTTGCCGCGCAAATAAGCTTTGATCAGCCGGACAGCCTGCAGGTTTTCCTGAACCATCCGGTTAAGCTGGTCGAGCCGCTGCTGGACAAAACTGAAATGGGAAACGCCTTTTTTCACCATAACGTATAAAAACACCGACAGTACCGGGAATACAATCACCAGGTAAACTGCCAGCTGGGCGTTGACGACAAATGCCATGGCGATGCTCCCGATAACGAGCAGCGGCGCGCGAAGCATGATGCGCAAACTCATGAACAGCACCTGCTGGACTAAGTTGACATCGCTGGTCAGCCGCGTGATCAAGCCCGACGCAGGGAAGCGGTTGAACGTTGCCAGCGAAAAAGACTGAATCCGTGCGTAAACGACCTTCCGCAAATCGAACGAAAAGCTTTGCGAGACGTGTGAAGCAAAATAGGAGTTTACGACACCCGATAAAAAGGCGATGGCTGAAAGCCCCATCAAGATGATTCCGTATTCGATGATTTGATTGCGGTCGCCCGCCAGAATGCCGTCGTCGATGATTTTTGCGATGACCAGCGGCTGCAGAAGCTCCACTGTCAGTTCAAGCAGCATAAGAGACAAGGCGATGGCGATTAAAAATTTATATGGTTTGGCGTAAGAAAAAACAGTTTTCACTCGCATAGCCTCCTTGAACATTTCGATACACGAACTTTTATCTTGTTATTATGACATAATTCTCTGACAACAGACAGTATATTTCCTTGGAAATAAAAAAAACGGCGCTTCTGTAAAGCGCCGCTTTTTCTCTTATCTGACTCTGCGTTTTTTCAGTTTCACATTGCCGGCCAGCGACAGGAATGTCACAAAAACCAGCATGATGAGAGCTCCGGCCAACTGGGTTGGCGCTAGTATCTGATGGAACCAGAACGCTGAAATAATCATGGCCGTAAGCGGCTCCACCGCTGAAAGCACACTCGTTTCCACAGGTGTGATAAAGCGCATGCTGCTTAGGAACAGGACAAACGCCAGCGTCCCTGCAATGACCAATGCTAGAAAAATCAAGAGCGCTTTTGGATCCATTAGGCTTCCCCAATCATCCGCAAGCAATACCGGATCCACAATCGCAAGGAATAGTCCGCCAATCAGCATCGACCAGCCTACAACAAGCAGCACACCCCATTCCTGCATCAAGCGCGCAGGGTATAGGGTATAAAAAGAAAACGTCAGTCCGACTAAGATGCCCCAGAACAGCGCTTCACCGCTGATGGCCAGCTCATCGGGACGGCCGTTCGTCAGGAGCAGGAATAACCCCATCAGCGTGCCCGCCATGCCGATCACTTGATAAAGCGGCGGCAATTTCTTTTGGCGCAGCGCAATGAACAAGATGATGTAAATCGGCCCTAAAAATTGGAGCAGCGTTGCGACAACTGCATCACTGGCCGCAATGGCTGAAACAAATGTAAATTGCGCGCCGAGCATGCCAAAAATCGAGAACAGGACAAGTGGCCGGATCCAAATGCGCCCTCTGAAAATCGATGTGACCTTCACTCCTTTCATTTTCACAAAGATGAGCAGCATCACCCCTGCCAGCATCAGGCGCAGTGTGGACACAAATGTAGGCGTCAAGCTATATTCATGCATCATCCACTCCATCATCGGGCCGGTCGCTCCCCAAAATATCGAACCCGTGATGATCATCGCAATTCCTTTAATACGGTTCATGGCTAATCTTCCTTTCTACAGGAAAAACCAATCCCGGAAGATTGGTTTTCTGGCATTCGTTAAAAAGTGGTGCTCAGCATCAAACCGCCATACGCGGCCGCGATAAAACCGATGCCGAACAGCACAGAAAATCCGGCAGGCAGGCTGCGTTTATAAGACAGCGGCACCATCACCAAACAAAGAAGCGCAATTCCAAGCAGCAACAGCCCATTCAATGAAAAATCCGGTACCGCGCTGATTGGAATATACACCGGCCCCATGAACGCTTCAATAAACGGCGCCGCCCCTTCAAAGCGTAATGTCTCATTGACATCGTGCGGAGGTGCTTCTTTGCTCATGAACGCGGTCAACGCCAGCGTTGCTAGAAGCAAAATGCTCTCGGCTTTCAGCCATGCCTGTTGATAAAGGCGTTTTTTATTCAAGAAGCCATTGATAGCTGCTGCCAATAAGAGCGGAATAATGCTCAAATGTTTCAACAACAGCAACTGGCCGTAAGGCAGAACCCATGAATTGGCGTAATCAGCAGGAGCCACAAAGAATAGCATGATGATAAATCCACTGATCAGCAAGATCGCGACACAGGCACTGGCAAATGGTGTGAACCACGCCAAGAACCGCTCCCATTGCCCGCCATTTGAAAACCATGCCGCCTGCAATAGTACCCCGGCCCATAACACCAGTACCAGGAAATGCACGGTATGGCTGATGAAGCCGCCCCATAAGTTGAGGGTTGAAGCGTGGCTGAAAAATCCGACAGCCAGAATCAGTGCCAGTGTGTAGTATGCAGCCATATATTTTGAGCCGCCAAAATAAATCGTGATACCAAGAAGCAGCGAAATCAATGCGGTAATCACCCAGCCGTGGCCGGTCCGGTAATCAAGAAGGATGGCAAAGAACGTCCCGAAACCGCCATCCAAAAACACCAGCAATTCAATGACCGGCGCCAGCGAAAACAGCGCAATCCCGATGACGCTTAACATCAGCAGCCACCGCGGTTCACGGATTTCCGGCTTATGGGAGTGCGGGATGAATTTCAACAACACCGAGCCCGCAATAATGGAGAATGCCACATACAGCAAAAAATCGGAAATCGAAGTAAAAAAGTTCATCGTTTCTTTTTGATCAGCAGGACAGCGCCGAACCCTATTAAAATTACAGCCGCAACAATCAATAAAATAGTCAGGAGGCTTCCGCCTTCTTCCTCGTCCACTGCAGCCCTTTGCTGATCTGCGGCGGGCTCTGCTTGAGCTGCCTCTTCTTCTACAACTTCTTCAGCTGGTTCTTCGGCAGAAGGCGCCTCCAAACTGAATAGGATTTCCCCTTCGATCGGATGGCCATCTTCACCTATAATTTTCCACGAAATTATGTATTGACCATTCATTAACTCTTCATTGATTAAGCCTTTCATCACGTTTTCAGAAATCGAAATATCATCCAGCGCAACATCCGTTTCCGGTCCTTTGAGCGTCATCGTGCTGCCTTCTTCGATAATTGTGCCGAACGCCAATTCAAGTTCCTTCGGGGCTTCAGCCAATTTCTGCCCTTCTGCAGGGTTAGACGATGTCAATGCTGTATGGGCATGCGCCGTGAAAGGCATCACGAGCATCAGCAGCAATGCTGCCACAATTATTTTCTTCATTTTTTTCCCTCTTTTTCTTTATTTTCATTTTTTCTTTCCCCATTCTCTCATGCTTGTTAAAATAAGCATAGTCATTGTATCTTACAAAAAAATACGGGTAATATTTTGAAAAGGATGACGATAGTCCTTTTCTTCTTTATAATGGAATTAGACTACGGATTAATGGAATTAATTTACGGAGAAGGAGCGTCATGGAATGAGTGAATTACAAGAACTGTTAGCGGATAATCTCGTTTTTAACCATATCCCTTTTCCCATTATCATTATGGACAAAGACGGACTTGTTGTATGGTGCAGCCGCCATGCAGAACGTGTTTTCCAAATCGAAACCGATAAAATCAAAGGCCAAATTTATCCATATATGAATCCAGAAAGAGCTGCTCTTTATAAGCATTCTTGGGAAACGGTTATACATAGTAAAGATCCGATACGGTTTGAAGATGTAGAAGTCGGGTTAGGAAGCGGAACGCTGACGTATACGACCATCGTCACAAAAGCGTTCACTGCTGACAATGAACCATTCATCATGGCGATTTTCGAAGTGGATGATGCTGATGAAGAAGGTTCGGCAAACCGTGAATTGAACAGCCTGCGGAGCGGATTGGATAATTCGTTCATGCTCTTATACTTTGATGAGGAATTTTTGATTACTTATGCAAATCCTTTATTCCTGAAGCTGAGCAAGTGGACGCCAAAACGGATTCTCGGCAAACCGGTCTGGCAGATGTTCGGTGAAGAAAGTGCGGATATCTGTTTTGTAGAAACGCTTGTGGCCACATTGAAGAGCGGCAATGTCTGGAACGGACAAACGCGCAAAGTGAAAAAAGACGGCGAAGAATACTGGGTTGACCTGACTGCAATTCCGATGCAAATCAAAGGCGATGACACTTATTACATATTCCTTGAAAAGGATATCACCGCTGCTAAAAAAGTTCAGCTCCACTTGGAAGAAATCGCCTTCATCGATCCTATCACAGGATTGGAGAACCGCCATCGCTTAGAGCAAGTGGTCAATGAATTCATCGAAGAAAAGAAAAACTTCTCGTTTGTTTATCTCGATATCGACCGTTTTTATACACTTCGCGATGTTTCGGACACCGATACTGAAAACGAATTGCTTATCGAATTCACGAAGCGGCTGCGCATGTATTTCTCAGATACCATCATCACCCGTGCGGGATTGCATGAATTCGCATTAGTGACACCGCTCAGCAACTGGTTTATCGAAGGGTTCCTTTACTACCTTCAGCAGCACCCGATTTATATTGACGGTCTGTCGATTCCAATGACCATCAGCGGTGCCATCACGCGCTATCCTGAAGACCAGCAATCGTTCGTGCACCTGATTAAAGCGTCTCACGCCACTATCAAAAAAGTTAAAGAACGGGGCGGCAGCGCCATTTCTGCGCTGACTTCCGATGACCATGAGCGCCTGAGCCGGAAATCATTGATTGAAAAACGCTTGATCCACGCGCTTGACCGGCATAATTTGCATTTGCTGTACCAGCCGCAAGTCAATTTGAAGACCGGCAAGGTGGAAAGTGTCGAAGCGCTCGTGCGATGGGAAGATTCCGAAATCGGCATTGTCACTCCGGACGAACTGATTCCAATCGCCGAAGAAAATGGCATGATCAACGAAATCGGACTTTACGTCCTTGAATCGGTGTGTACGCAGCTGAAAGACTGGCAGAATCGCGGAATCGATATGAAAGTCAGCATCAATACGTCCATCCGGGAGTTCCGTGATAAGGACATGGCGAAAATTTTCCTTGAGCAGATCCAGTTGAATGGCTGCGACCCTTCTTCGTTGGCGATTGAAATCACCGAACGCTTCGCTTTGGAAGCAGAAGCCGAACGGTCAATTGTTAAGCAGATGCAGCAGCTGAACGCAGCGGGCATCTCTTTCTCACTCGATGATTTCGGAACGGGCTACGCAGCATTCCGCTATATGCTGATGCTGCCGATCACCAACTTAAAAATCGATCGCTCCATTATCAAGTCCATCACGAAACAGGAAAAAATGCAGAAGCTGATTAAAGGCATGATCCAATTCGGCAAGAGCTTGGATCTCCAAGTCACTGCGGAAGGCGTCGAAACGAACGAACAACTGGAATTATTGCGCGCCATGGACTGCGATTTGATCCAAGGCTACATTTCCGGCTACCCGATGACAGCGGCAGATCTGGAGAAATGGCTGAAAGTTTCAGAAACAACATGATAAAAAAAAATCGGCATGTCCCAGTCAATTCTGGGTCATGCCGATTTTCTTTTGGACGCGCTTGGCCATTTGCTTGAAGACTATTTGCATCAATACTTCCGCGAATACCAACCCCATCGCGACAGCGCCTGATATCATCAATGCTTCAGAAGCAAAGGTTATGGCCTCCAGATAATTATTCTCCACGATATTGCGCATGGCATTATATGCCTTGCTGCCCGGCACAAGCGGGATGATCCCTGCCACACTGAAAATGATCATGGGCATCTTGAACTTTTTCGCCAGCAGATGCGCAGCCAGCGCCACGCCGAATGCACCCGCAAAAGTCGCCTGTACGGGGTCGTCGAGGAAAATGACGCCTGTCCGGTAAATCAGCCAGCCCGTCATGCCGACCAGCCCACAGCTAAGCAACGTCCTTCTCGGCGTATTGAAAATAACGCCGAACGACGCTGCTGCCAGAAAACTCAAAAACGCTTCTAATGGCCAGTTCATCGAACCCCTCCTTTTAAAATGACAATACAAGCGCGATGCCGGCTCCAATGGCGAACGCTGTCAGAAATGCTTCCGCTCCTTTGGAAAGGCCCGAAACGAAATGCCCAGCCATCAAATCGCGAACAGCGTTTGTAATCAGCAGGCCCGGTACAAGCGGCATAATCGAACCGATAATGATCGTGTCCAGATTTTTGCCGTAGCCGGAATAGACGGCTAACAGCGCGAACACACCAATGGCCAACGCTCCGACAAATTCCGCAAAAAATTTCACCCTTGTTTTCTCCAAAATTGTTTCCACTATGATAAAGCCCGTTCCGCCGAAAACAAAAGCGAACGGCAAATCACTCCAATTGCCGCCCAGCAAGATCAGGAAACATCCGCTCGCCGTCGCAGCCGCCAGAATCTGAAGCCATATATTGAACATATAATTGGTCCGGTCGATAGTTTTCAATTCTTCGTATGCCTCTGCCAGCGCCAATTCACCAGCCACCAATTTCCTGGACACCGAATTCACCAATGCAACACGCTCCAGATCGGTGCGACGGCTATTGATGCGCACAAAGCGCGTCGCCAGCTCGTCACTCGGGGAAAACATGAGGCCGGTGGGTGTTACAAAACAATGGGAGTCTGTCATTTTCTGTGATATGGCCATGCGAATCATTGTATCTTCAACACGGTAAGTTTCCGCGCCATTCTCCATCAACAGCTTGCCGGCCAACAGAAAACAATCGAGGGCAAGCTCGCGTCTAGTTTCACCTATTTGAGTCACAGGCTCTCCCCCTTCTGTATTATTCCTCATGATAACGCATCCGGACAAAAATTAAAACGCTCCGCATAGGCGGAGCGTTTTTTTAGATTATTGGGAAACTTGAATCCTATTGAGCTTACGGTTTCAGGACGACTTTCGTGCAGTCATCTGTGTGGTCATTGAAAATCTTATAAGCATCCGCGGCCTGTTCAAGCGGCATGATGTGCGAAATGATTTCACGCGGATCAAATTCGCCTTTCTCGATTTTCTCGTACAGCATCGGCATCAAGTGGATGACCGGTGCTTGGCCCATTTTCATCGTTACATTGCGCTCGAAAATATTGCCGAGCGGGAATTGGTTGTATTTCTGGCCGTAGACGCCGGTTAACTGGATTGTCCCGAATTTGGCGACTGCGTCTTTTGCGATATCAATTGCGCTCAATGTACCGCCCTGCAGCATTAATTTCTGCTGGATTGCTTCTGCCGCCGATTTTTTGCCATCCATGCCGACACAATCGATGACTACTTGCGCGCCGCCGCTTGTCAGTTCATGGATGTGCGCACCCATATTGTCGTATTGGCTGAAATCGAACACTTCCACGTTGTTCATGCGTTTGGCTTTTTCCATACGGTATGGAATTTCATCCACTGCGATGACGCGTTTGGCGCCTTTCATCCAAGCGAATTTCTGGGTCATCAAGCCGATTGGCCCACAGCCAAGAACCACGACTGTGTCACCCGGTTTTACGCCGGCATTTTCAACACTCCACCAGGCAGTCGGCAGAACGTCCGAAAGGAATAGCACCGATTCATCTTCAAGCTCGGAAGATTCAGGAATGACAAACGGCATGAAGTTGCCGTACGGCACACGCAGGTATTCCGCTTGCCCGCCGGAATAATCGCCATAGCGTTCAGTAAATCCGAAATAGCCGCCGGTATCGAAATGAGGGTTGCCATTTGAATTGTCGCATTGGCTTTCCATGTCATGGTCGCAATAGAAGCAGTGGCCGCAGCTGACGTTGAATGGCAGCACGATGCGGTCGCCTTTTTTCACTTTTGTCACTTCGGGGCCGACTTCTTCGACAATGCCCATCGGTTCATGGCCGATGACGTAATCTTTTCGCGCAGGCAAGGCGCCTTGATAAATATGCAAATCCGAGCCACAAATAGCGGAAGAAGTTATTTTGACAACAATATCGTCTTTTTTCTCAATCTCTGGGTCCTTGACGTTTTTCACTTGCATGTCTTTTACACCTTGGAACGTTACTGCTTTCATCCAATCGCCTCCAAAATTTTTAGAATACTATAGTACTTCCCTGATTTTCTGAATAAAAAACCGCACATCCGGAAATTCCGGATGTGCGGACGGCTAATAGGCCAATGTGTCTTTCAATTCAAAGGTTTCGAGTTTATAGCTTTTCACTTCGCTATTGGCCACGGTATAGAGGTTGTCGCCGCTATACAGGATACGCTGCACGCTTTTCGCCCAATCTTCATATTGCATATCGGACGGTGATATTAGATTGGCCGCTTCTGTAATGCCGTCAGGAGTTATCGTGTAAATCATCGCACCTTCACCTTCGAACTCCACATACTTGCCATCTGTTTCACTGTACATCGTCAGCGGAAAGCCGTATAGGTTCTTTTCCGGATGGATGAACAGCGCTTTGTGGTCGTATTGCAGCTGGGAATAAGTTCCGGGACCGCCAATGATTTCGTTGTCTTTTTCTTGAGGGTTCGAAAAATCACTGATATCGAAAAGCGAGATTTTCATGCCGCCGGTCACTACCCGCGGCTCTCCACCTTTCACCGGTTCCAGCTTCGTATCAGCGCCAAAACCGATCAAATGGTTTTCATCCAACGGATGGAGATAATTCGAGAACCCGGGAATTTTCAGCTCGCCCATCACTTTCGGCGCGGATGGCGCGGATACATCGATGACAAACAAGGGATCGGTTTCTTTGAACGTCACCATATATGCTTTGTCTCCGATAAAACGGGCTGAATAGATCCGCTCTCCTTTTGCCAAATCTTCCACTGCTCCAACCTGTTTCATGCCAGCATCCAGAATGAACAGATGGTTTTTCGAGGGTTCATTAACATTCCAGGCAAACCCTTCAGTTGTTGCTATACGGAAATAGCCATTGTGTTCATCCATGGAAAACTGGTTCAAAAGTGAACCCGCCACTTCGCTGGAGGCTATGAATTGGACATCTGTCCCTTCCAATGCAAATTTGAAAATCTCTGTATTTGCCGTCTGCGGCATCCAGATTGCAATGTCGGCATTGCTGTCGGTCACTGTGCCGTCTTCGCTTTCTGCTGGAATATAAGCGGCTGCTGTCAAATAGAGGTGGTCTTTCGACATATACATTTGCTCGCTGCCGCCTAAAAATCCTTTCGTGCTAATGTCGTTCTGGGAAGGCTCCGCCAAATCGATAGTTGATATGACACTATAGCTGCCTTCCATTGTTCCAGGCAGGATGGAAAGGCTGTCATAGGGCATCGGTGTCAGCGTACCGCCATTTTTCGAGTCGTAGGTATGGGGACGCAATTCCGCATCATTTTGCTGCTCCATGATCCAGAAATCCGGGTAGACATTGGTGACATAGTATAAGACATTGCCAGCCAGCCTTGCGCCATTCAAATTTCCTTCCGTCCCGAACTCCCTCAGCAATTCCGGCGATGCCGGATTATCAATGTCGTAAAGGTGTACGGTTGTCATTCCCATATGCGGAAAATATTCACGTTCCATGCCATCCATCGGCATAATCGAATACTTGCTGCCGATTACCACAAGAACGCCATCGTTCAAGAACAATTGCTGCGGATATAATTCTTCCTCGAAAACCAGTTCATCCGCCACAGCCAATTCGTCCGGATTTCGGACATCCGTAATAATGACGCGATTTTCGCTGATTGAATAAATGAACGATCCATCGGTTTTCACCAAATCGGCTTCATCCACACCTTCAACTTGTTTATTGGTGGTCGAGTAATCGCCGCCATTCCCGCCTTCTCCGCTGGCTTCTCCGCTGCCGCTGTCCGCAGACTCTTCTGTGGCGCCGCTTTTGTCTGTGAAAATGCCGTCTTCTTCATTGCTTTGCTGCAGCGCCAGTACTTGGGCGAAATACGCTCTTAGCTCTTCAGCATCCGTCAATGTCTGGATTTCTTCCTGGACAGAAAAAGTGAGCTCTTTTCGGTCAAGTGATTTGAAAAAGCTTCCTTTGATTGCTGATTCCTTGATGTGAAGCTCGTATTGCCCAGCCGGAAGCTGCGAAATTTCAATGGTTTTTCCATTTGGCCGCAATTCCATTGAAGCTTCCACCCGATTCCCTTCCGCATCCGTCAGATAAATATCACCTTTTTCAATCGCATTCCCTTGGACTGCAGATGAGAAATTCGCGCGCCATCCTTGCTCAGTCAAAGCGAGCGCGGGTGCGTTGACAGTCACTTTATCGAACATCAAAACGCCTGCAATTGCGATGGCCGCAAACAATACTGCAGCCAATAGCCATATCCCTCTTTTCTTCATAACCGACCCCGCCTTTCAAGGCTTCTTTTCCAATTAGACACTAGCCACAGGAAAAAGTTACAGATTTTCCCGGAACTTTTTTACAGCCTTTTGGAATGTGCGGATAAACTGCTCATTTTCGCACTCCGTATTCCCACCGCCTTGTACAAATCCCGGATTTCCGCCGCCTTTGCCATCCGTCAATGCCAGCAACTCTCCCAGCACCTCCCGCATATCTCCCTGTGCCTCTTCCCCTTTTGCACAGACAAATCGCACGCCTTTGCCTTCTGCCGATAAAAGGAGTATGTATGAATGTTTTTCGCGCGCTGCAACAATACGCGCCAATTGCTGGAGTTCTTTTACTGGGCGGTTGTAAAATATACGCTCTGCAGTAGCCGTATTTGCCGCTGGTTGTATGCCGAAAGATTCCGCTTCCAATAATTTTGAACGCGTGTCTTTTAATTCTTTTTCGATTGCCGCTTTTTCTTCAAGCAACGCATCAGCCGCACCCGGCAAATCCTTCAACGGGGAATTTAGCTGGCGCACCAGTTCATCAGTGGTTTCAATCAGCAATTTGAAATGGCCGAATGCCCGCCCTCCACATAAAAAATAAACCCGTGTGCCGCCTTTCGCCTTCTCAGCAGCAATAATTTTAATGAGGCCAATGTCAGAAGTGTTTTTAGGATGGGTGCCTCCGCAGGCGTTCAAGTCGACACCATCGATTTTTACGAGCCGAATGTCCCCTTTCACTGCAGGCGGTTTTCTTAAGGACATAGATTTAGCCTGCTCTTCCGTCACCCACTCCGTAGTGATCGGCAAATGGCGGCGTATGACATCATTTGCCGCAGCTTCCGCAGCAGCGAGAACTTCCTGTGGAATTTCAGCAGCGTCCAAATCAATCGACACACGTTCTTCCCCAAGATGAAAGCTCGTAGTATGCAAATTATGCCGGTCAGCAAACACGGCACTCAGCACGTGCTGGCCAGCATGCTGCTGCATATGGTCAAAGCGCTTGTTCCAGTCCAGCTGCGCCGGGTATTCCCCGTTGCTAAGCGGCATATCCGTATAATGCCGGATCTCCTCCTGCGAAGATTGGACGTCCAGTACTGCAGCGCCGTCAATGAAGCCGGTGTCTGCAGGTTGTCCGCCGCCTTCCGGATAGAAGATTGTTTGGTTCGTTAGTATGTATTGCCCTTTTTCATCCTGTCCCGACCCAATTACTTCCACTGTGGCCTGCGCAATTTCCGGGTCGCCATAATACATTTTCAATGTCAATGTCATTATCATTCCTTCTTTCCGCTGCTTCAGTATGCAGCCTTCTGTTGTTTAGGGATCTCCGTTTAGTGGAAATGAATCATTACAAGAGATTTTAGGAGGTAGCAAGCATGCCGAGATTTGAACGTTCCATATTATTGTATAACGGCGCAGCTGGAGCGGCAACGACAGACACGGTAATCCCTTTGGCTGTTCCCGCTCTCGCGCGGGCGTCAAAACATCTTGAGCTGATTCAAACAGCATCACCAGAAGAATTCGAAGCGGCATGCCGCAACTCCTGCAATAACGCCGATGCGCTTTTTGTCGCTGGAGGAGACGGCACCGTACACATTGCGGTACAAGTGCTTTCCACCATGGACGCTCCTCCAGTACTTGGAATCCTTCCAAGCGGAACGTGCAACGATTTTGCCCGGACACTGGAGATTCCATTGCTGCTTGACCAGGCGGCAGAAACTTTGGCCGCTGGAGATATTCAGGACATCGACACTGCACAAATCAATCATCGGATTTTCCTGAATTTCGCCGGCCTCGGATTGATTACCGATACGTCTTTGAACATTGACCCTGATTTAAAAGAGCGCTACGGCAAAATCAGTTATTTCATGAGTGCGCTGCAGACAATGCGCCAATCGATTCCATTTCCGATCCATCTCGAAATCGATGGCGTCCAATCCGTTGAAGAAGGGGTTGCCGCATTGATCATGAACGGAAAATCCATCGGTACACATATGTTTCCGATGGACTCGATCAGCCCTTCCGACGGCTTGCTTGATGTGTTCATCATCCAGTCTTCGACACTCACTGCGATCCGCGAATGGTTTTCGCTTGCCAAACCTGATGTGACGCCAGATGAACTGGAGCACATCGCGCATTTCCAAGGACAGCACATCAAAATTTGGACAGATGAAGAAAAAGAAGTGGATACAGACGGTGAAATTTACTTGAAGACGCCGCTCGATATTCAAATCCAACCGAAGAAACTTCAGATGCTGGTGCCGAAGCCTTCATTTGACAGCATTCCTGAATAATCGATTCCATAGAAAAAGCCGTACGCCAAGTCATTTGCCATGACGTGACGTACGGCTCTTTTATTCTTCAAACGGCCATTGCGGCAGCATGTGATTCAATTTCTTGTCCTGGCGGTTGCCGAGAACATAATCCGCTTGCATGAGCGTGTGGATTTCGCGCGTGCCTTCGTAAATGACCGGAGCTTTCGAGTTCCGCAAGAAGCGGGCAACCGGATATTCGTCCGTATAGCCATAAGCGCCGTGGATCTGAACCGCATCATCCGCCGCTTTATTGGCAAAATCACAAGCCTGCCATTTTGCCAGCGATGTTTCCCGTGTGTTGCGCTTTCCTTGATTTTTCATCTCGCCTGCGCGGTAGACAAGCAGCCTGCTCATTTGATAGCCGGCCTCCATATTGGCGAGCATCTGCTGGACAAGCTGGTGCTCGCCGATCGGTTTCCCGAATGTCGAACGGCTATGGCAGTATTTGACGCTTTCCTCTATGCAAGCCATCAGCAAGCCGCAAGCACCAGCAGCAACCGTAAAGCGGCCATTATCAAGCGCCGACATGGCGATTTTAAAGCCTTCTCCTTCTTGCCCCAACAGGTTTTCAACCGGCACCCGCAAATCATCGAAGAATAATTCTCCAGTATTGCCCGAGCGGATGCCATACTTTCCTTTTAGCGCTTTAGAAGAAAACCCTTCCCATGTCCGCTCGACGATAAACGCGCTGATTCCTTTATGCTTTTTCTCTTTGTCAGTATAAGCGAAAACGATGAAATGGTCGGCAGCGTCGCATAACGAAATCCAGGTTTTCTGGCCATTCAAAATATAATGCTCGCCGTCTCTCACTGCTGTCGAAGCCAAAGCCGCGACATCTGAGCCTGCGCCCGGTTCCGTCAGGCCGAATGCCCCGATTTTTTCACCTTTCGCTTGGGGAACGAGGTATTGCTCTTTCTGCTGCTCGGTCCCCCATTGCAAAAGGGACATCGAATTGAGGCCCGTATGGACGGAAACCGCCGTGCGGAAAGCCGTGTCTCCCCGTTCCAATTCTTCACAAATAATCGCCAGCGAATTATAATCCATGCCGCTGCCGCCGTATTTTTCCGGTATGCATACACCCATAAGGCCCATATCTTTCAGCCGCGTCCAGATGGCCGGATCAAAAGCACCGGCTGCATCCCATCCAGCTATATACGGAATGATTTCTTCATCGACAAAATGCCTGACGGTTTTCCGAAGCAGCTGCTGTTCTTGAGTGAATTCGAAGTCCATAGCCGTTCCCCCTTATGCCGTTTTTTTAATTCTGATACGCGGAACGATGCACTGTTTCTTTGATGAGAACTCCGCGCTTCGCCATTTCCGCGATGTATTCATCGCCTGGCACGATCATTTCAGGCGGATAAGAACCTCGCTTATCGATAATGCCGCTGCCGATCATCTGCGCCACAACTGAAATCGTATAGGCAGTTGCCCGCGCCATAGCGGTGACCCCCGCATCTTCCCTCATTGTGATCATATTGTATTCATAGGTAAGCCCTTCGCCTTCTTTGGTGCCCGACACCATGACGCGCAATAAAACAGCATCCTGTTTATCGCCAAGTTCCGTAAGCGGCTTCAGCACTTCACGCAAAACGTCTCGCGGCTTCACGATAAGCCCGTTCACATTTACCGTTTTTTCCCGATCCGTGAATCCGAGGTCGACGAGGATTTGGAACTTTTCGGCATGCCCTTTATAGCGAACCGTTTTATACTCCAATGTATCGACGTCGCTGAACGTGTCGATAAGCGTAGATGTTCCGCCAGATGTATGGAAAGCTTCAAGTTCCCCAAAACCCTCGAATTGGACAAACTCGATTTCCGACAGCGAAGCGACTTCCTGTTCACGCCCTTCGCGGATGACAAACGACGGGTCCGTATAATGGTCGAATACGCCTTCCAATGAAAAAACATGATTGTACATTAATGGCGGTTCGGGTTTCACCGGTATTCCGCCGACAAAAATCCGGATTTCATGGACTTGATCCAATTTACCGGCTCCATGGCCAACCAATATATTCATCATTCCGGGAGCCACACCCAAATCCGGAATGAGCGTCACGCCGCGCTGCTCCGCTTGTTCATGCAGCGACAAAACGGCGTCAGTAGCTCCGCCGATATGGCCGCCCAGGTCCACAGAATGGACTCCGCATTGCATGGCAAGACGGGCCACCTTCTCATTGAAGGTGTAAAATAAGGCGTTGATGACCACGTCAGCCTTTTCCATGATGGCCAAAAGCTGCTGATCGTCATGAGCATCCAAATAAAGAACTTCGACTTTATCGCTGCCCAGCTGTTGCTTGAACAGCTCAGCCTGGGCTGGATGGAGATCTGCCAAAAACACTTTTTCCACTTCGCTATTGGCAGCCAAGTCCCCTGCTGCCTGCTTGCCCATCAACCCTGCACCCAATACCGCGATTTTCATGCCGACGCCTCCTCTTTAATCAGATTTCGTTGTCGATTTGCGCACGCTGCAACTTGCCGCTGAAATCAATGTATACGCTCTTCCACTCTGTAAAGACGTCGAGCGCCGCAACCCCTGAATCGCGATGGCCGTTGCCGGTCCCTTTCGTCCCGCCGAATGGCAAATGAATTTCTGCGCCAGTGGTCCCTGCATTGATGTAGACGATTCCCGTATCCAAATCCCTTTGCGCTTTGAAAGCCCGATTGACATCGCTGGTGTAAATTGAACTGGATAAGCCATATATGACGCCATTATTCACTCCAATCGCCTCTTCAAAGCTCGACACCTCGATGATTGATACGACCGGACCGAAAATTTCCTCTTGCGCGATCCGCATATCCGGCAGCACATCCGTAAACACTGTCGGAGCGTAATAGTTTCCTTTATCCAGCGGTGCATCGTTCAAAACCGCTCCGCCCACCAGCAATTTTGCACCTTCCTGCTGGCCGATTTCTACATAGGAATGGATTTTCTCTAATGCTTTTTTATTGATGACCGGGCCGACTTTGACCGTTTCATCCAATCCATCTCCTACCGTTAGCATTTCCACTTTTTCAAGCAGCCTTCTTTGCAGTTCCTCTTTTATGCCCTTATGGACAATGACCCGGCTGCAAGCTGTGCATCGCTGGCCAGCTGTTCCGTATGCGCTCCATAAGATTCCATCGACTGCAAGATCCAAATCTGCGTCGTCCATGACAATCACGGCATTCTTGCCGCCCATTTCCAGCGAGACTTTCTTCAGGTTCCGCCCTCCGGCCTCAGCCACTTTGCGGCCAGTCTCTGTTGAACCTGTAAACGAAATCACTTTGATATCCGGATGTTCGATCATCGCTGTGCCGACTTCAGCGCCAGAGCCGAATACAACATTCGCCACGCCTGGAGGCAAACCTGCGGCCTCGAAGATTTTAGCCATTTCAAAAGCCATCATCGGCGTTTCGGTTGCCGGCTTCCAGAGAAACGCATTGCCCGCTACGATAGCCGGAAACGACTTCCATGTCGCAATCGCAACCGGAAAGTTCCAAGGAGTGATCAAGCCGACAACCCCGATTGGAGAACGGACGCTCATCGCAAATTTGTCTGCCAGTTCAGATGGCGTCGTTTCGCCGAACATGCGGCGCCCTTCGCCAGCCATGTAAAAAGCCATGTCTATGCCTTCCTGAACTTCGCCGCGTGCTTCTTCGATGACTTTGCCCATCTCCTTGGTCAATACTTGCGCCAAATGTTCTTTATCTTCCTTCATCAACCGTCCAATTTCATATAAATAATCCGCTCGTTTGGGTGCTGGAACTTTCGCCCATTTCTTCTGCGCTGTTTTTGCCGCCCGGGCCGCCGCTTCTACATCTGCAGCTGTAGACATTTGGACTTGAGCCAATTGTTCGCCCGTTGCTGGATTCAGTACTGGAGTAAAATCTGAATTAACCGCTTCCTGCCATTCGCCGTTTACGTAATTCGTCAATTTCATTTCCCATTCCTCCTTGGCACGCCGTATTTGAAACCCCTATCATAGTCATTATTTCATACGGATTTTGAAACTGCCAGCTTTAATGAGAAATATTAGAATTTTCTTTCTATATAATATTTCTAGAAATTGAACAAAAGAATAAATATTTTATACACCGCTTCGGACGCTTTAGGCAGAGCAAAGACAATTGCTCCTGCGCAAGCTCGTCGCAAAGGAGTTGCCAAGCCCTTTGACGCGCCTCAGCTAAGATATCTTTCGATATGGAGCAAAACAGCGGAGAAAACCTTTCTGCTCCTGCAGCGCTTGGCGCTTCGTCGCAAAGACATGGCCTCGCTAGCTTCGGCCAATATCTTGCCTGCGGGAAAGCGAGACAGCCGAGACCCCGCAGGGAGCGAAGCGACTGAGGAGGCTTGGCGCTCGCCCGCGGCAAGCGCAGCTGTTTTGCGGAATATCAGCAATTAGAATCTATAGTTCACCCTGCGAATATTAATTAAGATAATAGACCCGAATTAGAAAGTGCGTTCCCCTGCCGGGTTGTGTAGTTTGTGCCATTTAAAAGAATTTCTCCGTATTCTATTGACACTAACGGTTCGTCATAGTCTAATCAGTAATTAGAGGTGATAGTCATGTACAAAGTACAGGAAGTAGCAAAGATTGCAGGAGTCAGTGTTCGCACACTCCATCATTACGACAGTATCGGGCTTCTCAAGCCCTCAAATATCGGTTCTAACCGTTACCGTTACTATAACGACGAAGATTTGAAGCTGTTGCAGCATATCCTGTTTTTCAAAGAACTAGGCTTCTCTTTGAAAAAAATACAGGAAATTGTAGCCCATGGCTTTGATGCGAACTTCGCATTGGCGCAGCACATTGAGTTTTTGCGCTTGAAAAAAGAGCGCATGGAATCACTGATTCAAAGCGCAGAAATGACGTTGCTGGAAAATGCAGGTGCGGAAACACTTTCCAATGAAGACCGTTTCGCAGCCTTCGCTGACAAGAAAAATGGAGACGATATCTCAAAATATAAAATGGAGATCCCAGAACTCTTGGAAGATGAAGTGTCTGAAGAAAGCATTGATGCTGCAGAAGAAGCGGAAGTACTTGTGAATATGGCAGTAATCGACGAAGCCGCCGCGATCGAAGAGCCTGAACAGGTGGAAACGGCAAAGCCTGAAAAAGAAGAAGAAGATTTGGATGAGATCAACCGCGAAGGAAACCGGATTTACAATGCGGTTGCAGCATTAATGCATCTGCCTGCCGATGCGCCAGAAGTGCAGGTTGAGATGAAGGCGTATTACACGCTCTTAAACCGCTTTTACGATTGCACGCCACGAATGTTCCGCGGCCTTGCAGATTTATACGCGTCTGACAGCCGTTTCGCAAACAATATCGACCAGCATGGAAAAGGCCTTTCAACTTACTTGAAGGAAGCCATGTACGTTTACGCGGCTGCTTTACAAGATGCGTGAACTCATCGGCCCCTGCAGCAATTGCGGAAAAGACATCTTTTGCCTTGACGGCTTTTTGAACGGCGTCTACATAGACGGTGAGCTCTTTTGTTTTGACTGCTCAGAGGAAGAGGAGGAAATGGCACAAAAGTAGACACTTTTGTGCCATTTCTTTTCCGTTCTTGCAAATTCAGAATTTTATTTCATCTTTCAAAGAAATGAGTGGCGCATCATGTCTCTTCAGAAAAGAATATTCTTATACGGCGCTTTATTCATTTCCGCCATCATGGTACTGGCGGGCTGGCTTTTTTACGTCACTATATCCGGCGCCATTGAAGAGCAGGTCGGCCAGCGGGCTTTGGATATTGCTGTCACTTCCGCTGAGCGTCCCGATATCATCGAAGGGTTCAGCGCGAGCGACCCTGCGGCGGAGATTCAGCCGATCGCAGAGAAAATCCGTGCCCAAACCGGCGCTGAGTATGTTGTGGTCGGCAACACGGAAAGCATCCGCTATTCCCATCCCGTCGTTGGCAGGCTTGGCCAGAAGATGGTCGGCGATGACAATGAAAAAGCGCTGCGGGACGGCGTTGCCTATATTTCCGAAGCGACTGGTTCCCTCGGCCCCGCATTGCGCGGAAAAGCCCCTATCTTTGACCAAAATGGCAGCATCATTGGCGTCATTTCAGTCGGTTTCTTAAAAACGGATATGGCCGGCACATTCCACGCGTATTTGGATTCCATCAGCAGCATCGTATTGGCTGCAGCTGTTATCGGCGCGTTCGGTTCCATGCTGCTCGCACGCAGCATCAAGAAAACCTTATTCGGCCTTGAGCCTGCTGAAATCGCAAACCTGTACAATGAACGGAACGCGGTAATTGAATCGGTCCGTGAAGGGATCATCATGGTGAATAAATCCGGGGAAATTACGATGGCCAATGCTTCAGCGCACGAGATGCTTGCGCTACCCGAAGACTTGAGCCTGCTGGGAATCCCCATCGAAGACATTTTGCCGAACACGATGCTTCCCCAAGTGCTCGAGACCGGCGAATCCCAATTTGACCGCCCGATGACGATTCGCGGCAAAAAAACCATCGTTAACCGCATCCCGATCAGTTTTGATGATGAAATCGTAGGAGCCGTTTCCAGTTTCCGGCTGCAATCGGATATTGAAGGCCTGCGCAGCGAACTGTCGCAAGTCACGCAATACGCTGAAGCGCTGCGTGCCCAGACCCATGAGCACCAGAATTTCCTTTACACGATATCGGGTTTGATCCAGCTCAACTCGCTCGAAGAAGCGATGCAGCTGATCCACCACGAAACAGAAGAACAGCAATCGCTCGTCCAGTTCGTGACGCAGCGGCTCCAAGATCCATTTTTGGGCGGCTTGGTCATCGGTCTGTTCAATCGCGCGCGGGAACTGAAAGTGAAGCTGCTGCTTGATGAAGAAAGCAATATGAAACAATTGCCTCCCCACCTTGAAAAAAGCTTATTTGTGTCGATACTCGGCAATTTGATCGTCAACGCATTTGAAGCGGTCGAGCATTTGCCGGAAAACGAACGTACCGTGCGTCTTCTGCTTGTGGATAACGGCAGCGAGATTTTGATGGAAGTGGAAGATTCCGGGCCTGGGCTGGATCCCGAATTGATGCCTCTTCTTTTCAAAGAACGCGTCTCCACTAAACAAGGCGGCGACCGCGGTTATGGCATGGTCAAAGTGTACGAAAGCGTCCGTGACCTGCACGGAGAAATCGCTATCGAAACCGGCGATTTGGGCGGTTCACTATTTATCATTTCAATAAAATCGGAGGAACTAGCATGATTGAGATTCTAATCGTTGAAGACGATAAACGCATTGCTGACATCCACAGACGCTTTATCGAAAAAATGGACGGCTTTCAAGTTGTCGGCTCTGCCCATAACGGCGCGGAAGCAAAAGATTGGATCCAGGCGCTCCAGCCTCAGCTGGTTTTGCTGGATGTCCATTTGCCTGACATGAAAGGCACGGAATTATTGCCTTTCATCCAACAGGAAAGCCCCGATTCGGATATCATTTTCATCACAGCGGCTTCTGAAACGGACATCGTGAAAAAAGCGTTCCGTGCCGGTGTCGCCGATTACATCCTCAAACCGCTTACTTTCGCCCGGTTTGAAGAAAGCCTGGTTGCTTATAAGGAAAAAAGACGGTCGTTGGAAAAAAGCGGCTCGCTGGATGAGGAGTCGATCCAAAAATTATGGAATTCGAACCGTACTGCCTTAAGCGAACCTTTTGCCACACCGAAAGGCATCGATCCGAATACCATGGCCCGCATCAAAGAACGTTTGGCACTTGCTGAACTGGGAATGACTGCGGAAGAAATGGGCTCCGCGTGCGGCATGAGCCGCTCTACTGCCCGCCGTTACCTGGAACACCTGGTTTCTGAACGTTTGGCCGCGGCAGAATTGCTTTACGGCACAATCGGCCGGCCAGAGCGCCGCTATTTTCCGCAGCCGTGAACTTTATGAACAAAATTGATTAATTGAACAATATCCCTCTTATTTCCATAAACGATCAATTGAATAAAAGTTCTGATAAATTAAATACAGCGCATGAAAGCGCTGTCTTTTACTATTTCAAAGGGGATGATTAATGTGTTGAAAAAAATGATTTCTGTTTCATTGGCCGGTGTCTTGGCTTTAAGTTTGGCAGCCTGTTCTTCCGGAGGGGAAACACAAGGCGCGAAAGAATCAGCGAATTATCCAGAACGCGGAATGGCAATTGTCGCCCCTTCAGGAGCTGGCGGCGGATGGGATTTGACAGCGCGGTCCATTGCTAAAACCATGAACAATACAAAATTGATCGAAGAGCCGATCACGGTTGAAAACAAACCAGGCGGCGGCGGTGCAGTATTCATGGCGGAATATGCCACAAAAGAAGTTGACAACGATTATATGCTGATGGTGAAATCTCCGCCAATTTTGATCAACAACAATAAAGCTGAAGGCAATAGCCCATACGGCTATAAAGATACAACTCCACTGGCGCAATTGACGCGTGATTACGGTGCAATCGTCGTTAAAGCCGATTCGGAATTCAATACGCTCGAAGAATTGCTGGAAGCCATTAAAGCGGATCCAACTTCCATCACTTTGGCCGGCGGGTCAGCTCCCGGTTCAATGGACCATCTAGTCGGCATCCTGCCTGCGTTCGAGTATGGCATCGATCCAAAGTCAGTAAAATACGTATCGTATGACGGCGGCGGTGAAGCAGTGGCATCATTGCTGGGCAATAACGCAGACGTCATTGCAACAGATGCTTCGACGATCGCTGAATACGTTCGTTCAGGCGACGTGAAAGTTCTTGCAGTCAGCTCTCCTGAAGCGCTTGAAGGCGAATTGAGCGATGTCCCTACTTTTAAAGACGCTGGAATCGATGCAGAATTCACGATCTGGCGCGGAATTTTCGGACCTAAGAACATGTCAGACGGTGCAGTCGATTATTGGTCTGGAAAACTGAAAGAAATGTCTGAGTCAGAAGAATGGACAAAAGAATTGGAACAGAACGGCTGGCAGTCTGAATACAAAGATGCCGCTGGTTTTGAAGAATACTTGAAAACACAAGAACAAGTGATTGTTGAATTATTGACAGCGCTTGACATGCAAAAATAATGAAGGAGCGGCTTCGGCCGCTTTCTTGATTTTGAAAGGAGTAGAAAGCAATGAGTAAAACGTTCGACCGCTTTGCAGGCATCACCTTCTTGCTGATTGGGCTTCTGTTCGTGCTGGAAAGCCGGAAAATATCCGAAAGCTCATATGGCTCAGAAGTGGGACCGGATATCTTCCCGATCGGCCTTGGCATCCTGTTAATTTTATTGAGTGCACGGTTGATTTATGAAACTTTCCGCTACCAGGTGAACCAGGGAGAAATGGAAAAAGTCCAATACGGCAAGTTTATCGTGCTGTTTGTCAGTGCCGTACTTTATGCAGCACTGCTTGAGCCCCTCGGTTATGTCATTACGACTTTCCTGTTCCTGGTAATTGCATTTCAGACGATGGAGCGGGGCAAATGGATTCAAACCCTTGTCATCGCCAGCGTTTTTTCTTTCGGAGTCTATTATTTATTCGCTGAATTCCTAGGCGGTTCGTTGCCAGGGTTTCCAGTATTCTAACTTGAGAGGCGGAGAATTATGAGTACATTACAATTTCTTATGGATGGATTCGGTGTCGCTTTTCAATGGCAAAATATCCTCTTTGCATTTGTCGGCGTGTTGATCGGAACAGCGGTCGGGGTGCTTCCGGGCATCGGCCCGATGAGCGGTGTTGCGCTGCTGATTCCGGTTACAGCTACCTTGACTGCTGGCCTCCCTCCTGAAGCTGCCGCCGCCAGTTCCATCATCCTATTGGCAGGCGTATACTACGGAGCGATGTATGGCGGTTCAACAACCTCCATCCTGCTGAACACTCCTGGAGAATCCTCATCAGTCGTCACTACGCTCGACGGCTACCAAATGGCACGGCAAGGACGGGCTGGCGCAGCATTGTCCATCGCTGCCATCGGTTCGTTCGCCGCAGGCATCATCTCACTGATCGGCCTTGTGCTGTTGGCAAAACCATTATCGAACATCGCATTGGAATTCGGTCCAGCCGAATACTTCTCGTTGATGCTTCTCGGACTTGCCGCAGTCAGCGGACTTGCCGGAAAATCAATGACCAAGGCACTGATGATGACGGTCTTCGGCCTTATGCTCGGAACCATCGGCATCGATGCCGTTTCCGGCATTGCGCGCTTCACTTACGATTTGCCGATTTTGTATTCAGGACTTGAATTTTTGACCATCGCTGTCGGCTTGTTCGCGTTAGGGGAAGTATTCAAGACAGTCCTTGAACGCGATCAGGAAGAAGGCGCTATCGCTAAAATCGGCCGCATTTTGCCGACCAAACAAGATTTAAAAGACAGCACCGTACCGATATTGCGCGGTTCGTTCCTGGGCTTCTTCATCGGTGTTTTGCCTGGCGCCGGCGCTACATTGGCTTCATTCTTCTCTTACATCACAGAAAAGAAATTCAGCAAAACGCCTGAAAAGTTCGGCACTGGCGCAATTGCCGGTGTAGCGGGCCCGGAATCGGCTAATAATGCTGCTTCCGGCGGCGCGTTGATCCCGTTGCTGACACTTGGGATTCCTGGATCAGGCACAACTGCCATCCTTATGGGCGCATTGATCATGTACAACATCCAGCCAGGCCCACTGCTTTTTGATGACCATCCTGAAGTCGCTTGGGGATTGATCGCCAGCATGTTCGTCGGCAACTTGATGCTATTGGTTCTGAATATGCCATTGGTCAAAGTATTTGCCAAGATTATTCAAACACCGAAGAAATACTTGCTGCCGATTATCATCGCCATTTCGTTCTTCGGCGTATACGCCGTGCAATACACGACATTCGATTTGTATTTATTGCTTGCTTGCGGTGTGCTCGGCTATCTGCTTGTGCGCAATGATTTCCCGGTCGCTCCATTGGTTCTTGCATTGGTGCTTGGACCGATGATCGAAAACAATATGCGCCGCGCATTGACGATTTCGAACGGTGACTTCTCGATTTTTGCCACCAAACCGATTTCGCTTGTGCTCTTGATCGTCGCTGCTGCTTGGTTGCTCGTCCCTTTGCTATTGAAATTCAAAGGCCGCGCCATTATTGTCAATGAAGAAGATTGAAACAGAAAAAAGCCGCCCCTAGGGACGGCTTTTTTTCTGCTTCTTACACTTCAGTTGTTGTTTTCAATGCGTCAAGGCGCTCCTGGACTTGTGCTCCATCCAAGCCATGCTCGAACGCATAGCGGTTGCGCGGATGTTCACGGCATTCATCCGAACATGACCGCATATACTTGTGTTCGTTTTCTTCTGAAGCAAGGATTTTCGCGTTGCATTCAGGGTTGGCGCAGTTTACATAGCGTTCACAAGGTTCGCCTGTAAAATGGTCTTTGCCGACGATGACATGTTCTTTTTGGTTGACGGGTACTGCGATGCGCTCATCAAACACGTAAAGCTGCCCGTCCCATAGTTCGCCTTGCACTTCAGGGTCTTTGCCGTAAGTAGCAATCCCGCCGTGCAATTGCGATACATCTTCAAAGCCTTCTTTTTTCAGCCAGCCAGAGAATTTTTCACAGCGGATTCCGCCTGTGCAATACGTCAAAATTTTCTTGCCTTCGAAGATTTCTTTATTGTCGCGGACCCATTCAGGCAAATCGCGGAAGTTTTCAATATCCGGCCGCACCGCACCGCGGAAATGGCCAAGATCGAATTCGTAGTCATTGCGTGCATCCAGAACGATTGTGTCTTCTTCCTGCATCTGCTTGTAGAATTCAGCAGGCTCCAGGTATTTCCCGGTCAATTCGTTCGGGTTGATATCATCTTCCAAGCCCAGATGGACAATCTCTTTTTT